>NZ_VZPF01000025.1 GCF_008801695.1 Pantoea stewartii subsp. stewartii
CCTTGTTGTAGTTGCACCAGTTGGTGATTTTGAATTTCTGCTTAGCCACGGAACTGCCTGCATTATCAGGATTATGCGTGATCTGATCCTGCAACTCAGCAAAAGTTCGATTTATTCAACAAAGCCAAGGCACAGACGACGGATACAGGTAATGAGAACAATTCTGCCCGGCTGATACGCGAGAGCCGGGCTGATGCAAAAAAAAATCAGGCAGGAATCGCGTACAACACCAGTTCAAAAGCATGAACAGGATGATGGGCGCGGAGATAAAATCGATACCCGGGCATAATGCTTTTGATATAAGCAGGAATCTTTATAAGATCATCCGGTTTATGATAAGCGCTGATTGCCAACAGTGGGTAACAGCGTTGAATACTGTTTTTCGCCCCCTCCAGCGCAGAAAGCTCAGCGCCTTCAATATCCATTTTGATAAATGTCACCTTACTGTCCGCAATAACGCTATCGAGTGTGGTTAATGCGATACTGTTAGTCGTGACCTTTTCAGTAATTTTTGAATCCAACGCTTTTCCTGAGTCGAAATACAGCGTTGTCTCTTCACTCCATACGCCTGCCTGGTGGCATTCACAATACGCTTTATCCGCTGTAGCGGCACACAGCAACGGATAATTGACGTCGTCAGGTTCGAAGGCAAAGATTTTTTTCGGCGAAGGGAGTCCGCGGGTGGCCAGTGCGGCTTCGAAAGCATTCACGCTGTCACCATTATAAGCGCCACAGTCAACAAAAACCTCGGACTTACTCAACGCGACAATGTCGGTTGGGAAGTAATGGTTCTCATCATACACTGTTTTAATATAGTCAGGGCGTGCGCTAATACGCTGATTCATGAATGCGATAAACGTCTCGCGAGATTTATCATCACCAAGACTTTCATATAAGGAATGCAGGGCGTCAGCATGGGTCTGACAAAAATCATAGGAAATAATATCTTCGGTGTTTACGCCCGTAAAAGAGGGGGCATAGACCAGCACTTCAGATTGAACGTCTGATAATGAATTCAAAAACGCCGGATCCACATACTGTAGTGCAATAATAAAATTATATTTTTTTTGGTGTTGAGCAAACTTTCCAGAGGCACAACAGTCAGTTCGTTTAACGTTTGACCAGGAGAAAAATACATTTCATTGACCGCTACATAATTGATATGCAAGTGATTACGAGCCATATATTCACTGGTCTTGGTAGCCAGACAGCCTGCGCCAATGAGGACTACCGGATTACCGTTTTGGTACATTTTCTCCAGCGTAACGAGAAAATGGTTATTTTTCTCGACTATTTCACTAAGAAAACTCATGAGGAACTCCGTTATATTTTATCTTTTTATTGTTTAAAGGGGCTTTGTTGAATAATAGGTAATCATTCTGTTTTGTCTGCACTGTTTTGGTAGAAAACGCTGATGCCAGACAGAACACCGTCATACGCAAGCATGTAACGCATTGATTTTATGTTATCTGAAACAACCGTTTTCATAGTACCACAGCATAAAATCCATTTATTCAACAAAGCCGTTTAAAGGGTACATTTTTGCTGACTTGTTGCACTTTTCGCGGCACTTTCAAGAAAGTGAAGCCCGCGAGCCGCAACGTCTGAACCCATCACGTAATCGTTAGGTTCCCCTCTCAATGCAGAGGCAATGTCAGCATAATAATTGGCAAATGCTTCAATAAAGCCAGCAGGGTGACCCGCTTTAAAACGGCAGTAACGTGCATCAGCAGCAACAATGTTGTCATTGGCTGTGCGATCGATAACAGAACGACTGCCTTGCAAACCGCTGACATACAGGAATTCAGGATCCATCTGGAGCCATTCTGCGCTGCCCTGACTTCCCATGACGCGAATCCGCAGGCCATTTCGGTATCCCAGAGCGGCTTTGCCATACCAGTAATTACACGTCATACCGCTTTGATAACGCGATAAGATATGTACGGTGTCGATAACGCCGGGAATTTTGGCGTACGTATCATTGATCGCATAAATATCTACGGCGTGATCCCCGGTGATAAATTCAATAAGCTGGTGAACATGAACGCCAAGATCGAGCGAAACGGTTGGAATGACGGCATCCTGCTGCCGCCATCTCTGCGGTTTTGGCACATCGCCATGCTGATTATGGCGTGCAAAACCTTCCTGAGGCATTTCAACCATGACCTGCTGAATGGCCCCGAAATCGCCGCGCTGTACGCGCTTTTGCAGTTCGCGCACCATGGGATAGCCACTGTAATTGTAAGTGACAAACAATTTTGCCTGATGTTGGTGCTCGCTGTTCATGATGTGCAAAGCGCTTTGATGACTTTCAACCATCGCCTTTTCGCAAATTACAGCCAGACCGTTTTCGAAACAGGCGGTGATAATTTCATGATGGTCAGGGGTGGGTGTTAACACCGCAACTGCATCAAGATGATGGCGCTCCTGCAAAATAAACGCCTGAATACTGTCGTAAATACGTTCAGGATGAATATTCCAGCTCTCACCCGTGTGACGATTCTGCTCAGGATTGCGGCTAAAACAGCCCGCCACAAGCGTAAAATCCCCGTCGAGCTGAGAGGCAATTTTATGGGTAAGACCAATAGCCGAATTCGCGCCACCGCCAATAAAACCAAGTTGTAGTCGTTTTTTCATATCGGTTTCCTAGTACTTACCAAGCGTAAAAAAATCTTTTAATTGTGGTGTGAAGCGGGCCAGTTCATCACGTTGGTGGAATTCAGCAAAAATAAGCGCGGCGCGATCGTGAGGCGCGCGCTGGATTCTCTCGCCTGTTTTCTTAAGTGGCAGAAAGGAAAGGATATTGGCCGGTAATGCTGCGAAGCTGACGGAGGTAAAGGTTTGTTCCTGATCAACGGACACAGTATGGCGAGCGATTAATCTGACATGTTCGGGACGCCGACTGGCTGGCGTAAAAGGCGTGCCGGTAAAGGCATGGGTGAACCAGAGTGAATAAGGCGTGTCTGTAGAGTATTCAATGAGTTGATTATACAGGTCACCCGGGCATCGGCGTGTCATTTCTATCAGAGAAAAGCTTTTACCATCCGAGATAAACTGAGTGTGCAGTAAACCATCACAAAGCCCGAGCTCATCAACGAGTGCCTGTATACAGTCGCTGACCTGGTCTTTTATCGACGCAGGAAGATTGAGGCTGAGGCTACTACTGTTTACCTGCCAGGGATAAACGGTACAAAATTCATCAACAAAATATTCGACCGCCACTTTTCCATTCACGATAAAAGCGGAGTGGCTGTGTAAATCACCGGCTATCCAGCGCTCTATAAGTGCCTGGCCACAGGATGATGCCGCACAGGCGTCTCGCCAGGCGGCGGAGATGTGTTCGCGCTCAGTCACCAGTGAAATCCCTAATCCGCTGTAGGAATCGACAGGTTTTATCATCAACGGTAACGGAAGTTGCGCCGCCTCTTCAGGACAGCTCACGGCCACAGGGACTGGATAACCCTTCTTCTGTGCCCACTGGCGGAAGACGTCTTTTTTAAAAATAATTTCTGCTACATCAGGGCGATCAAAACCGCGTAAGCCCATTGCCTCAGCGACACTGGCACCCGTAAGGTAAGACACATCGGTAACACCAGGCAGAAGTGATGTAATATTGAGTGATTTCGCCAGGGTCAGTACGTCCTGTACGTTGGCATAATTCAGGCAAAAAGAGTGGGCCGCGAGTTGATGACCCGGATCCTGCGGTTTGCCGCTGCATACGGCTGTTTCATAACCGGAATGCTTAAGTGCCATCAAAAGAGGCATGGCAGCAAAACCGGCATCCAGCATAAGTGCTTTTTTATTACTGCTCATTATGATTTGCCTGAGGTGGTGCAGCTAACACATTGTTTAGCTGGCAAAGTTTTTTCCTGGTATGGATGGGGTGCCAGGCGCGCTTTTATAGCAGATTGTAATCCCGGCAGGCCGAACTGATGCCGTAAATAAAGCCCTTTTTAGTGTGTATTTAACGCAAACGGGGACAGGCAGGCCCGTCAGGAACCGCGCTTCTTTCTGGCGGCAACGTGAATGTTTTATGCAGAGTCATAATGACCGGAATGGCAGAGACAGGCAGACGCCACAAAGCGATATAACGCTGTATTAATACAGTAAAGCAACATCGCAGTATTGATTGCATTGCCGCCGTGACTGAATGGTACTGTTTTGTGTGCTGACAAGCCTGATCGATAAGATGCATCTTCAGGCTTACAGCAAAGGCTCAGAGGTTTTGATAGCCGGATTTCAGGCTACGATAGGCTTTGTTGAATAAATGGATTTTATGCTGTGGTACTATGAAAACGGTTGTTTCAGATAACATAAAATCAATGCGTTACATGCTTGCGTATGACGGTGTTCTGTCTGGCATCAGCGTTTTCTACCAAAACAGTGCAGACAAAACAGAATGATTACCTATTATTCAACAAAGCCGCTACGATAATAAGTGGAACGCAGTAAGGCTTCTGAGAGTTGTTCACGCGGTTGTGAAGAAAAGAAGTGATAGTTAATTTTACAGGCCAGAGAAAGCCCTGTTTCGCGCATCATGAAATAATGCTGTTCGCCACTGCCTACCTCTGGAGCAATATAGTTTTTGAGCAAATCGTTGCCGCCAAGATCGAAGTTCTTATTCTCTTTAAATAAATCAAAAAAGATTGCACTAAAGAAAATGCTTAAATGTTTGTTATTGGGGTGGCTTACCGTGCTGTAGCAATGTTTATCTTTTAACAGGGCGTCCCGATAAAAGTCTGAATAATCAAACGCCACCTTACCTTCTTTGAACAACCGCTGGTAGCGATTAGCGTCGTCCATGATCATGTTATGCGGCCTGGCCGCGTCGTAACTGACATTGTGGTACGCAGTAACGGCATCCGCACAGGCATGTGCGGTCAGATAAAGATGCAAAAAACGGTAATCGACATACACCATCAAATCGGGCACGGCAGCAGAATAATACCCTAACTGCGGTGCTGATACGCTTGATTCCATTGTGGGTAATATGCGGATAGGCTTTGTTGAATAATAGGTAATCATTCTGTTTTGTCTGCACTGTTTTGGTAGAAAACGCTGATGCCAGACAGAACACCGTCATACGCAAGCATGTAACGCATTGATTTTATGTTATCTGAAACAACCGTTTTCATAGTACCACAGCATAAAATCCATTTATTCAACAAAGCCATGCGGATATCGAAATACTCGGTCAGCTTCGCGGTTGACAGCAAACCCCAGCGTTCAGAATGATACTGCATATAAATATGATCGCAGCTTTCAAGTTCGTGCATCAGATTGATAATGTCTCGCTGAGCATCAAGTTTATACAGAGGTGTATTAACAACGTGTGTTATTGCGCCACGATGAAGCTCAGAATAATTACTTAATAACTGACCAACGACTTCGAGCTGACAGTTACCAATCGTTGCTACTTTCATTCAATTATCTCCTTATAAAGTATTCGCGTAGGGAAAGGGTGTTGCCAGGTGATTCAGACAGAGGCGAAGTTTATCCTGCCAGTCTGAGGGGGGGATGCCGATGGTGCTGAGAGCGTCACTGTTCATCACACTGCGCGCCGGCCGAATCGCCGCAGACGGATAGTGCGAGCTGATAATGCCATGCACGACCACGTCCTGTTGCGCCGCGACAAATATTGTCTGAGCGAATTCGCACCAGCTGACGGCAACGTCGCCACAGTAATGGTAAAGGCCGCGCTTTTCGGGCATGTCGGCGAGCGTGATCATGGCCTGGGCTAAATCACCCGCGTAGGTCGGACAGCCATACTGATCGTTCACCACATGTAACTCGGAACGCGTCTGCGCCAGACGAAGCATGGTACTGACGAAGTTATTACCGTATTCGCTGAACATCCATGAGGTACGAATCACAATCGCCTCGGGCAGGACCTCAAAGACGCGCTTTTCACCTTCCCACTTACTCAGGCCGTAAAAATTAATCGGGCAGGGCGGATCCTGTTCGGTATAGGGCGTTTTTTTCACCCCGTCGAAAACATAATCTGTGGAAATATGAATGAAACGCGCCCCGATCATTTTGGCGGCCTGAGCCAGATTTTCAGGGCCAATCGCATTGATCTTTAAGGCTCGTGTCCGGTCGGTTTCTGCCTTGTCAACGGCGGTATAAGCCGCTGCATTCATAATGACATCGGGCTTAAATTTTTTAACCACGCGCACAACGGCAACGCGATCGGTAATATCCAGTTCCGCCGAACCACACGCCAGCGTGATCCAGTCGGCGGGAAAACGATCCAGTAAACAACGCTCTAACTGGCCATAAGCACCCGTGAGTAAAACGCGCATTACATCAACTCCTGCAACGAGAGTCCTTGTTGATCTTTTACCGACAGAATCGGCTGTTCGACAGGCCATTGAATCGCAACATCGGGGTCATTCCACATCAGACAGGCTTCATCCTTAGGGTTGTAATATTGAGTACATTTATATTCAAAGTCAGCCATGTCCGAGAGCACGACGAAACCGTGCGCGAGCCCTGGTGGGACCCATAGCTGAGTTTTATTCTCTTCTGAAAGCAAAATACTGACCCACTGACCATAGGTGGGCGAATTTGGGCGGATATCGACGGCGACATCAAAGACTTCTCCGCGCACCACGCGTACCAGTTTGCCTTGAGGCTCTGTTTTCTGGAAATGTAAGCCGCGTAAGACGTGCCGTGCAGAGCGGGAATAATTATCCTGAACAAATTCAAGGTCGGTTTGCAGGAGATCCTGATAACGGCGTTTTTCAAAGGTTTCCAAAAAGAAACCGCGCGCGTCGCCATATACGGCCGGCTGAATAATTTTAACGTCAGCAATGTGGGTTGCTTTAACTTCCACGTTATTCCTCCACCAGCATTTTTAAATATTGGCCGTACTGTGTTTTGCCAAGATAATGCGCACGCTTTAACAGCGCGTTGTTGTCTGTCCAGCCTTTACGCCAGGCGATTTCTTCCAGACAGGCGATTTTAAATCCCTGACGTTTTTCAATGGTGTGAATGAAATGAGAGGCCTCAAGCAGGCTTTCATGTGTGCCTGTATCCAACCAGGCAAAACCGCGGCCCAGGATTACAACGTTAAGTAAGCCATCATTAAGGTACATCTGATTGAGCGTGGTAATTTCCAGCTCGCCCCGTTCAGACGGTCGCACTTCACGCGCCATGGCGCAGACGTTGTTGTCATAAAAATACAACCCCGTCACGGCATAGTTGGATTTCGGTACGGCGGGTTTTTCTTCGATGGAAAGGGCGCGGAACTGCTTGTCAAATTGCACTACGCCAAAGCGCTCCGGATCCATCACCTGATAACCAAATACGGTTGCGCCCTGATCGCGTGCAACGACATCTTCCAGCTTCTTACCGAAGCTTTGACCAAAGAAAATATTATCGCCGAGTACCAGCGCGCAGCGTTCACCGGCAACAAATGACTCACCAATAATAAACGCCTGAGCCAGACCATCAGGCGACGGCTGAACCGCATACTGCAAATTAACACCAAAATGCGAACCATCACCAAGCAGGCGCTGAAACCCAGCCGGATCTTCCGGTGTGGTGATGACCAGAATGTCCTGGATCCCCGCGAGCATTAAGACGGAAAGGGGATAATAGATCATGGGCTTGTCATAGACCGGCAGCAGTTGCTTAGAGACGCCACAGGTCACCGGATGCAGTCGGGAACCGGTTCCGCCTGCCAGTACTATGCCTTTCATCATTCGCTTCCTTCATAACTCGTCTGCGCGTGCAGCGTGATAGTGAAAGAATACGAGTGTTCGAGTGAAAGTAATGGCACGAATAACCGACAAAAAAGCGGGTAAAGTCAAGGATAAGTCCGTCCCCGTATCCATAGCGGCTAATGAAATAAATCAGCATAAGCGAAGCGGGCACATTTTATCGCGCAGTAATGCAAATCGCGTCAGCCAGACGGAAGTGATTGTGGATTAGAGTTTTCGGCGCGATAAAAGTTGGATAAACGTTACAGTTCATACAGATGGTGCCGATAACACTCTTCAGGATAAGTTTAATTTGGCTACAACTTCGCGTGTTCTGGGGTGGTTATGCGCTTCAACTATGACCTGCTACCGGGTGAACGGCTTTCCTTCGAGGAGATCGCCCGGCGCTATGCACAGCAATACCCTGATGAGAAAGAATTAACAGCGCGAGCGCTGCTGAGTCCTTCGACCAGCTTTCGGACGCTAAAGATTCGTGCTGTCTTCGCACAGGAAGAGAGCAACAGTCCGCTGGAAGACCTGTTATTTATTGCGAACGACAATGAACGTAAAAATTACCTGCGCCGTTTTGAGTATTACCTGAAGCAGCAGGCTCCTTTTCACTATTTCCGCCGGGGAGAGCAGGACAAAGCGGAGAATTTGTGGAAAGTGATCGGCCAAAGCTACGTATATGCCATGATCGATCCCCATTCAGCACAGGCGCAGAACCTGATTAACAGCCGGGGATACAAACTGGTGCTGATGCGAGAAGACGGCGACGATGCCTGGTGGCAGTTGTTTAACATGCACTCCAATCCGTGCTTTCCGCAATCACAGCGTATCCAGTTTATTGTGGTACTGAGTACACCCGGACATAAAACACCCGCCGCAGTGATGCCTGGTACTGAAGTCGGGCGGCGGGTAAAGGCTAAAGTGCTGCAGCGAGCCAGCCAGGCCGAATTTATGGCCGCCGTGAAAGCCCGTTATGGTGCCTGTGTCATTACCGGCACCAGCCTGATCGATCAGCATCCGTGGCCATGGGTGGAAGCCTGCCATATTGATACGCGAGAGAATGATGAAGGTTTTCTGGCGGATAACAGTGTGGATAACGGATTATTCCTGCGCAGCGATTTACAGCGACTTTTTGTTAACCGAATGATTAGTATTGATGGTGATTCCGGCAAGGTCCGTTTTAATGGGGATGAAAAAACCCGCGAAAGCATTAGCCCTTTTTATCAGGAAATGGAAGGGCAGGTTTGTGCTTTATGGGACAGCGTGCCCTCCGCCACTCGTCAACGTTTACTGTCATTAGGTTAGCCTGTTGAGACAGAGCGGAATCTTCCGCTCTGAAACATCACAAATTTGAAATAACCTCGGTTTATCCCGCCTATTCTGCCAATCGAAAGTCCTACAGAATTGCATAATCATGCCGATAACTTCATTAACGCAGGGTAGTCAACGTGAACGATCTCTATACCGCCGAAGGCGTGATGGACAAACATTCGCTCTGGCAGCGCTACGTCCCACTGGTGCGTCATGAAGCACTGCGCTTGCAGGTTCGCCTGCCTGCCAGTGTGGAACTTGACGATCTGCTGCAAGCCGGGGGCATTGGTCTGTTGAATGCGGTGGAGCGCTACGACGCGCTTCAGGGTACCGCCTTTACCACGTATGCAGTCCAGCGCATTCGTGGCGCAATGCTTGATGAGCTTCGCAGCCGGGACTGGGCGCCACGCAGCGTCAGACGTAATGCACGTGAGGTAGCCGGAGCCATGCATCAGGTTGAGCAGATGCTGGGTCGGGCCGCTTCCGAGCAGGAAGTCGCGCAACAGTTGAATGTTTCGATAGAAGAGTACCGGCAGATTCTGTTGGATACCAACAACAGTCAGCTCTTTTCATACGACGAGTATCGGGAAGAACACGGTGACAGTGCGGAGCTGGTGACGGAAGGGCACGAAGAGGCCAATCCACTTCATCAGTTAATGGAAGGGAGTCTGCGTGAACGCGTCATAGAAGCGATCGAGGCGTTGCCTGAGCGCGAGAAAATGGTGCTGACACTGTACTACCAGGAAGAACTGAATCTTAAAGAGATTGGCGCGGTACTTGATGTCGGGGAATCCCGGGTCAGCCAACTGCACAGTCAGGCGATTAAACGCTTGCGTGCCCGACTTACGGGAGCGCGCTAGAAGGCTCAGTTCCTGGAGATCTATAAATATAAGAAATCGGGGACTCAACAGTGGGAGCCAAAACCAAAGCCAGACCTTTAAGTCGCTATCTTAAAGACTATAAACACAGCCAAACCAATTGTTCACACTGTGGCAAAGTACTAGACCGAATGGCGCTGGTTTTTCGTGGCCAGATCATCAATAAAGAGGCCATCGCACGGATGGACCAAATGATTGATGAGCCACTCTGGCTAAAACTGCAGCCAGAATTAACGGCACTTTGTCGTTTTTGCAGCGATATTTTTTGTAATACACATCCTAACTATTTTGACATTATGGCGTTTAAACAATATCTGTTCGAGCAGACGGAAATGAGCCCAAGCACGATTCGTGAGTATGTGGTTCGGTTACGTCGGCTTGACGATACGCTGAAGGCGCGAAATTTTCCGGCAGAAAAACTGAAAGGCAATAGCTGGCATCAATGCCTGGAAGAAGATTTACCCGATGCAGGCAACAATAATTATCGAATTGCGCTGCGCAAATACGACCAGTTCTTAGGCTGGCAGCAACGTTAAGGGAAAAATGCCGGGCACAGGATGCACGGTCAGTCGATTTCCCGCCCCACGTTTCTTCTCACCATCGGAAGAAACGTGGGGATGTTGTGCATTCCCGTCTTCCACGTTCCTGACCTCAATTCAGGATGATCCTTTCTTCATCTTCTGTAACACTGTAATGATAACTGCTCTGTGCCTGACTGGAGGCCGCATTGTCTTTACATCTTATTCATCAGTTTCCCCGTATTGAACTTCTGGGTGCGCCCACGCCTCTGGAATTTTTGCCCCGTCTGTCGGACTTCTTAGGTCGTGACATTTTTATCAAACGCGACGATGTAACGCCGCTGGCGCTGGGCGGCAACAAACTGCGCAAGCTGGAGTTCCTGGCGGCCGATGCGCTGCGTGAGGGGGCCGATGTGCTGCTCACCGCCGGTGCGATCCAGTCCAACCACGTGCGTCAGACCGCTGCGGTCGCGGCCAAACTTGGGCTGAAATGCGTGGCATTACTCGAAAACCCCATCGCGACCCAGAGCGAGAATTACCTCACTAACGGTAACCGGCTGCTGCTGGAACTGATGGACGTTGACGTGGTGATGGTTGAGGCACTGACCGATCCTGCCGCACAACTGGCGGAACAGGCGGAACGCCTTGAGGCGCAGGGTTTTCGACCCTATACCCTGCCTGTTGGTGGATCAAACGCGCTAGGCGCGCTGGGTTACGTAGAGTGCGCCCAGGAGATCGTGCATCAAAGTGAAGGCGTGGTGGACTTTGCTGCGGTAGTCGTCGCGTCTGGCAGTGCCGGAACGCATGCGGGGCTGGCCATTGGGCTGGAACACCTCATGCCGCAAACCGAGCTGGTGGGCGTGACCGTATCCCGTCAGCGTGATGAACAGCTGCCGAAAGTGGATGCTATTCGTCAGGCGCTGGCATCGCAGTTGTCGGTAGAGGCAAAGGCGCCGGTGACGCTGTGGGATGACTACTTTGGGCCACGCTATGGCGAGCCAAATGAAGAGGGCACAGAGGCGATCAAGCTGCTGGCCCGGCTGGAAGGCCTGCTGCTCGACCCGGTTTATACTGGCAAAGCGATGGCGGGGTTAATTGACGGGATCAGTCAGAATCGTTTCCGCCGCGAAGGACCGCTCCTGTTTGTGCATACCGGCGGTGCGCCCGCGTTATTTGCTTATCACCCTTCGGTCTGAGACGTCGCGAAAAAAAGGTTTATAATCCGGCCGTTATTTTGCTGTCTCAGGTAAATAACGCCCATAATGACAGAGCGGCAAACGGGGTTTAGCCGCTCAACAGCACACTCACGAATAATAAATGGGGTACACATGGCTTTCTCACAGATTCGTCGCCAGCTGGTGACGGGAATGATGGCGGTTGCGCTGGTTGCTGGCGTTAGTGTTAAAACCTTTGCCGCAGAAGATTTGCTGCAGCAAGTGAAAAGTAAAGGCGAACTGCGTGTGGGCCTGGAAGGCACCTATCCGCCTTTCAGTTTCCAGGATGAAAAAGGCAAGCTGACCGGATTTGAGGTGGAGTTCGCCCAGGACCTGGCGAAACACATGGGTGTGAAAGCCGTGCTGAAACCGACAAAATGGGATGGCATGCTGGCCGCGCTGGATTCCAAACGTATCGATGTGGTGATTAATCAGGTCACCATTTCCGATGAGCGTAAAAAGAAATATGACTTCTCCACGCCGTACACCATTTCGGGCGTGCAGGCGCTGACGCTGAAGAAAAATGCCGGCAGCATCACCCGCCCCGAAGATCTGGCAGGTAAAAAAGTGGGTGTCGGTCTGGGCACCAACTACGAGCAGTGGTTACGTGCAAACGTGAAAGGTGTCGATGTTCGTACCTATGATGACGATCCTACCAAATACCAGGATCTGCGTTCAGGTCGCGTTGATGCGATTCTGGTGGACCGTCTGGCGGCACTGGATCTGGTGAAGAAAACCAGTGACACGATGGCCGTTGCTGGCCCTGCGTTCTCGCGTCTTGAAGCGGGCGTTGCACTGCGTAAAGGTAACGAAGATTTACTGAAAGCCATTAACCAGGCGATTGCAGAGATGCAGAAAGACGGCACGCTCAAAAAGCTGTCTGAGAAATGGTTTGGCGCGGACGTTACGCAATAATGCAGGAAAGTTTACAACTGGTGCTGGAGTCAGCACCATTCCTTCTTAAAGGCGCGCTGTTTACGCTTCAGCTCAGTATTGGCGGGATGTTTTTTGGGCTGATACTGGGCTTTGTGCTGGCGCTGATGCGCTTGTCGCGCTTTTGGCCCATCAGCTGGCTGGCACGTATCTACGTGTCGATTTTTCGTGGCACGCCGCTTATCGCTCAGTTGTTTATGATCTACTACGGTCTGCCCCAGTTTGGCATTGAGCTGGATCCAATTCCTTCCGCGATGATTGGCTTGTCGCTGAATACAGCAGCCTATGCATCGGAATCGCTTCGTGGTGCCATTGCGGCGATTGAGCGCGGCCAGTGGGAAGCGGCGGCCAGCATTGGCATGACGCCGTGGCAAACGCTGCGCAGGGTTATTTTGCCTCAGGCTGCCCGTACCGCTTTACCGCCATTGGGTAACAGCTTCATCAGCCTGGTCAAAGATACCTCACTGGCGGCGACCATTCAGGTACCGGAGTTATTTCGTCAGGCCCAGTTGATTACCTCACGTACGCTGGAGGTATTTACGATGTATCTGGCGGCCTCGGTTATCTACTGGATCATGGCTACCGTGCTGTCTGCCTTACAGAACCGGCTCGAAGCACACGTTAACCGTCAGGATCAGGAGGCGAAATGAGTGCCATTGAAGTACGCCAACTGGTGAAACAGTTTAACGGCCAAACGGTACTGCACGGCATCGATCTGGATGTTGCGCCGGGTGAAATTGTGGCGATTATCGGCCCGAGCGGATCCGGTAAAACGACGCTGTTGCGCAGCATCAACCTGCTTGAAGTGCCTGAGGCCGGGCGCATCAAAGTCGGTGATATTACGATTGACGCCAGTCTGGGGATCAATAAGCAGAAAGAACAGGTGCGCCAACTCCGTCAGCAGGTGGGGTTTGTGTTTCAGAACTTCAATTTGTTTCCGCATCGCTCGGTGCTGGAAAACATTATTGAGGGGCCGGTCATCGTCAAAGGCGAAACCAAAGCGGACGCGGTTGCACGGGCGCGTGGCCTGCTTGAAAAAGTGGGATTGCAGGGTAAAGAAGACAGCTATCCACGTCGTCTTTCCGGCGGACAGCAACAACGTGTTGCCATTGCCCGCGCGCTTGCCATGCGGCCTGAAGTCATTTTGTTTGATGAACCGACCTCGGCGCTGGATCCCGAGCTGGTGGGCGAAGTGCTGAATACGATCCGGGCGCTGGCGCAGGAAAAGCGCACGATGGTGATTGTGACCCATGAGATGAGCTTTGCCCGTGATGTCGCTGACCGGGCGATTTTCATGGATCAGGGCCGCGTGGTAGAACAGGGCCCGGCCAAAGCGTTGTTCAGCGCTCCTCAGCAGGCACGTACCCGACAGTTTCTGGATAAATTTCTTAATCAATAATCCCCAAAATGCCGCCCGACACGGGCGGCGTTTTATTTATTTTTTTCCTGCCTGCGCGCTCAGTTTCTTCTGAAAATTTACGGCTGGTCTTTCCTTAACCTGTTGTTATCGCTTCGGTTATACTAAATGATATTTCAATGACGTAACAGAGTGTAAATTTTAAGACCTCCCCGATTGAGGTGACAGTGAAAATATTAATAATTCTTCACAAATTCATCGCGCTGTCGGGACGTTATAATGACTCACTCCAGGAAGGAAATCCTCTGGATCAATACCCTCAAAGGAGGGTGCATTTTACTTGTCGTACTGCATCACGCCATCATCACCACGTTCGCACCCTCGCTTCATCATCTGACCGCGGGTCTGCTACCGGCACAAGGATGGGTGGCGTTTAATACCTGGCTCTCGCCGTTGCGTATGCCCGCTTTCTTCTTTGTGTCTGGGTTGCTGGCCGCTAACGCGGTCGTGAAGAAAAGCTGGCAGGAAGTGTTTACGAAAAAATTCAGCAATATTGTTTACCTCTACCTGCTGTGGGGCGTGATTCAGTGGCTGAGTATCCACTACATTTCCACCCATTTAGGCGAACGGCTGTCCAGTAGCAAAAATGCCGCCTATGCGGATTCGCCTCTTGAGTTTATTAAGCTGCTGATGCTGTCGATGACCAGCCTGTGGTACCTGTACGCGCTGGCAGGGTTTTTCCTGGTGACTAAGCTTTTCCATCAACAGAAAAGGGTTCTGCTGGCGGCGGCGATAGCGGCGAACTACGCTGCGCAGTTTAACCTGATCCCCGGATGGGGCCTGGCCAGCGTGGCGCAGAACTCTCTGTATTTCCTGCTGGGCGTATTTTTCAGCGCGAGGCTAATTGAACTGAGCGCCCTCAAGGGACGTCACTGGCTGTGGCTTGGCGCGATTGCACTTGTCGGCATCGCCCATCATGCAGGTGGCATCTATAAAAACCCGTTTTACAGCCTGCTGACGATCGTGTTTGGCATCGTGCTGTGTCGTTTTCTCAATGCGCATTTCAGAATGACCTGGCTGAACGCTATCGGTCGAAATACATTACAAATCTATGTGTTACACCGCATTTTTATCGAACTGCTCGGACTGAGCGCTATCACACTGGCGCTGCATTTCGGCTGGTTCGGCAATGCCGGCTTTAGCTGGGCCTGGGCGCTGCTGATGCCGGTGACCGGTGTGGCGGTATGCACACTGCTGTCGCTGCTGGTCTGGTCGTTACTTAATCGCGGGCCAGGACGTATGTTGTTTCTCCATCCACGCCTGGTCAGTCAGCGTCAGCCTGAAACGCAAACCTTATCCTGAAGATCCGGGCCAGCGCGCTGGCCCCTTTTTCATCTGCCAGATTACCTCTTAGTCGCCCGACATCCTCGCGGGCCGGGAGCCAGGTCAGCGCACGCCTGACTGTGAATCCATTTTTTATCGGGAAAACGGAATAAAAGCGCCTACGTCAGTCCCAGAGGTACGCCTGTTGAAAGCAGGGCAGAGCCTCGGTTTATGTCATAAAGATAATCAGACAGGAAAGGAAAACGCGCTTGCCGGGCGCAGTGTCAATAAATCCTTTTAAGTGTAAAGTACGGTTCGAAACGCACCGCAACGCGGGTATTTAAGACTTTCGCTACATTCAGCAGAAAGAACATACGGAATACTTTTCGCACAAGAGAAGGCGATGTGAATTGCCGTTTCACCGCAGCGGAAATGTGCCGATGATGAGCAAAGAAAAAGAAGAAATTGCCTGGATTAAATAAGTACTAATCGTATTCTGCTACCCACTCGTCCAGCTTATCTGCCCATTCCTGCATCATCGCTTTTCGTTCATCGATGTAAGTTGCATGATTGTACGTGCGGCGAACATTGTTTGTATCAGCGTGCGCTAACTGAGCTTCGATAGCATCAGGTCGATAGCCCATCTCGTTTAAACGTGTACTGCCCGTAGTTCTGGTGGCATGAGGGCTGTAAGTTCCACTCCAACTGAGGCTTTTGAGTAGCTGACGCAGAGAGTGCGATGTCATTGGGCCTAGCGGGTTATCCCTGCCCGGAAAAATATGCTGTCGGTGCCCGGTTAATCCTTGTAGTGTTCTGAGCATGTTGACGGCTTGGGAGGGAAGGGGAATAACATGTTCCCTGCGAGCTTTCATGCGCGTTGCCGGAATGATCCATAGTGCGTTGTCAAGATCGAATTCTTCCCATTCTGCCTCGGTGACTTCGGTTGGTCGCGCCAATGTCCACCACATTAGCCACATGCAATAGTTAACCTGATATGAGCCGCGACTGTTATCAAAACAGCTTAATAGCTTACTGATTTGCTTCGTATTCAATGCTTGTTTGTGCTGTGTCTTATTCGCGGGAAGCGCCTTGCGCACAGACCAGACAGGATCACTATCAGCTCTAAGCGTTGCCACTGCTAACTCGAAAACCGATGATATGGTACGTCGGGCTTCTGCGGCAACAGTTGGTGCGCCGCGTTTAGCAGTTTCCTGAAGAATTTTAAGAATGTGGTGTGAGTTGATTTCTCTGACAGGAAGCTTACCGATTGAGGGAAATACCACACGTTCAAGCATATCCAGTCGGCGAGTTTTAGTTATTTCTGCCCAGTCTTTCATCTGTAACCATTCTTTGGCGATTAGCTCAAATGTGTTTAATGCATCATTGACCTTGCGGATCTTATCTAACTGACGAGCCAGTGCCGGGTTGATTCCATCTGCAACTTGCTTTCTCGCTTGCTCGCATTTTACTCGTGCTTCGGCGAGCTTTACTGCTGGATACTCACCCAACGCAAACATGCTTGATTTACCGTTGAGTTTAAATCGATAACGCCATGCTTTTTTGCCGCTAGGTTTCACTTCCAGGTAGAGACCGTTGAAGTCGTTGAGTCGATAGAGTTTTTCTTTCGACCTAGCAGTGCGGCATTGCGTATCAGTGAGCATAGCGGATCCATGTCTATTTACTAGATTATCATTGTACTCACCTAAAATGATAATGGAAACGATTTGTACTCATCTATGTACTCATTTTAGAATGCGCTTTCATGGAATAACATGGGACAATTTGGAATGAAAAATCCACGCAATGGCGTGGATTTTAAGGGTTTAGGTGGTTTTCATGGGGTGTTATGACACCTCATGAGACAACAAAACTTATTTAGACGTTAAACAAGAAATTCATCACATCGCCATCTTTAACGATGTACTCTTTGCCTTCTGAACGCATCTTGCCCGCTTCTTTCGCGCCTTGCTCACCCTTATAGGTAATAAAGTCTTCAAACGCGATCGTTTGTGCGCGAATAAAGCCTTTCTCGAAGTCGGTGTGGATTTTACCGGCGGCCTGTGGGGCGGTGGCGCCAACAGGGATAGTCCATGCGCGTACTTCTTTGACGCCGGCGGTGAAATAGGTCTGCAGATTCAGCAGTGCGTAACCGGCACGAATCACGCGGTTCAGGCCTGGCTCTTCGATACCCAGCTCGGTCATAAACTCGTCACGATCTTCGTCTTCCAGTTCGGCGATATCAGATTCGACAGAGGCGCAGACTGGCACAACGACAGAACCTTCTTTGGCGGCGATTTCGCGCACTTTATCCAGGTACGGGTTGTTTTCAAAGCCATCTTCGTTGACATTGGCGATGTACATCGTGGGCTTGAGCGTCAGGAAGCTCAGATAACGCAGGGCGGCTTTGTCTTCATCGGTCAGATCCAGCGCGCGCAGCATGCCCGCGTTTTCCAGATGAGGCAGACATTTCTCCAGCGCCGCCTGTTCCGCTTTCGCGTCTTTATCGCCACCTTTGGCTTTTTTCTGCACGCGCTGCAGTGCACGTTCACAGGTGTCCAGATCCGCCAGCGCCAGCTCGGTGTTGATGGTTTCGATATCATCAGCCGGATCGACTTTATTATTCACGTGGATAATATTGTCGTTTTCAAAGCAGCGAACCACGTGGCCGATCGCTTCGGTTTCACGGATATTGGTCAGGAACTGGTTGCCCAGGCCTTCACCTTTTGATGCACCTTTTACCAGACCGGCGATATCGACGAATTCCATGGTAGTCGGAACCACGCGCTGTGGCTTGACGATCTCGGACAGCTGATCCAGACGCAGGTCTGGCATAGGTACAACGCCCGTGTTGGGTTCAATGGTGCAGAAGGGGAAGTTCGCCGCTTCAATACCCGCTTTTGTCAGCGCGTTAAACAGAGTGGATTTACCGACATTTGGCAGGCCCACGATACCGCATTTGAATCCCATGGTTTAATACCCTTTATAGCTGGATGGGCAACGCCTGAACGCAGGCGCCGCCGGAAACGTAAGATAATTTTGGCGCATTATACACAGATTCGCGACAATCGGGGCGATTAGACAGGCTTAAAGGCATGCAGGCGGTTCATTGCCTTAATGCGATCTTCCTTCAGCCACAGTTCGGTGCAGCGCGCTGCTTCATCAATGGCGTCATCGCACAGCTTTTGCTCGCTGGCGGGCGGTTTGCCTAACACAAATCCGGTCACTTTGTTGCGGTCACCGGGATGGCCGATGCCGATGCGCAGACGATGAAAGTTATTATTATTGCCCAGCTTGCTGATGATGTCTTTCAGGCCGTTATGACCGCCGTGACCGCCGCCTTGTTTGAATTTCGCAATGCCCGGCGGCAGATCGAGTTCATCGTGCGCCACTAAAATTTCTTCGGGCGCAATACGGTAGAAGGTCGCCATCGCCGCGACCGCTTTGCCGCTGAGGTTCATAAAGGTGGTGGGCACCAGCAGTCGGACATCTTCGCCCGCCAGCGCCAGTCGCGCCGTATAACCGAAAAATTTGGCTTCTTCTTTTAACGACTGATTGTGCCGCTCAGCCAGCAAATCCAGATACCACGCACCCGCGTTATGGCGCGTGGCGGCATATTCCGCACCGGGATTCGCCAGGCCGACAATCAGTTTAATGCTGCTCACAAGGAATATCCTGCTGTTATCACTAAAGGGCAGTAGTTTACTGTGCCAGGCTGCGGATCACAAAGTGTGAGCCACGAATTATTAGTGTCGGTGATTAATTGTTTTTCATCTAAATCAATAAGCTGTAATTATGCTTTGGTCACACTTATCCTGCTCTGAGTGTGACGAAGTGCACAAATTAGCCTGCTGTCATTGCCTAAACTACTGACAGGTTAACATTGTGTGCGCTCATCGGACCGCACCGTCAGGAGGTGAAAGATGAAACGTCATCACTCACGTATGGCAGGAAATGCCTTAATGGCACTGGGCTTAGTGACCATGGTATTCGGCGTTGGTTTTTCGATTATTAACCAACTTCCCTCTTTAAATCTGCCGCAGATACTGGCGCAGGGGGCGATGTTTGGGATTTTCTTTGGCGCACTGTTATGGCTGGCTGGTGCCTGTATTAGCGGTCGTGAGAAAGTCGAAGATCGCTATTACTGGGAGCGGCATTATGGCGATAAACGCTGCCGCCGCAGCCACCACTCGTCATAATCACGTTCCCGGCAACGTCAGGCAGGGTTGGGTTCGGTTTCTGCCTTTGGCTTTTGCCTGATAGAGCGCTTTGTCAGCCAGCGCCATCAGTTCGCCAAAATCAATGTGGCGATTGTCGGCGGTAGAGAAGCCAATGCTGACGGAATAGGGAATCTGCCCCGGTCGGGAAAGGTGGATCGCCTGGCGCACCTGCTCGCACCAGACGTTAGCCTGCGCTGACTTCATCGGCAGAAGGGCGGCAAATTCTTCGCCGCCCAGTCGCGCAAAGCGCGCCCCTTCAGGCAGCATGCCGGACACACGGTGACTGAAATCAATAAGAACCTGGTCGCCCTGATGATGCCCGTAGCGGTCATTAATACCTTTAAAATGGTCCAGATCGAATAACACCACCGTCAGCGCTTTATTCTGCTTCTGACAGGCTTTAATCATCACCTCGGCGCTGGTAAACAGCGCACGACGGTTCCAGATATTGGTCAGAGGATCGTGCAGTGAAGCCGCTTTCAGCGCATTGCGCGTCCGCTTATTGACCATCGCCAGAATCGTCACGGTAAACCCAATGACAAACAGCATGGATTCCATAATCACATAGACGGAGAAATTCGAGCCGCTTATCGCGCCCTGAACGCCAACCGGGCGGGAATTATCCAGAAATATGCGAGCCACATGGAATATCAGGTGAATCCAGAGCAGGAGCTGGGCAGGCCAGAACGTTGCATCCATATGGCGCCGCGCCAGCCAGAGAAAATAGATAAGCGCTCCGGTATACCCGATGCAGAGCAGGCAGAGCACCAGTACGCGCAGCGATAAGCTGTAATAAAATCCCGGAATCAGGCAGAGCAGTGACCAGATCAGCGCCCCGACCAGACCACTCATCCCCGGCTGCTTACCGCAAAAGGTGCGAAACGCGCTGAACAATCCCCCGTAAGCCAGCATAAGCAACACGTTGCTCATGGCCACCGGTAAAAACTGATAGCCCTGGCTGCGCAGGCTACTGAGAATAAAGGCGACCAGCGTCAGTAAAATGGCCACGCAAACATAGCCCAGCGTGCGATCGTAATGCGAACCGACCCAGGCAAATGCCAGGATCAGACTCATAAACCCCAGTACGTAGAGTTCGCAAATAAATAACGTATAGACGTCGAGGTTCATAGTGGAAAACGATCGCAATAAAAAGTGCGGGCAAAGTACCACTCAACGCAGAATGGCAAAAGAGCAGATAAGATAATTTCAGCGAAAGAGTTTTTCGTAGTAAGCGTGACAATAACGGCGGTGACTCATAACGAAAATTTCTGTGAATCAAGCAGCTTTGTCGGAAGGGGAGAGGTACAGACAAAAGAAAAGGCCGGACAGCGTGTCCGACCTGCGAAGATTAGTGTTCGAACATTGCCGAAATGGACTCTTCGTTACTGATGCGGCGAATGGCTTCTGCCAGCATGCCTGACAGCGTCAGGGTACGGACGTTTGGCAGCGACTTCATCTCTTCGGATAACGGAATGGTGTCACACACGATAACCTGATCGATGACAGATTTACGTAAGTTTTCCACCGCGTTACCGGAGAAGATAGGGTGCGTCGCGTACGCGAACACGCGCTTGGCACCGCGCTCTTTCAGCGCTTCCGCGGCTTTGCACAGTGTGCCGCCGGTGTCGATCATGTCATCGACCAGCACACAGTCACGGCCCGCAACGTCACCAATGATATGCATGACCTGAGAAACGTTCGCACGCGGGCGACGTTTGTCGATGATGGCCATATCGGTGTCGTTCAGCAGTTTCGCAATAGCACGGGCACGAACCACGCCGCCAATGTCAGGCGAAACAACAATCGGGTTTTCCAGGCCAATCTGTAACATATCCTCCAGCAAAATGGGACTGCCGAAGACGTTATCAACCGGGACGTCGAAGAAGCCCTGGATCTGCTCAGCGTGCAGGTCAACCGTTAAAACACGGTCAACGCCGACGCTGGAAAGAAAGTCAGCCACGACTTTGGCGGTAATAGGCACACGCGCAGAACGCACGCGGCGGTCCTGACGGGCATAACCAAAGTAGGGGATAACAGCGGTAATACGACCAGCTGAAGCACGACGCAGCGCGTCGACCATCACGACCAGTTCCATCAAATTATCATTGGTGGGAGCACAGGTGGACTGGATGATGAAAATATCACCACCGCGTACATTTTCATTAATTTGTACGCTTACTTCGCCATCACTGAAACGACCGACAGCGGCGTCGCCCAGGCTGGTGTAAAGGCGGTTGGCAATACGTTGTGCTAGTTCCGGGGTGGCGTTACCAGCAAAAAGCTTCATATCAGGCACGAGAAGAACCTCAGGCTTTGCGTCCAGAGAATGAACGTCATGACAGTAACCGGCGAATACTGTCGTGATCGTTCACACGGGTATGTGAGTGCGAAACGTGCTGTATCTGGAACAGGGTGACACAGTCACGCTATCGCTAATCGCCTTGCAGAGTGCGCTGTAACGGCGAGACGTTAACGCCTCGGGCTACAAAACCGCGCACCCATGACGGGGCAAGTTCCAGCACCTGGCGAGCAGCGTACTCGGTGTCAAATTCAGCAAACACACAAGCACCTGTCCCTGTCAGGCGCGACGGCGCGTATTCTAGCAGCCATGAAACAAGCTCATCAACCTCACGAAAACGTTTTCTTACTACTGATTCGCAATCGTTAAGAAAGGGGGCCTGTAAAAGTGCTGATAAAGTGCGCACGGGCGTGTCACGGGGAAGTGCCGGATCGTTAAAGACCACTGGCGTGGCCACGCTGACGCCGGGATGGGCAACAAGATACCATTTTTCGGCAGGCGATGCGGGAGAAAGCACCTCGCCGACCCCTTCGGCGAAGGCGGCGTGCCCTTTAACGAACACCGGGACATCCGCACCCAGTTTCACGCCCATCTGTGCCAGTTCCGTCGGCGAAAAACCGGTTTGCCAGAGATGATTAAGCGCCACCAGAACCGTAGCGGCGTCAGAAGAACCGCCACCCAGTCCACCGCCCATTGGCAAACGCTTTTCAATAGCGATCCGCGCACCCGCCTGTGCCGGTAGCGTTCCCTTCTCCCGGGCAGCCGCCTTAAGCATGTCGGCGGCACGCACGATCAGGTTTTCAGCATCCGGCACGCCGGACACGGGTGTGAGAAGGGTAATGGCATCGCTCTGATTGGGAACAATCTCCAGACTGTCGCCATAATCCAGAAACTGAAACAGAGTTTGCAGGTTATGGTAACCGTCCGCCCGGCGCCCGGTGATGTACAAAAAAAGGTTCAGTTTTGCCGGAGCAGGCCAGGTGGTGATCATTTCAGCGTCCAGCTATCCATACGTAACTTGATGCGCTGATCGCCTTCTTTCAGCTCCAGGCTGGCCGGCAGCGCAGGGGTGACGTTGCTGTCGTAGCCGGCGATGGTCACCTGCCAGGTCTGGCCATCATGCTGATAGTTCAGGCTGCGCAACTGATACTGATCGTTAAGCTGGTAGTCGGTCGCATCGCCCGGCAGGCCCATCATCCACTGACGCAGGTTGGTCAGCGGAATATCCATGCCGGTCAGCTGCGAGATCATCTTCTGCGCATCGTTGCTGACATAGCGTTTGCCCTGGCTATCCACGATCTGCACCACAGAACCCTGCGCATCCAGCTGCAGTTCTGTGCTGCCTAACGGGTTGGTTAACAGCAGACGATAACGGTCAGGTGCGGTCTGCTGCCAGTTGAAGCGGGCATAGACTTTTTGTTTGTCCGACAGATAGGCGAACGCGCCGCGCGTCTGGTACTGCGTCACTTTACTGACCGCTTGCTGATGATGTTGCCATTGGGGTGCAGTGGCGCTCGGGCCGGGACCTTGTGGTTTATTGATGCTACAGGCAGCCAGCAGAACAGCACCGGCCAGGGGTAAAAGGCGCAACAGATTGCGTGGGGAAGTAAGCATCAAGTGGTCATCTCCTCGGACTCATTTTTCATTGGTAACAGGTAACGCTAACCATCCGCATTTTAACCGTCAATGCTGTTATACGGCAAAATCGCTATGATCGGCTTAATCTTATTACAGTCATAGCCTTTGTATGGCTTTTCTTGATCTGCTGCATCTTGTAGAATGCGCTTCACAAAACCCTGAGATTATTGGGACAACCCAACCTAAATCGCCATGACGCTGCTCGCTCTCGGAATCAATCACAAAACTGCACCCATTGCTCTGCGCGAACGCGTTGCGTTCGGGCCGGAGTCGCTGGAACAGGCCTTAGACAGCCTGTTATCCCAGCCCATGGTGCAGAGTGGCGTCGTGCTCTCCACCTGTAACCGAACCGAACTCTACCTGAGTGTAGAGCAACAGGTCGATCTGCAGGAACGTCTGGTGCGCTGGCTGTGTGACTATCACCAGCTTGATGAAGAGGATGTACGTAACAGCCTCTACTGGCATCAGGACAATGAGGCCGTCAGTCATCTTATGCGCGTCGCCAGCGGGCTGGATTCGCTGGTGCTGGGCGAGCCGCAGATTTTAGGTCAGGTGAAAAAAGCCTTTGCCGATTCGCAGCGCGGTCATGCACTGAGCAGTGAACTGGAACGTATGTTCCAGAAAACCTTCTCGGTTGCCAAGCGCGTGCGTACGGAAACGGAGATTGGCGCGAACGCCGTTTCCGTTGCCTTTGCCGCCTGTACGCTGGCGCGGCAGATCTTTGAGTCCCTCTCCACCGTCAACGTGTTACTGGTTGGCGCGGGGGAAACCATCGAGCTGGTGGCGCGTCATCTGAGCGAACATCAGGTCAAAAAACTGATTATTGCCAACCGTACCCGCGAACGCGCGGACGCGCTGGCGAAAGAAGTGGGCGCGGAAGTGATTGGCCTTGCGGACATCGACGCGCGCCTGGCCGATGCCGACATCGTCATTACTTCCACCTCCAGTCCCTTGCCCATCATTGGTAAAGGCATGATGGAACGGGCGCTCAAAGCGCGCCGTAACCAGCCAATGCTGCTGGTGGATATTGCGGTGCCGCGCGACGTAGAGCCGGAAGTGGGCAAGTTAGCGAATGCCTATCTCTACAGCGTTGACGATCTGCAGGCCATCATTGAGCAGAACCTTGCCCAGCGCAAAGCCGCTGCGGTGCAGGCCGAAAGTATCGTGGTGCAGGAATGCAGCGATTTCATGACCTGGCTGCGTTCCCAGGGCGCGGTCAACTCTATTCGTGAATACCGTGCTCAGGCGGATGATATCCGCGCTGAACTGGAAGGCCGTGCGCTGCAGGCGCTGCAGCAGGGTGCCGATCCGCAAAAAGTGATGCAGGAACTGGCCCACAAGCTGACCAACCGTTTGATTCATGCACCGACCAAATCTCTTCAGCAGGCCGCGCGCGACGGCGACAGCGAACGCCTGCAGATTTTACGCGACAGCCTGGGTCTCGATTAGGCACACTGCTGTCGTCTTCTGTTACGGGAATCCCACAGTTAAATGAAAACCTCTATTGTTGCGAAACTGGAAGCGCTGCAGGAGCGCCACGAAGAAGTGGAAGCAATGCTGGGCGATGCAGGCGTCATTGCCGATCAGGAACGCTTTCGTGCTTTGTCGCGTGAATATGCTCAGTTGACCGATGTCACGCGCTGCTTCCGCGACTGGCAGCAGAACCAGGATGATATCGAGACGGCTAAAATGTTACTCGACGATCCTGAAATGCGCGATATGGCGCAGGAAGAGCTGCAGGCGGCGCGTGAGAAAACCGACGCGCTGGAGCAACAGTTGCAGTTGTTACTGCTGCCGAAAGATCCGGACGATGAGCGCGACTGTTTTGTCGAAGTCCGTGCCGGTACCGGCGGCGACGAAGCGGCCATTTTTGCGGGTGACCTGTTCCGTATGTATAGCCGTTACGCCGAGTCACGTCGCTGGCGGGTGGAAATCGTCAGCGCTAACGATGGTGAGCACGGTGGCTATAAAGAGGTGATTGCCCGTATTATGGGTGACGGTGCCTATGGTCGACTGAAATTTGAATCCGGCGGCCATCGCGTACAACGCGTACCCGAGACGGAATCCCAGGGCCGTATTCATACCTCTGCCTGTACGGTGGCGGTGATGCCTGAACTGCCGGAAGCGGAGCTGCCCGAGATCAACCCGTCAGATTTAAAAATCGATACTTTCCGCTCCTCCGGTGCCGGTGGGCAGCACGTTAACACCACCGACTCCGCGATCCGTATTACCCACTTGCCGACCGGTATTGTGGTGGAATGTCAGGATGAACGCTCTCAGCACAAGAACAAGGCAAAAGCCTTATCGGTGTTGGGCGCACGTATTCATGCGGCCGAAATGGCAAAACGTCACGAAGCTGAAGCCAGCACCCGCCGTAACCTGCTGGGCAGCGGTGACCGTTCCGATCGTATCCGCACCTATAACTTCCCGCAGGGCCGTGTGACCGACCACCGCATCAACCTGACGCTTTATCGTCTGGATGAAACCATGGAAGGTAAACTGGACAGCCTGATCGAACCCATCGTTCAGGAATACCAGGCTGACCAACTGGCGGCGCTGGCCGGTCAGGATTAATGGATATTCGCCACTGGCTCAAACAGGCGGTTGCCACGCTGTGTGGGGGCGACAGCCCGAAGCGTGATGCGGAAATCCTGCTGGGTTATGTCACAGGCAAACCCCGCAGCTGGCTGGTGGCTTTTGATGAAACCCTGCTCAGTGACGCGCAGTTACAACAGTTGACGGCGTTGCTGGCACGGCGCGCCCGGGGAGAACCGATCGCCCATTTAGTTGGCGAGCGCGAATTCTGGTCGCTCCCGCTGAGGGTTAGCGACGCCACACTTATCCCGCGGCCGGATACCGAGATCCTGGTTGAACAGGCGCTGGCCCGATTGCCTGCCGCACCTGCGCGCGTGCTGGATCTCGGCACGGGCACCGGTGCCATTGCCCTGGCGATTGCCAGCGAACGGCCCGATTGCACCGTGATCGGCGTTGATCGTGTCCCTGCTGCCGTTGCGCTGGCGCAGGATAACGCTGCGCATCTGGCGATAGCTAACGCGACGTTTGTGCACAGCCACTGGTTTGCACAGCTCACCCCGACCCGATTTGATCTTATCGTGAGTAATCCGCCTTACATTGATGCCAGCGATCACCATCTGGAGGAGGGCGATGTGCGTTTTGAACCGCGCAGCGCACTGGTGGCAGATGAGGCGGGCATGGCCGATCTCCGGTGGCTGATCGCACAGTCACCCGCCTGGTTACAGCCGGGTGGCTGGCTGCTACTGGAACATGGCTGGCAGCAGGATGAGGCGGTGCGTCAACTGATGTGCCAGCACCACTATCAGGCGGTGGACACGGTGAAGGATTACGGTGGCAATCCCCGGGTCACATTTGGGCAGACCGCGCCGATACCGGTATAGTGCCGCAACGTAAAATCACAGGGATGAATGATGTTTACTTATTACCCACTGCTAAAAAACCTGCATCTGCTGACCGTGGCGATCACGGTTTCGCTGTTTCTGCTGCGCTTCTACTGGCAGCGCGTTGGCGCAGCCATACTGCAACGCCGCTGGGTCCGTATTCTTCCACATGTCAACGACACGTTGCTGCTGCTGAGCGGCACAGCGCTGGTAATGCTGACCCACTTCTATCCGTTTTCACCTCAGGGAAGCTGGCTGACGGAGAAGCTGTTAGGCGTTATTATCTATATTGCCCTTGGGTCCGTGGCGCTGAGCCGCCGCCCTCGTTCTGATCGCACCCGCTGGATAGCCTTTGTGGTCGCCTTAATCGCGCTGGTGACGATCATTAAGCTGGCACTGAGTAAAATGCCGTTATTGGGGATAGTATGAGCTCCACCGAACAACTCGATTACAGTGAAACACCGCTCTGTGAGGCGGTGATGGGTGCAACCAAAGCCATTCGCACCGATTTTCCGACCCTGTCGGTCGAACAACAGTTAGCGGCGTTAGTGGCTGAAGCCCGGGATTACGTCAGCGACCAACAGGATGCGGATTTAAAGCTCGAAAAGCTGCTGGAGCTGTTTTACAAGCAGTGGAAATTTGGCGGTGCCAGCGGCGTGTATAATCTGTCTGATGCACTCTGGCTGGATAAAGTGCTGAAAACCCGTCAGGGATCCGCCGTGTCACTGGGCGTGATTCTGCTGCATATTGCGGCGGAACTGGAACTGCCCCTGATGCCGGTGATTTTCCCGACGCAGTTGATTCTGCGCGCCGACTGGCTGGATGGCGACAAGTGGCTGATTAATCCCTTCAACGGGGAAACCCTGGATACGCATACGCTCGAAGTATGGCTGAAAGGCAATATCAGCCCGCTGGCGCGTCTGTATGATGACGATCTCGATGAAGCCAAAACCGTCAGCGTAATGCGCAAAATGCTGGATACGCTGAAAGCGGCGCTGATGGAAGAGAAGCAGATGGAGCTGGCCCTGAACGTCAGCCAGGTGTTGTTGCGCATTGACCCGGACGATCCCTATGAAATTCGCGATCGGGGATTAATCTATGCACAGCTTGAGTGCGATCATATCGCGTTAACGGACTTAACCTACTTCGTTGAACAGTGTCCTGAGGATCCGGTCAGCGAAATGATTAAAGTCCAGATTCACGCAATCGAACAAAAACGCGTGACGCTGCATTAAGCGTCACCCCAGATAAGGAAAGGGCATGACACAGAAAGTTGTCAGTATTGGTGATATCAGGGTCGCAAACGATCTGCCATTTGTTCTCTTCGGCGGCATGAACGTGCTGGAATCCTACGACCTAGCGATGCGCATCTGCGAGCACTATGTAAACGTGACCGACAAACTCGGCATTCCTTACGTTTTCAAAGCGTCTTTTGACAAAGCCAACCGCTCCTCCATCCACTCTTACCGTGGCCCCGGCCTGGAAGAGGGCATGAAGATTTTCCAGGCGCTGAAGCAGGCCTTTGGCGTGAAAATCATCACCGATGTGCACGAAGCGGCGCAGGCTCAGCCTGTGGCGGATGTTGTTGACGTGATTCAGCTGCCGGCCTTCCTGGCGCGTCAGACCGATCTGGTTGAGGCGATGGCGAAAACGGGCGCGGTGATTAACGTCAAGAAGCCCCAGTTTGTCAGCCCCGGTCAGATGGGCAACATCGTGGACAAGTTTGCCGAAGGCGGAAACGACAAGGTTATTCTTTGCGACCGCGGCAGTAACTTTGGCTACGATAACCTAGTAGTGGATATGCTGGGTTTCAACGTCATGAAAAAGGTGACGAATAACTCGCCGGTGATTTTCGACGTGACGCACGCGTTGCAAACCCGCGATCCTTTCGGTGCAGCCTCAGGCGGACGCCGTGCTCAGGTGGCCGAACTGGCGCGTGCCGGTATGGCGGTGGGCATTGCGGGCCTGTTTATTGAAGCCCATCCGGAGCCGGACAACGCCAAATGCGACGGTCCGTCGGCGTTACCGCTGGATAAACTGGAACCGTTCCTGGTGCAGATGAAGGCGATTGACGATCTGGTGAAAAGCTTCCCGGCACTGGACACCAGCAAATAAGCCGCAGTGCAGACGAAAAAAGAGCGAATTCTCGCTCTTTTTTTTCGTCTCAGGTTTGTGAGATTACAGCATGATGGTCATCAGATAGCCGACAAATAAGGCCAGGTGCGCGGCACCATTCAGCACATTCGTTCTGCCGGTTGAGAAGCTAATCTGACACAGGATCAGAGAGGCAATCATAATGACCATCTGCGGCGGTTCCAGGCCGAATATCAATTCCTGGCCTGTCAGCGTCGCAATAATAGATACCGCCGGTACGGTCAGCGAAATCGTGGCCAGCACTGAGCCAAAGAACAGGTTCATCGCGCGCTGTACCTGGTTCATCAGGACGGCCCGGATGGCACCCAGACCTTCCGGTGAGAGGATCAGTAACGCCACCAGGAAGCCGGTGAACTGCTTCGGTGCGTTGAGGTCGGTCAGCAGATGCTCCAGCGGGTTAGCATTCATCTTGGTGACGGCAATCACCGCAATCAGATGCACGATCAGCCAGATGGCGTGCCAGAGGCTACTGTGCGCAGAAGGTTTACCGTGGTGAGGATCGCCATCATCACTGTCATCTTCGTGCTCATAGACAAACAGGCTCTGGTGCGTTTTGGTCTGAATCAACAGGAAAACGCCATACATCGCGGCAGAAATAGCGGCAATCAGTAAACTTTGCGCAGCGGTGAAATTTCCGCCCGGCAAGGCATTCGGAAACACCAGCACCAGGATGGCTAACGGAAAAATAGCGATCAGGTATTGCTTTACTCCGGCCAGATTCACGTATTGCGTCGCAAACTTTCTGCCGCCCAGCAGTAAGGCAAAGCCCACCAGCCCGCCGGTCACGATCATAATGATCGAGTAGAGCGTATCGCGCATCAGCGCAGGTGCCGCATCGCCGGTGGCCATCAGTGCCGAAATCAGGCTGACTTCCAGAATCACGACAGACAGGCTGAGGATCAGGGAACCATAGGGTTCGCCCAGGCGGTGAGCCAGCACATCCGCATGACGCACCACGCTGAACGCGCTGCTGAGAATAGCAACCAGCGCCAGTAAATTAATGCCGACGACGAGCGGGAGTGAGGTTTGTGCACCAAAAAAATAGAGTACACCCAGGGCAATAAGGGGAAGTATCAGTGAAAACTCTTTGTGACGTGTTTTTTCATGTAAAGGCATTCACTCTCCTCGCTGCTGAATAAAAGGGGCAATTCATTTACCCACCCTGACAGGGAAATATATAAGTCAGGCAGTGTAACTTTTCAATCGAACAGCAGGTGAAAATTTACCGCTTTTTACTTTAACACACATTCAGCCTGAAAAGGGGTTTATAAAAATTTATTCCCGCTTTTGACAGATAAATCAGTCATCAAGTAAATCCTCTTTCGCGATAATCTTCCGCATTATTGCAAAATACATCCCAATAAGGTGATCGTTAATGCCGGAACAGAGAAATAACAAGCGGAGAGGCGCAGAAACCACAGTTTGCATTTTGGCTTATCTGCGCCAGACTTATAAACCATCATGTTAGAGGAGGATAAACGATGCCTTATGCTAAGCGAAGCGACCTGCCAGAAAGCGTTAAGCACGTCCTGCCAGCGCATGCCCAAGATATCTATCAGCAGGCCTTTAACAATGCCTGGTCACAATATAAGGATCCCGATGACCGACGAGGCAATGAATCACGCGAGGAAGTGGCCCATAAAGTGGCCTGGTCAGCGGTGAAACATGACTATGAAAAAGGGGATGACGATAAATGGCATCCCAAAAAATAGTGTGTTGCGTTGTGGGCCTGAACAGCAGGCCCGTTTATATGTCCCGTCCCGCCAGCATCATGTCCGTTCTCACGCGCATTTCTTCCCTCTGATCGCCCACGTTTCAGGCTTCTTGTCGCGCCCACGTTACGCATGTTTACTTCACGTTGCGCGAGCAGGGGTTATCCTGAACGCCAGGATGCCGTGAAGAAACTCATCAGCCCTTACCGTTTTACGCGCTGTAAAACACTTTTTTGGGTGTTATAGCTGCCGCTTTTAATAGTTAAATAAAGGCTATTTTTTAGCGGATATTCCCACTCTTACTTGAAACTGATTTTGTTAATAATTAATGTCAGTTTAATGAATACAGCGTAAATTTGTGAATGTTCACGCAACAGAACCGAGGAGTGTCTTACACAGGACGTGGTGAAAGTCGAGGAGGTCGCATTGCTTACCCGGGAATTTTTATTAAAAGCGGATTGTAAAACATCATTTGGTGATATTGAGGAGACATTACTGTGGAGTTGTGAACAGCGCGCGGCGTCGCTGGCGGCAACCCTGGCATGTCGGCCCGATCACAGCCCGGTATGGATCTTCGGCTACGGTTCTCTGATGTGGAACCCGGTATTTGAAGCCGATGAAGTGGCATCGGCCTCGCTGCACGGCTGGCACCGTGCCTTTTGCTTGCGCCTCACAGCCGGGCGCGGCACGGCTTCCCATCCGGGGCGCATGCTGGCGCTGAAAGAGGGTGGCATTACGCAGGGACTGGCATTTCGCCTGCCGGAATCACAGCTGCACGACGAACTGGCATTACTGTGGAAGCGTGAAATGATCACCGGCTGCTATTTGCCGACCTGGTGTGAGCTGGTGCTGGACGATCAACGCCGCGTGACGGCGCTGGTTTTTATTATGGATCCGCGTCATCCGCTTTATGAACCGGATACCTGTCCTCAGGCGGTTGCGCCCCTGATCGCAGCGGCCAGTGGACCGTTAGGCTCGAACGCCCAGTACCTGTTTTCGCTGGAAGAAGAACTGACTAAGCGCGGGATGCAGGAGGACGATTTGATCCGCCTGGCGCACCAGGTGCGTGAACTGCAGCAGCACTGGCCAAGACAGGCGTAATCCGCGCCCGCCAGGCCAGCAGCATCCGGTCACTGGGTTGGGTTAATCAGCCAGGTGCCCGGTCTGTCAATTACCACGGACTGACTGCGCGTCGTATTCCCGGCATGCACATCAATGCGGTACTGGCCTGCCGCCAGGTTCAGCACGGCAAAACCGTTGCTGCTGGCGTGCAAGGCCACGGGCTGACCGTTCAGTACCACCTGTTCATCACCGGCCAGTTTCAGGTAAACCATCGCCAGGCCCGCGGGCACCGTGCCGGTCGCTGGTGCAGCACTGCGTTTCGCCACCTGCGGCACCGAAGCGGTTTGCGAGTTTTCAACCCACACCACCGCGCCGACGGCAATAACGGCAACGGCGGCCAGCGCCAGAAGCCCCGGTGACAGACGACGCACTGTGCGTCCGGTCAGCGGTTCCGCCATCGTCGCCCCGTGATTCATCGCCAGGACCACCGGTGGGACCGTGTCGGCCGCGGCTGCGTCCAGTTGGTTTTGCGCGTCATTGCGCTGTTGCAGACTGTTAACGACCGCCTCCACATCGCTGACCGGTAAGGCAATGAGGGCAGCAAACACGTCGATGCTCTGCGGACGATCGTGCGGTTTCATCAATAGCGCACAGTCAATGGCATGCAGCAGCGGCAGCGAATAGCCTGAAGGCTTACGCACTACCAGCGGTTGATAGTTGTCTTCAATGCAGCGCACCACGCTGACCGGCGGCGGGGAGCCGGTAATCAGCGTGTGCAGTACCGCGCCCAGCGCATAGATGTCTGTCCACGGGCCTTGTTCACCTTCGCCTTCTTCGCTGTACTGCTCAATGGGGGCAAACCCCGGCTTCAGCATGATTTCGGTTTCATCAGAGAGATTGCCTATCTCTTTGCGGGCGGAGCCAAAGTCGAGCAGCACCGGCAGTTGATTTTCCTGAATCTGGATATTATCCAGCGAAATATCACGGTGCAGATAGCCAGCCTGATGAATGGTATTGATAGCCCCCAGCAAGGGCGGCAGTAAGCGGCGAATCCAGTCTTCGGTGATAGACTCATGGCTGGTTAACTGCCACTCTTTCAACGTCATGCCGTTGTAGTAAAGTGTGCCCATATAGGCGGTGCCGTTTTGTTCCCAGAAGCGCAGGACATGCAACAGGCCCGGATGATTGAAGCGTGCCAGCAGTCGGGCTTCCTGAATAAAGCTGTTCAGACCGGCATTAAACAGCTTCTGAAAACGTTCACCGCGCAACTCCAGCGACATATCCGCCGTCCTGACCGCCAGCGAAACAGGCATGTATTCTTTAATGGCAATGGTGCGTTCAAGTTGATGGTCCCATGCGCGATAGACAATGCCGAAACCGCCGCCGCCAATCACCTCTTTGATTTCGAACTCGTTAAAGCGATATCCGTCAGGCAAGGCATTCGGTACTGCTTTCTGATTGTCATTAGCCGACATAGTGGACTCTCTGAACTGGGCCTGCTTGCCAGGCAACGCGATAATTAATGGATGTTACGCCAGACACCTGCGCCGGGATCAACCTGATCCGCGCGCAAGGTGTCCACAAGTAACACATTCACTTTCTGTTGTGACGGTAAACTGCCTGACCACCGGCTACGCAGCGTGTCGAGCCGTGCAGACAGGGCGCTGGCATTCTGCTGCGCAGTGGCTTTATCCGCTCTGACCAGAAGGGTGCCCTCAAACCGCCACAGATGTTGCGTATCGTCGAAAGGCAGCACCAGCCAGCTGTCAGGCGCATCGGCACGGGTCACAATCATGCGCTGTTTATTGACGCTAACGATTTGCAGGGCGTTACCGGCAATGGTCAGACTGGCGATCGGGTAACCCTGGTAAAACGTGACAGCAAGCGTCTGCGGTTGGCCGTGTCCACTGACGGTAATATCACTGTTGCCTTCGAGCCAGCCTTCCGACGAGCAGCGCAACCGACCGCCTTGCGGGACAAAGATCGACAATCCGTTTTCGTCCCATGCGGTGCGAAAGCGGCAGCCATCAGGTAACGCAAAATGCTGTAACGGGGTGCTGTCTGCTGGCCGCGACGCGACAACCGGAACGTTACTGCTTGTGGCAGCATCGGCGTTCACAATCAGACGCCAGTTCTGCAATTTACTGGCGCTGCCGGAAGCCAGCACGCAGCCCTGGCTGTTGGTCATTTGCCAGGGCAGAACGTCCAGTTCATTACACTGATTCGCTAAAAGTGTCCCGACGCGCGGCAGGAACGATTTAAGGATCTCTGCATTCTGGCTCTTACCCGAGACAATACGCAGTGGCAGTGTCTCCTGGCACCAGTCGTCGGGCGTTTTGCCTTCAACGTTGTCGATATACACTTCCAGTTCGAGGCTGGGTGAGTACACCACGCGATAATTTTCCGCCTGCGCAGTAAAGGCCATCAACAAGGTAGCCAGAGCGGGCAACCACACTTTCATAGCGTTTCTTTCATCCATCACGAGAAGGCAGAAAACGGGTTGAGTCAGCCAGCGAATAAAGCAGCGTGGCCTCCTGCGGTTCGCCGATCCACACGGCCAGCGCACTCAGATTATCTTTCTTTACTTCACGGCTCACGGCATGTTCCATCAACGTCAGCCACTCTTCACAGGCATTCACCATGCGCAAGGTCTGCTCCATTTCCCGGGTGGTCAGATTGAGCCAAAACCCGTCGCTACAGACTAAAAACGCATCGCCGTCTTCCAGCAGTATTTCGTCAGAAAAGCTCACAGGATGGGCAGGTTCTGTGCCGAGCGCATTATAAAGTAAATTACTGTTAATTCCGGTATTTTCATAGCCTGCCTCGCTCAGTTTTTGCACAAGGCTGTGGTCGCGGGTGACCGCATTGAGCACGCCATGCCGAAAGTGGTAAACCCGGCTGTCGCCCGCGTGCGCCCACCATGCGCGCTGTCGGGTGCGGTCGATAAACAGGCCCGCCAGCGTGGTGCACATCGTGGCAAAATTCGGATTATTACCCTGTGCGATTTCAAGCACAGAGCGGCACGTTTCTATCGCCTGCTGTGTGAAGGCGAGAGTAAGGTGCGGACAGGTGTGCAACTGAGTCAGCAGGCTGTCGCATACCAGTTGTGCCGCCTGTTCCCCACCGGGCAGTCCCGCTACGCCGTCGCATACCACGAAGCTGGCCTGATGGGCATCCAGTACCACACCGGTGCGATCCGCATGTTCATCACGCTGACCTTGCTGACTTCGCTGGGCAAACGCGATATTCATGCATCATCCGTACGCGCCTGGGAATCTTTGTACTGATTCACCTCCATGTCGTAAGCATGAAGGAAAGCTTCACCAAACAGCGTATGGAAATCGTCTTCGATTTCACCCGCAGTGCGCTGATAGCGGCGAGTGAAATAGTCCCACAGTGCGGCTTTTTGATAAGGCGTAAACGGGACTTTTGACACGGCACCGTCTGACTTCGCCTGCTCCTCCAGCCCCTGCGGATTAAACGACTGCAACATGGCGGCGATGATGGCGCGGATCCCGGCGATCATGCCCAACTGATGTGCCTGCAGATCCACCAGCGCATCCCGTACCGCCTGTTCAGGCTGCATAAAGCCCGGCATCTGGCTCTGGTACATCTGCATCAATACGGTTTTGCCCGAGGGCAGAATCTTGAACGGGTTATTCGCTTCGTTCAGGATCATTGTCATTTCCGCTTTGACGCCCCGTTTAAGGATAGAGCGCGACGACAGCAATGCCACCGTGCCCTGCGAAAACAGACTTAACATGCGGCCAGTGGTCCGCATCTGTTCTTCGTTAATCACCGTATTGTGGCCGTTGCTTAGTCCCATACCGTCAAGCAGCGCCGCGACCAGGTTGTCGTGATCGTGTGCGGCGGACGAGGGTGCATATCGGGACTCACCGGCCTGGGGATCGATGGCCAGTCTGGCATCGCCCCGGTGGTCGTGGCGTCTGGCGACAGGTTCCTGAGCGACCTCTTCGACTTCAGTAAATTCGGGGATATCCAGCGGATTCGTCTGCGGGCCCGCATGGCTAAAAAACGCCAACGGATCGCTGTTGATGCCCTGTACCGCAGGGTCACGTACGTCGATGGCATAGTCGCCGATGCGCAGAGCATCCCCGTGTTTCAGGCTCACCTGCATTCCCCGGCTGAGCGGCACACCGTTGTGTTCGACCGGTGTCACGCTGCCCTGATTAGTCAGGCGGCACTCTCCGTTACAGGACAGGTGCACCAGCGCCTGCAGACGAGAAATAGAACGGGCTTCATCCGGTAACACCAAATCGTTATCCTGACTGCGGCCGATCGTGCCGCCCGGCGGATGAAACGTGACGGTTTTCACCGGCACATCAGACGTGCATTGAACGATGGTAAATTGCATGAGCTATCCCGTTATGAAGGACAAAGGCAACGTCTCACTCGAACATCGGTGGATAGAGGCCGTTGCGTCCCGGCTGTGCACCTGCTGCCGGATTAAACAGTAATGAGAACAGTTCTGCCGTGAGGGTACCGCTATGCTTGTGTGTCGCATGTACGAAACCGTCACTGCGGTTGCTCCACCAGTAACTTATGTGTTGCTGCGGGTCGAAATGTTCGGCGACGTCCTGCCAGCTCAGTGTGCAGGGCAAATCCGCGAAACCGATTACATCCATAATATCTGACGGCTGCTGGACCGGGACCATCAGCGGAGCCAGGGCCTGGATGTGCTGATCGAGCTGGTCCGGGCTCAGGCCGTGAGTCACGGCATTCAGCAGCGTGGCCCCCAAATCCTGATACCAGTCTCCCGAGATCGTTAACTGTGCCGGATGCCACTGACTGAGCGGAAAGCTCAGCAAGGCCAGCAGCGGCCAGGCGCGCCCCACACGATCGCATGACGGTAACAGGCAGCCCATCTGTACCTGCTGACGCGTTGGCGTGATCGGTAACACAAAATTCCACACCGGCGCGCGCAGAAAATCGGCGCTCACGGCCGCGTCCTGCTGATGCCAGTGAATGAGGCCCTGCTGAAACCAGTGATTCCACGGCGTGATGACCTGTTCAGTGAGCCGATGATGTATAAAGTCCCCTGTTGAGGGCAGTTTGCCAAACCAGCCAGGGGCCAGAGATACAGACATGTTCACCTCGCCATTATGGATTATGCGTCGTCGGGCGCTGTGCCTTCGCGGGGGCAATCGCCAGTACCGCGCCGCCGCGCCCCGCATTGTTCAAATTATCAGCCAGCTTGCGCATCATCAGCGCATTGTCACGCGCATAAGGTGAAGACTGAATTTGCTGATCGAGTAGCTGGCTTAAGTGCCAGTCAAGCTGCTGCAAATCCCGCGCGCTGACCTTTTCAGGTAACGAACGCTGCAGATTTTGCAGGAGCCAGGCCCGTAGAAATTCCCCATCGTAGTTTCTGGGCTGATACAGCATCTGATAAGCGCGGAGCGCATTACGACTGTATTCATTGTCATCACCGGGATCGTTACGCAGCAGGTTGGTGATCTGCTGAGCGACCCGGGGCAGCAGTAAAGACTTAAGCGCATTTTGATAAAGCGCCCAGGCGGCATCGCTGACCTGATTGCCACGATATAAGCCTGCCCGCATAGTAAGCGGCGGATTATCGAGAGAAAACTGGTCGGACACCGGTAACTTCACCAGGTTATTCAGAAAGGGTAGCAGATCAAAAATATTATCAGCGGGCTGATGTATCACTTGCTGACTTTGTGCAGAAATTGCCGGTACGCGCGCGGTAACCTGCTGCAGATAATGCTGGTTCTGATAGTAGCTGATCAACCACAGTCCGCTCATGATCACCAGCGCCCCGGCCAGCATGCCATAGCCAATCCAGTGCAGGAGCTGATTACGGTATTCCCAGCGGCGATTGCTGCCCGCCAGACCACTTTCTTTAAACACCAGATTGCTCAGCAAATCACGAATAAAAAAGCTCTGGCCTTTATTGCCGGGAATAGGGCTGTTGCGGTTGACCCGATCCCAGGCGGCAATCGAGTGAGCCCCCGCCTGACGCAGTTGCAGTTTGCGGCTCAGCTCGCCCATCACGCGGTCAAAAGGCAAACCTTCCTGTGTACCGCTGGTAAAGAACAGTCCACGAGGATTCCAGGCCACGGTCTCAGAACGCGGGGAAAAAATGCTGTCCAGGTATTCGCTGAGCAGGGGACGCAGCGAAGCAAACTCCTGCGGAAACAGAAAACATTCTGCCCGCTCATTGAGGTCGCGCTCATGGGTCATTTGCCCGGCCAGTTGCTGCTGCAGTTGCTGTTTTAACTGGGTAAACTGCCCCTCGAAGTGAAGATGCCAGTCCTGCTTGTGTGGCTTACCGGCTTCCCAGGGAAACGTGAAGCCCCAGATAGCATCGCGGCGGGCCTTCTCCATGCTGCCAAAATAACTCATAAAGCCTTTCAGCAGGTCGGTTTTGGTCACCATGACATAGACGGGAAAATGAATACCGGTGTGCTGATGCAGTTCGTTCAGCCGTTCGCGCAGGGCGTTCGCCTGTTCGTAACGCGCCTCAGCCGAATCGCTGAGTAAATCCGCGACGCTGATGGTCAGGATGACGCCGTTGATCGGCTGCCGCGCCCGATAGCGCTTCAGCAGATTGATAAAACTCTGCCACTCGCTGGCATCGCGTGCCCGCTGGCTTTCCTGTAACGCATAGCGCCCGGCGGTATCGATCAGCACGGCGCTGTCGGTGAACCACCAGTCGCAGTGTCGGGTACCGCCGACGCCGCGAACGGCCTCGTTGCCGAACGTATCGGTCAGGGGAAATTTCAGGCCGGCATTGAGCAGAGCGGTGGTTTTACCGGCACCCGGCGCACCAATCATCAGATACCAGGGAAGCTGATAGAGGTAATTGGCGTTAATCCGTGCCCACAGGCTGCCCTGGCGTCGGCCAAAATGGGTGCGCTTGAGGCGCATGGCCGCCTCACTAAAGCGCTGGCTGAGCAGCGCCTCAGTGGCCTGCCGTTCCGCCGGATCGTCGCTCTCTGCTACCTGCAACCGGTCAAGCAGGCGACTGTTGAACCAGGCACGGTACAGCGCAGGAATCAACTGAAAACCAATCCAGAGAAGATAAAGCAGACTGACCACAATCTTGCGGTGTAGCGCGGGTTCAAGCGGGCGGGTTTCATTCCACGCGATAAGCGGTCCCAGCATCCACAGCAGGCAACTCAGTGCCGTGACGCCAATAAAGCTCCACAGCAGCCGATGCGTTAAGAATAAGCGGAAAGAAGCGCGCATCAGGGTGTTCCTTGGTGAGTACTCAGTGTTTCAGGTGCGGCAAACAGCGTAATTTCAACACGGCGATTACGGGTACGGTTCTCGCTGCTGTCGTTGGGCAGCAGCGGATCGCTGTCGCCGCGGCCTTCTGACCGGAGCACGTGTGAATCGGCCAGTTGCACCTGCAGTAACTGGCTAATCGCCCGGGCACGGGCGAAAGAGAATTCATAGTTTGAGGCAAACCGACTGCCGTCAACAGGCTGATCGTCGGTAAACACCGACACCAGAATGGTGCCTTTGACGTCTTTCATCGCTGCGGAGACCCGCGCCAGAAGCGCCCGGCCCACCGGATTAATCACCGTGCCCTGTTCGGCAAACAGCTTGTCTGCCGGGATAATCACTTTGCTGCCAAACGCACCGTCGCTGACTTCGAGCTGGCCGGCGGCGATCACGTCATTTAACCGCTGACGTAAGTCGAGCAGCGCCTGTGGCGAAGAAGGGCGACGATTCATCATGATTTGTGGCAACGGCATATTATACAGACTGCGCAGCAGAGGCTCAGCCGCATTGCCGAGCCGCCAGTTGAGTCCGCTGTAAATCAGGCAGCCGATCAGGGCGACCAGCATGGCACAGGCCCAGAGTGGCACCATCGGACGGGCCAGCGTATTAACCAGCGGATGTACCTGCACCAGCGGCGTGGACTCCGTGGTTTGCTGCGCACGGGTTTCGTCGATCAGCGCTTTTAACCTTGCCCGCAGGCTGTCGCACTGCGCCCGGCCTTTTTCACTGCCCCGGTAACGCCCTTCATAACCCAGCAGCAGGCAGTAATTAATAATTTCCAGCAGCCAAAGGTGCTGCTGAGGGCTTTGTGAAATGCGTGAAAGCAGCTGGAAGAACTTTTCGCCGCCCCAGCTTTCATTATGGAAGGTCACCAGCATGCCGTTGCCGGACCAGACGCCGCGCGTGCCCCATGGCGTTTGCGCGGCGGCTTCATCCAGGGCACTGCACACACAGTACCGTGCACCGATGATCATCTCAAACGGCAGGCCTGCCTGCTTGCAGCGTTGTTCAAACAGGCGGATTTCATCAGTCAGAGACTGACGTAAACCTGCCGGGTCATCGTGGGTAGCAGCCTGACGAATTTGCACCACCGCATTCAGCAGAGGCGCGGCCGCTTTAAGTAACAAATTTTCGCGACCAGAGGTCGTCACCTCACGCGGTGAAGATTCCACGCTCATGGCTGTGTGTACTTCCCGCGTTGCGTTGCGCGTCCGGCAGTATGCGCAGGACGGCAGGGGTTAAATTTCATCAGTTCATGATCCAGGTTGCCGTCGTGACAGGACCGCAGTGTCTGCTGTCGCCACCCACGTCAACGCACAGGGGTTAAGTTATCTGGCCATGCAAATGCGTGCTGCCTCGCGTGTCACCGTCAGGACGATGGTTCACACCGGTGGTCAGCTCAACCTCGCCGGGAGCCTGCCCGCGGATATCACCGCAATGGCATATCCGTATCGGCAACGTCGGGGTAGACCGGGGCTGTGTTGAGCCTTTGCCCGCGCGGCCTGACTCAGGCAAGGGCGGTGGGCATGTCCCGAACAGGGCGCGCACGTTCCACTGCACGTCACCGGCGAATCGGCATTGACCGAGGAGGGGGCGTTTTGCTGCCGGACAAAAAATGTGCAGCTAACGGGCAAAACGCTAAATGATTTTTCACCCTTTTCCTCACGTCAGTGTCTCTGCCTGCACCATGTTTATCACACGTATCGCGCCTCCTCATCGGGAGGCGCACAGCCGGGCAGGTGATCTGTTCAGAGACAAGGCCGCTCATGGTCACTCTTTACAGCGCTCAGTCTACCTAAGACTTTTGAGAATTCAAACCATTGCACCCAATGATATAGCATGGTAATGGCTGTTTAGCCCGTTCCTTGTGCAGGGGCTTCAGGGATGGCGCCTCCGGGGCAGTATCGGGCGCATTACTCGCGACATTTCGCCTCAAAAAAGCGGGTGATCCCATCCCTGCCACGGCCCGGCGGCCTGGGTAAAAGAATAAGCCGCGTTAACCACTTTACACCGCAGTGAGAAACGGAAAGGGCGGAACGTGCGGCACAAGCCGTCAGGCTAAGAAAAGACGGCACGGCTTTTGCTTGACTCCTTTTTTGTACGAAAAGGGGGTGAGCAATGGATGACGCACTGAGCTGGGTGCAGGCCTCACGGCAAAGCGATATTGCCAGCCTGCAACGCCTTCGCCAGACCGGTAAACTCATTACCACCGTCAGCGAACTGGTGCATCAGCTTCAGCGTGAGCGGGGGGCGAGCACTCTGTGGATTTGTTCTGAAGGCCGGCTTTACGGTGAGCAGCGGCTCGCCAGTGAGCAGGATGTGACGCGCTGCCAACGGGATTTTTGCCAGGCCTTACCCAAAGCCGAAGCCCAGCCGGGATACAGCCGGTTCTGTAACCTGATCGCTGCCGCGCTGCAGGCCCTGGCCGGGTTACCGGCGTTGCGCCAGCAGATTACGCAACAACAGATTGTGCACGCGCAGGCCGTTGCGGCATTTAACACAATTATCCGTAGCTTACTGAACCTGGTCTTTGAAGCCGCCGACACCGCCAGCCATCCTGACATTACCCGCGCGCTCATTGCGCTGTTCAGCTTTATGCAGGGCAAAGAGCTGGCGGGACAGGAGCGCGCTCTGGGAGCGGCTGGCTTTGCCGCCGGCCAGTTCAGCGCCGAGCAACGCAGCGCCATGGTGGCCTTAATTGAAGCACAGGAACAAAGTTTTTCGACGTTCCAGCAGTTTGCCGATGAGGCGGTTTTGCACCACTGGCAGCCGCTGGCGCAGGCCAGTCGCGAGATTGAACGACTGCGGCGCATTGCCTGTACAGACGGGCGGCGGGATGACAGCGGCGCACCGCACTGGTTTTCACTGCTGTCACAGCGTATCGATCAAATGAAACTGCTGGAGGATCAGCTGTCAGCCACGCTGATGTCGCGCTGCCGCGAGGCGATCGCACTGGCACAGCATCAGGCCGCTGAACCCCTGCATGTGGCACAGTCGGGCTGCAATTTTACGTTATATGTCTCCGGGGCGGACTGGCTGGCTGCCGAGTCCGGTGCGCTGAACAGCGACGGGCTGGCGCCCCAGCTCGGTCGCTCGCTGCTGTCGTTGATCGCGGAGCAGTCCCAGCGTTTGCAGCATCAGGCCAATGAGCTGGCCACTCTGCGCGCCACGCTGGAAGAGCGCAAACTGCTCGACCAGGCTAAAAACTGGCTGATGCAGCAGCATGGGTTGAGTGAAGAGCACGCCTGGCAACGGCTGCGTAAAAGCGCGATGGATCAGAACAAACGGCTGCCGGAAATCGCTCAGGCGATCGTCACGGTGGCCGCCACGATGAAGAGGTAACTCGAAAGCGTTAGCTGCACAATGCTTGTGCGTGATCTGCGTCACCAATGTGCAAAATCGGTTAAAAACTCACCAGAGAAAACCCTGAAGCGCCACGCGCAGGACCGTTTCAAAGCTGGCACGCGGTTTGCTTTACCTTACTGAGTGTGTGCATTTGCTTTGCCAACGGCGGTAAAGCGAGTGCTTTGGATAAAGGCGTCCATCTCCCTGTGAAAGCAGTGGAGAGGACGCCTTTTTTTATTTCCTGAGGGTGGCAAAAAATGAGCAAATCGCCAGTTTCACTGTCTCGTCGTCAACTGCTGTTATCCAGCGCCGCCGTTGGCGGGCTGTGGCTGTTGCCGGGATTGCGCAACGCCGTATGGGCGGCGGGTTCCGATGCGCCAGAAAAAGCCACCGTGCGGGTGGGATTTATTCCGCTGACCGACTGTGCGCCGGTCGTCATGGCCTCGGTGAAAGGCTTTGACAAAAAATATGGTCTGACGCTACAGCCCAGTAAAGAAGCCAGTTGGGCAGCCGTCCGCGACAAGCTGATCTCCGGTGAGCTCGATGCGGCACACGTCCTGTACAGCCTGATCTATGGCCTGCAACTGGGCGTTGCCGGCCCGCAGCATGCGATGGCGAACCTGATGACGCTCAATAACAATGGCCAGGCGATCTCCTTGTCGAACCAGCTGAAAGCGCAGAAGGTTACCGATGCCGCCAGCCTGAAAAAGAGCATCGACAGCCAGGCCAAAGGCAGTCTCACCTTTGCCCATACCTTTCCGACCAGCACCCACGCGATGTGGCTGTACTACTGGCTGGCGAATGCCGGTATCAATCCGTTTGATGACGTGCGCACCGTCGTCGTGCCGCCGCCGCAGATGGTGATGAATATGAAGATTGGCAATATGAGTGGCTTCTGTGTGGGCGAGCCGTGGAACCAGCGCTCCATCAGCGACGATATTGGTTTTACCGTCGCCACCAGTCAGCAGATTTGGCCCGATCATCCCGAAAAAATTCTCGGCACCCGCGCCGCGTGGGTGAAAGAGAACCCCAATACGGCGCGCGCGCTGACGGCGGCTGTCCTTGAGACGGCACGCTGGATCGATGCCTCCGATGATAACCGCCGCGAAACGGCGCAGGTGCTGGCCGGGCGCGCCTGGATCAACACCAAACCTGAGATTCTGCAAGGCCGCATGCTCGGCCAGTACGAAAACGGGCTGGGACAGAAATGGCAGGATCCGCATGCGATGCGCTTCTTCCATGACGGCAGCGTCAGTTTCCCGTATCTGTCCGATGGTATGTGGTTCCTTACCCAGCTTAAGCGCTGGGGAATGCTGACCCAGGATCCGGACTACCTGGCTGTCGCAAAGCAGATCAACCAGATCGATATCTACAAACAGGCTGCCAGCGCTGTCGGCAACGTCACGTTGCCCGGCAGTGAGATGCGCAGCAGCACCCTGATGGACGGCAAAGTATGGGATGGATTGAATCCTGCCGCTTACGCTGCCAGCTTTGCCATTAACCATAAAGAGAGGTCGTGATGAAAACCCAGACTCGCTCGCTGGCGCAGCCTGAGACGCTGCCCACCCACGCCACCGTGGTGCCCCTTCAGGTGACGCCAAAAAAGATGCGTTCACCTGCGCGCCTGCGTCCGTTTTTGCAGCGTGCCATTCCCGCGCTGTGCGGTGTGCTGCTTCTGCTCCTGATCTGGCAGATCGCGGCGCTTTCCAGCAAAGGCTTTCCCGGCCCGTACGCCACCTGGGAGGCGGCGAAAGTCCTGTTCGCCGATCCGTTCTATAACAACGGTCCCAACGATCAGGGCATCGGCTGGAATGTGCTGGCCTCGCTGCAGCGCGTGGCTGTCGGCTTTGGTCTGGCCGCGCTGGTGGGGATTCCCGCAGGCTTTCTGCTGGGGCGTTTTACCTTTGTGGCACGCATGTTCAATCCGGTTATCGCGCTACTGCGCCCGGTAAGCCCGCTGGCCTGGCTGCCTATCGGCCTGCTGCTGTTTCAGCGCGCCGAACCGGCCTCCAGCTGGACCATTTTTATCTGTTCCATCTGGCCGATGATTATCAATACCGCAGAAGGCGTACAGCGCATTCCCCAGGATTACCTCAACGTGGCGCGCGTGCTGCAACTGTCGGAATGGACCATCCTGCGCCGCATCCTGTTTCCCGCCGTTCTGCCAGCGGTGCTGACCGGGGTCCGCCTGTCGATTGGCATCGCCTGGCTGGTGATCGTGGCCGCCGAAATGCTGACGGGCGGCCTGGGGATCGGCTTCTGGATCTGGAACGAGTGGAACAACCTCAATGTTGAAAACATCCTGATTGCCATTTTGCTGATTGGCGTCGTTGGCCTGCTACTGGAGCAGGGACTGATGCTGCTGGCGCGTCGTTTTAGCTGGGATAAATAAGGGGAACACTATGCAACCTATCATTCGTGTACAGCAGGTCAGCCAGCGTTTTACCACCTCCGGCGGCGATTTTCTGGCGCTCGATAATGTCAGCTTTGATCTTCATCAGGGGGAAACGCTGAGCCTGATCGGTCACTCCGGCTGTGGTAAATCCACGCTGCTCAACCTGATCGCCGGTTTAACCCGGCCTACCAGCGGTGTCCTGTTATGCGATAACCGCGAAGTCACCGGCCCCGGCCCTGAGCGCGCCGTTGTGTTTCAAAACCACTCGCTGTTGCCCTGGCTGACGGCTTATCAAAACGTTGAGCTGGCGGTCGAGCAGGTGTTCAAAGGCAAGATGAACAAGGCCGAAAGGCGTGACTGGATCGAGCACAACCTCAACCAGGTGCAAATGAGTCATGCCATGCATAAGCGCCCCGGCGAGATCTCCGGCGGCATGAAGCAGCGCGTCGGCATCGCACGCGCGCTGGCAATGAAACCTCGCGTGCTGCTGCTGGACGAACCCTTCGGTGCGCTGGATGCCTTAACGCGCGCGCATCTGCAGGACAGCGTCATGCGCATCCAGCAGGCGCTGAACACCACCATCGTCCTGATTACCCATGATGTGGATGAAGCCGTGTTGCTGTCCGATCGGGTGCTGATGATGACCAATGGCCCGGCGGCGCAGGTGGGCGACATCCTGACGATTGACCTGGCCCGGCCGCGTTCACGCGTGGCGCTGGCGGATGATGTGCGTTATCACCAGCTGCGTCAGAAAGTGCTGCATTTTCTCTACGAAAAACAGACCTCGGCGGCATAAGGACGACACCATGAGACAACGGTTGCTGGTTGTGGGTAACGGGATGGCGGGCATGCACATGGTGGAAACCCTGTTGCAGCTGGTGCCAACGCGTTACGACATCACCGTGATTGGCCGTGAGCCGCACGGCAACTATAACCGTGTGCTGTTGTCGCCACTGCTGGCCGGGGAAACCACCGTTGCGCAAACGCTGATCCACGATCGTGACTGGTATCACCGTCACGGCATGACCTTGCTGGCGGGAGAGACGGTGGAACAGGTGAATGTCGCTGAGCGGACCTTACGCACCGACCAGCGCCTGCTGCACTGGGACCGCCTGGTACTGGCGACCGGATCGCAGCCCTGCCGGCCGTCTGTCCCAGGCAGCGACCTGCCGCATGTCAGCACCTTTCGCACGCTGCAGGATGTGGACACTTTGCTGGCGGGGCAGGGTCCGGTCGTGGTGGTCGGCGGGGGCTTTCTGGGTATTGAAGCGGCCGCCGGCCTTCAGGCGCAGGGGCGTCAGGTTACGCTGATTCATCGTCAGTCGTGTTTGCTGGACAGACAGCTGGACGCCAGGGCAGGGGAATTACTGCTGGCTCAGCTCCGGGCGCGCGGCATTCGCTGTGAACTGAATGCCAGCCTTGCGGCGATCCGGACGGATAGCGTGATCCTCCACGATGGCCGGGTGCTGGCGGCGCGGCAGGTGGTGATGGCCATTGGTGTCCAGCCGGCAATCGCCCTGGCGCAGGCCGCCGGGATTCCCTGCCAGCGCGGCATTCTGGTGGATCGCCAGTTGCGCAGTGCGCACGCGGGAATTTATGCCGTAGGCGAATGTTGTGAAATCAGCGGCGAGACCTTCGGTCTGGTCGCGCCCTGTCTGGCCCAGGCGAAGATTCTGGCGGCGCAACTGGCCGATCGGCCTCAGGCGGATTTCTACAGCGCGGCCACGGGCACCCGTCTCAAAGTCAGCGGCATTTCTCTGTTTAGCGCCGGTGACGTTCGCGAAGCCCCGTCTGTCATTAGTTTTGACCCGATCGCCGGGCACTATCGCCGCCTGTTCCTCAAAGACGGCCGGCTGAAGGGCGTGCTGCTGTATGGCGACTGCCAGCAAAGTGGTGCGCTGCTGAACCAACTCCATAATGCCGGACCGGTTTCTGTGAATACGTTGTTCGGCCTTGATGAACCTGAAACGCAGCCGCTGGCTGCAGGAAACCCTGTGATGAGCCAAACGAAACCTGTATTAGCCGTGGTGGGTCACGGCATGGTCAGCCACCATTTTCTGGAGCAACTGGTCGATCGTAACCTGCATCAACATTATCACGTGGTGGTTTACGGTGAAGAGCGCTATCAGGCTTACGACCGGGTTCACCTTTCCGAGTATTTCACCGGTAAAACGGCCACGCAGTTGTCGCTGGTAAGCGAAGAATTTTTTGCCCAAAACGCGATTGAACTGCGTAGCGGTTGCCGGGTAGAGGCGATCGATCGCCAGCAGCGCAGCCTGCGCGACAGCGCGGGCCGTGAGCTGGCCTGGGATAAGCTGGTGCTGGCCACCGGCTCGCGCGCCTTTGTCCCCCCGGTACCCGGCCATGACGGCGAGCGCTGCTTTGTCTACCGCACGCTGGACGATCTGGATGCCATCGCAGCCTGTGCCCGCCAGAGTCAGCGCGGCGTGGTGATCGGCGGCGGGCTGCTGGGCCTGGAGGCCGCCAACGCGCTGAAGCAGCTTGGGCTGGAGACCCACGTGGTTGAGTTTGCGCCGCGCCTGATGGCTGTGCAACTGGACGAAGGCGGGGCGCTGATGCTGCGGCAAAAGATCGACGCGCTGGGCGTGACGGTACATACCGCGAAGCAGACCGAACAAATTGCCAGCCAACCTGACGGCAGTCTGGTGCTGCACTTTGCCGATGGCGGCGAGCTGGCCACCGACCTGGTGCTGTTCTCTGCCGGTATCCGTCCGCGTAATGAGCTGGCCCGCAGTGCCGACATCAGCGTGGGGCCGCGCGGCGGCATTACCATCAATGACCATTGCCAGACCAGTGACAGCGACATTTATGCCATCGGCGAATGCGCGCTGTGGAACGGGCAGATTTTTGGCCTGGTAGCGCCGGGCTACCAGATGGCGCGAGTGCTGGCCGGGCATCTGGCGGCCGAACCCGCGCAGTTCACCGGTGCCGACATGAGCACCAAACTGAAGCTGCTGGGCGTAGACGTCGCCTCCTTTGGCGATGCGCACGGCAAAACACCGGGCAGCCTGAGCTACCACTGGGCCAATGGACCCAAAGGCATTTACAAGAAGATCGTCGTGAGCGCCAACAATACACGACTGCTGGGCGGCGTGCTGGTGGGAGACAGCAGCGACTATGCCACCCTCCTGCAAACGATGTTAAATGACATGCCGCTGCCGGCAGCACCGGAAGCGCTGATTTTGCCTGTATTAAATGGCGCGCCGGCCAAAGGGTTGGGCGTCGCTGCGCTGCCGGACAGCGCCCAGGTGTGCTCCTGTCATAACGTCAGTAAAGGCGATATCTGCCAGGCGGTGCAGAGCGGCTGTGGCGAGATGGCCAGTATTAAAAGCTGCACCAAAGCGGCAACCGGCTGTGGCGGCTGCGCTGCGCTGGTAAAACAGGTGATGGAGTTTCAGCTGGAAAACCAGGGCGTCGCCGTTAAAAAAGACATCTGTGAGCACTTCGCCTATTCCCGTCAGGCGCTGTATGACCTGATCCGTATCAATGGCATCAAAACCTTTGACGAGCTGCTGGCCAGCCACGGACGGGGCTGTGGTTGCGAGGTATGTAAACCGCTGGTGGGTTCGCTGCTGGCCTCGTGCTGGAACGATTACCTGCTGAAACCGGCCCATTTACCCTTACAGGACACGAACGACCGTTACTTTGCCAATATCCAGAAAGATGGCACCTATTCGGTAGTGCCGCGCGTGCCAGGGGGCGAGATCACGCCACAGGGCCTGATCGCCATCGGCGAAGTGGCCGCGCGTTACGATCTCTATACCAAAATTACCGGCGGCCAGCGTATCGATCTGTTTGGTGCGCGACTGGACCAGTTGCCTGCTATCTGGGAAACCCTGCTGGAAGCCGGCTTTGAAACCGGTCATGCCTACGGAAAATCCCTGCGTACAGTGAAATCCTGCGTTGGCTCGACCTGGTGTCGTTATGGCGTGCAGGATTCTACCGCCTTCGCCATCGAGCTGGAGAACCGGTATAAGGGCCTGCGCGCACCACATAAAATCAAGATGGCCGTGTCCGGCTGTACCCGCGAATGTGCGGAAGCGCAAAGTAAAGATATCGGGGTCATTGCCACGGAAAACGGCTGGAACCTGTATGTCTGCGGTAATGGCGGCATGAAGCCACGCCATGCGGAACTGTTTGCCAGCGATCTGGACGATGACACGTTGATCCGGTACGTCGACCGGATTCTGATGTTCTACGTGCGCACGGCGGATCGCCTGCAGCGTACCAGCGTCTGGATGGATAACATGGAGGGCGGGCTGGACTACCTGCGTGAGGTGGTGATTCATGACAGCCTGGGGATCGCCGCCACGCTGGAACAGGACATGCAACAGGTGGTGGACACCTGGCAGTGCGAATGGCAGACCACGCTGGCCGATCCTTCGCGACGTGCGCTGTTTACCGCCACAGTGAACAGCGATCACCCGGATGAAACGCTGCACTATGCACGCGTGCGCGGACAGCGCCAGCCCCACAAGGCCAGCGGTATTCCCCTGATGCATCTGCCCGCCGAACCCTGGAGCGAAATCTGCCCACTGGAGGCCATCCCGCCAGAGGCCGGCATCGGGGCCCGTCTTGGCAGCGTCCGTATTGCTTTATTCCGTCTGGGTGATGACTGTTATGCGCTGGAGGATCGTGAGCCAGGCAGCGAAGCCAGCGTGCTGTCACGCGGCATCCTTGGCGATGTTGCCGGGGAGCCGGTGGTGATCTCTCCGCTTTACAAACAGCGGGTGCGCCTGCGGGACGGACAGAGCCTGGATAACCCTCAGCATCAACTGCGCTGCTGGCCGGTCAAACTGGAGGACGGCCAGGTGTGGGTCGCCAACCGTCCGCTTAACCTGATGGCGCAGGCATCATGAAAACCACCTGTGCTTATTGCGGTGTAGGCTGCGGCGTCGAGGTCACGCAGTCGCAGAGCGCGTCGGCTCAGGTCCGGGGCGATGCCAGTCATCCGGCGAATGCCGGGCGGCTGTGCGTGAAGGGCGCGGCGCTGGGCGAAACCCTGACACAGGCCGGACGGTTGCTGCATCCTCAGCTTCATCACCAGCGCGTCAGCATGGAGGCGGCGCTGGATGCCGCGGCTGACGGACTGCGCAGGATTATCGATACGTACGGCCCGGAGGCGGTGGCTTTTTACGGTTCCGGCCAGTTGCTGACCGAGGATTACTATGTGGCGAACAAGCTGATGAAAGGTTTTCTCGGCGTCGCCAATATCGATACCAATTCACGCCTGTGCATGGCCTCAGCGGTGACGGGCTATAAACGGGCGTTCGGCGCGGATGCCGTGCCGTGCTGTTACGAGGATCTGGATCAGGCCGAGGTGGTTATCCTGGTCGGCTCGAACGCCGCCTGGGCTCATCCGGTGCTGTTTCAGCGCCTGAAGCAGGCAAAAACGCAGCGCCCTGAGATGCAGGTTGTGGTGATCGATCCGCGCCGCACGGCCAGTTGTGAATTCGCCGATCTGCACTTACCGCTCCGGCCGGGCAGCGATCCGGCCCTGTTTTCGGGCCTGTTGCACTGGCTGGAACAGCATGGCGGCATTGACGCCACGATGCTGCCGCATCTGGACGGTGTAGACACAACCTTACAGGCCGCGCGGCAGTGGGATTGTGCGACGGTGGCAGCCCATTGTGATATCAGCCACGACATGATCGCGGCGTTCTACCGGTTGTTTACCCGGCATGAGCGCGTACTGACCTTATGGTGTATGGGCATCAACCAGTCACAAAGCGGCAGTGATAACAACAATGCCATTCTCAATGCGCATCTGCTCAGCGGCAAGATAGGCCGACCCGGCTGCGGCCCGTTTTCGCTGACCGGACAGCCGAATGCGATGGGCGGCCGGGAGGTTGGCGGACTGGCCAACCAACTGGCGGCTCATATGAGTTTCACCGCGGAAGACTGCGACCGTTTACAGCGTTTCTGGCGCAGTCCGCGTATGGCGCGTCAGCCCGGCCTGACGGCGGTCGATCTGTTCGACGCCATTGAGCGCGGGGCGATCAAAGCCGTATGGATTATGGGCACCAATCCGGCGGTTTCGATGCCAGAAGGCAATCGCATTGCCCGGGCGCTGGCTGCCTGTCCGCTGGTGATAGTGTCAGACGTACTGGCGCAAACGGATACCACCGCCTTTGCGCATATTTTGCTACCCGCGCAGGGCTGGGGGGAAAAGAACGGCACCGTGACCAATTCTGAACGCCGGATTTCCCGCCAGCGCGCGTTTATGCCCCCGGCCGGAGAAGCGAAACCGGACTGGTGGTTATTCGCCCAGGTCGCCCAGCGTCTGGGCTTTCATGAAGGTTTTGCCTGGACGCATCCGGCAGCCATTTTCCGCGAACACGCGGCGTTGTCGGGGTTTGAGAACAACGGCCAGCGCGCGTTTGATATCAGCGGTCTGGCCGGGATGAGCGACGCACAGTGGGATGCGCTGACGCCGGTGCAGTGGCCGGTCAACGCCCTCTATCCCCAGGGTTGCGCGCGGCTGTTTAGCGACCGGCACTTTTACCATCCTGATGGTAAAGCCCGCCTGTTGCCACCGGCCACGCCGCAGCCCGTCGCGTGCAGGGCGGCGTATCCGTTATTGATGAACAGCGGACGGATCCGCGATCAGTGGCACACCATGACACGCACCGGTCTGGTTCCCCGGCTCATGCAGCATTGTGATGAGCCGTTTGCAGCACTGCATCCGCAGGACGCACAACGCTATGGCCTGTGCGCAGGGGCACTGGCACGGGTGCAGTCCGACGCGGGCTGGATGACGGTGCGCGTGACACTGGACAGCGGTCTGCGACGCGGTGAGATCTTTGTCCCTATGCACTGGAACCGACAGTTCAGCCTGCAGGGCACGGTCGGCGTGCTGGTGGCCTCAACCCGCTGTCCGGTCTCGGCACAGCCTGCCTTTAAACAAACCGCCGTACGTATCCAGCCGCTCCACACCCGCTGGCAGGGCTGGCTCTGGCAGCGCGACGTAAGCCCGCCTGACGGGCTGCGCTACTGGGCGCGTACACCCTATGAGGGCGCGCAACGTTTTAGCCTGGCCGGAGACGGTTCGCCAGAACAGTGGCTCACGGCAACGATCCCGCTGGACGGGCTGCAACGGCAAACCGCCCATGCGGCGGAACCGCATTACCGCCTGCTGGCCTGGCGCAACGGAGAGCTGCAGCTGGCCTTTTATGCCGGCGCGTCGTTACCCGCGATCGATCATGACTGGGTTGCGCAGGCTTTTCGCCAGGCGCCGGCGAATGCGGCGGAACGGCATGCTCTGCTGGCGGGACAATCGGCACAACGTGCCGTGGCTGGCCGGACGATCTGTAGCTGCTTTGGCGTCGGAGAAAACACGATCTTACAGGCGATTAAACAGGGCTGTCACAGCACCCAGGCACTGGGTAACGCACTCAACTGTGGTACTAACTGCGGCTCCTGTCTGCCGGAGCTAAAACACCTTTTGCTTTCCGTTGCTGTACCGGAGGAAGAATGACGATCGCGATCAACGCTTTAGATAAACTGCTGGCGCCGGAAAACGCGTCCAGCCCGGGCAAGGTCTGGCTGGTCGGGGCCGGGCCGGGGGATGTGGAGCTACTGACAGTCAAGGCGTTGCGTCTGCTGCAATGCGCGGACGTCGTGGTCTATGATCGCCTGGTCAGCGAAGCGGTGATGGCGGAAGTCGCCAGCAGCGCGCTCTGTATCGACGTCGGTAAACAGCCGGGTCATCACGGCCTGAAGCAGGCACAGATCAATCAACTGCTGGTGGATCTGGCCGCCAGCGGGCGCAATGTCGTGCGGTTAAAAGGCGGCGATCCCTTTATCTTTGGCCGTGGCGGCGAAGAGATGGTCAGCCTGCAGCAGGCGAATATTGTCTGCGAGGTGGTACCCGGCATTACCGCCGCCGTGGGCTGTGCGGCTGCCAGCGGTATTCCGCTGACGCACCGTGACTGCGCCCAGTCATTGCGCTTTATCACTGGGCACGGGCGCAGCGGCGAACCGCAGCTGGATGCGGCGGCGCTGACCGCCACCAATCAGACGCTGGTGTTTTACATGGGGTTAAGCTGGAGCAGCGTGATTAGCGCCCGGTTACGGGAATATGGCCGCAGTGAGGCGACGCCTGTGGCAATCATTGAAAACGGTACGCGCCGGGACCAGCGGGTGCTGATCACTACGCTGGCCGGGTTGCCTGATACGGTCGAACAGCAAAAACCGGTGTCGCCGTCGTTACTGATTGTGGGCGACGTGGTGCGCTATTACCGTGCCGATCTAATGGCTGCCCAACCGCGCGAGACGGCGATGAGCGTGACGGCATCGCACTGACGATGACGGCGTCGGGGGAAAAATCAGGGACAGACTATCCTGACCGGCGGGTCGGAGTGGGCGCAACCAGCACCCTGACGCCCAGCGCTTCAAAGGCCGCAATATGCGACGGGCTGATCCCACTGTCGGTGATCAGATAGTGGATGTGGCTCCAGTCGCAGGGCAGGGCAAACATCGAGACCTTGTCGATCTTGCTGGAGTCCGCCACGACATAAACGGTACTGGCGGAGTTAATCATCGCCATTTTCACTTTAATATCGGTTTCACTGGGAAAGCTCAGGCCCAGCCGCGGCGAAATGCAGGCGGTGGCGAGAAACAGCTTTTCTGCCAGCACATTTTCAAAAAAGCTGGCCGCTTTCTCGCCCGACGTTGACAGCGTCGGAAACTTAAAGGTGCCGCCTGTCAGCAACACATTAATGCCGGGCTCACCGCCCAGTTTCAGGGCGATGTTGACGGCGGTGGTCACCACGGACAGACGGCGAATGTGGCTGATGGCATCGGCAATCGCCGTCGTTGTCGTACCGGAATCGAAAATCACCGTATCGCCATTTTCGATGTGCTGCGCGGCCAGACGACCAATGGCGTCTTTCTCTTCCAGATGCGTCTGACGTTCAAGCTGCAACAGGCCGGTGTTCTGCTTGCCGGTCACCAGCGTTGCGCCACCATGATAGCGTTGTACAAACCCCTGTTTTTGCAGCATGCGCAGGTCGGTCCGCAGCGTGGCCTCGGTAAGCCCAAAGGTTTGGGTTAACGCTTTAACCGTTACCGTGCCGTCTTCCCGAATCATCTCTAAAATCTTTTCACGCCGCTGCTGCATTTCAGCTAACTGCTCAGTTTTGCTTTTCAATCGAAATGCTCCCTCTTTTACTTGCATCGGGCTTCGTGCATTCACGCGCTGTGAAAGAGTTTACCTTGCCGGTTTCGCGTTGGCGAGTGAGCCCCGACTCTCTGTGTGTTTTCGAACGAAAATGAATATGACTTATTGTCGCCTCCTGTCTCTCACCCTGTCACCGTTTGCACCGCCTGTTTCACGGGATCTGTAATCTGGATCACGGGATTTTAACGGGCTGTCGCTGCCTGAAGGGCATTTTCGCGAAATTTGATCTTAGCCACATTAACCATCAATTCGATAGCATATATTTTTTTTCGAAAATGATTGTGGGGAATTAAAAACCTGAGAGGACAGTCGGATGAGCAGTGAATATGACGTTAACCTGCGTTATGGCGTAGACAACAACATGGATCTCAGCGGCAAAGTAGCCGTGGTGACGGGCGGTCTGGGCGGCATTGCCATGGCCAGTAACGAGATGTTGTTGAAGAAAGGGGCTCGCCTGGCGCTGCTTTATCCGCCTTTTGAAGCCGAAAAAGCGGAACACCTGCGTGAGACGTTCGCCGGTCAGCCGGTGCAGCTGGTGTGCTGTGATGTGACGGAACCTGCCGACGTTGAACGGGCGTTCGGGGAGGTGGAAAACCACTACGGACATATCGACATTCTGGTGAACTGCGCGGGCTATGTGATGCTCCAGCCGGTGCTGGACACCGAATTTGCGGAATGGCAAAAGCAGATCGCCGTCAATCTGACCGGGCCTTTTCTGTGCTCGCAGGCAGTGGCGAAACGCATGGTCCGGGCTGGCAACGGCGGCAAGATTATTAATATCGCCTCTCAGGCGGCCTCCATCGCTATCGACAACCATGTGGCCTATACCTCGGCGAAAGCTGGCCTGCTGGGTATGACAAAGGTGATGGCGAAAGAGTTCGCCCCGCACCGCATTAACGTCAATACCTTATCACCGACGGTGGTACTGACGCCCATGGGCGAAAAAGCCTGGCGCGGTGAGAAGGGCACAGAAATGAAAAAACTCATCCCCTTAGGCCGCTTTGCCTATACCGACGAAATTGCCGCCGCCGTCCTGTTCTTTGCCAGCAATGGCAGCGACATGATCACCGGTGCTGACCTGATGATCGACGGTGGATTCACCATCTGGTAAGGCGACCGGCCCGTCATCTTTTCCCTGCCACAACGATAATAGCGAGACATCACCATGAAAAAAACGACGTTGCTCTGTACTTCGATTGCCGCCTGCCTATTTTCCCACGCGGCGCTTGCCGTGGAAAAGGGCACCATCATGATTTTGGTTAACTCCCTGGATAATCCCTATTACGCCTCAGAAGCGAAGGGGGCCAATCTGAAAGCGCAGGAACTGGGCTACAAAACCTCGGTGCTGTCTCATGGTGAGGATGTCAAAAAACAAAACGAGCTGATCGATGCGGCCATCGGCAAAAAAGTGCAGGGCATCATTCTGGATAACGCGGACTCGACAGCCAGCGTCGCGGCCATTAAGAAAGCGAAAGACGCCGGGATACCGGTGGTGTTAATCAATAGCGAAATCCCGGTAGACGATGTGGCGCTGGAACAAATCACCCATAACAATTTTCAGGCCGGTTCGGATGTGGCCAACGTGTTTGTCGAGAAAATGGGTGAGAAAGGCAAGTATGCCGAGCTGACCTGTAACCTCGCAGACAATAACTGCGTCACCCGTTCAAAATCCTTCCACCAGGTGCTGGAACAGTATCCCGATATGCAAAGCATCGCCCGTCAGGATGCCAAAGGCACGCTTATCGACGGCAAACGCATCATGGACAGCATTTTACAGGCCCACCCGGACGTAAAAGGGGTGATTTGCGGTAATGGTCCGGTTGCGCTGGGCGCGATTGCCGCACTAAAAGCGGCAGGCCGCAACGATGTGGTCGTGGTCGGGATTGACGGCAGCAATGACGAGCGTGATGCGGTGAAAGCCGGGACCTTAAAAGCCACCGTCATGCTGCAGGCCCAGGCGATTGCCGCGCAGGGCATGACTGACCTGGATAACTACATCCAGAAGGGCGTCAAGCCGGAGAAACAACGTGTGATGTTCCGCGGCATTCTGATCACGCCAGACAATGCCAAAAACGTACAAGATTTTAACTACAAGTCGTAATTCACGCGTATTGCGCCCGTCTTTACGGGCGCCAGGGAGAATGTATGTACAACCGACTCTGTCTGATACTGGTGGTCGCCGCGCTGAGCGGCTGCCGTATTGTCTCGCAGCAGGAACTGGCCGATCTCAAGAATCCCCCCAATCCGCACATGGCCAACATCCACGCCCTCTGGCAGCAGAAGCTGGTTCCGCAGATCGTCGCTCAGGCTAGACCGCTGGGCGAGTTGATGCAGCGGCTGCAGGCAGAGAAGGATCTGGACAGCGCCTGTAAGGCGCTCGGCTATCGCTCACAAAGCGAAAACCCCTGTGTCTTTAGTGTCAGTGTCAGCGGCGATGTCACGGCGCTGGAGACCACCTCGCGCAACGGCAAAATGAAAGTCAAAGATGCATCAGGTGACACTGTCACTATTCAGGCGGGCCCGATTATTCGTGGTACGGCGCTGCGGGATGCGTATAAAGGCATCAGCTATCAGGACTTCAACAATCAGGACCTGTTCAGTGATTTTGGCAAAGCCATTAATCAGCAGGCCGTCAACATGATGAAGGACAGCCATATCAAAACCGGTGATCACGTCCAGGTGGTAGGGGTGTTCAGTAGTTGGGATATTCCGCGCGCCCTTCCTGCTATCACGCCAGCCCAGATTACGCGTCAGTGAGGAGGTGATCATGCCTGAAGCGCAACCGCAAGACGACGTCATTATTGAAACGCGTGGCCTGTCACGCGTGTATCCCGGTGTGACCGCGCTGGATCAGGTCAATTATCGGGTGTATCGCAACAAAGTAAATGTGCTGATCGGGGAGAACGGCGCAGGCAAATCCACCATGATGAAGATGCTGGCGGGGGTTGAAACGCCCTCATCAGGTGAAATCTGGCTGGATGGCAAGCCGGTTACGCTCAGTTCCACTCATCAGGCTGAGAAGTTGGGCATCAGCATTATTTTTCAGGAACTGAACCTGTTCCCCAATATGAACGTGATGGACAACATCTTTATCGCCAACGAATTCTTTCAGCGCGGCGTCATCAATGAAAAGTACCAGTATCAGCTGGCTCAGGCGCTGCTGGAGCGGCTGGAGCTGGACGTCGATCCCTGTGCGCCGCTGGATGAGTTGGGCATTGGTCATCAACAACTGGTAGAGATCGCCCGGGCGCTGTCAAAGGACACGCGCGTGCTGATCATGGACGAACCCACCAGCGCCCTGAGTCAGTCGGAAGTCAAAGTGCTGTTCAACGTGATTGAGCAACTCAAGCGACGTGGTGTCACCATCATTTATATCTCCCATCGGCTGGAAGAACTGATGGAAATTGGCGACCACATCACCATTTTCCGGGACGGGCGCTTTATTGCGGAACGGGAGGTGCGCGAGGCCAGCGTGCCCTGGATCATTGCGCAAATGGTGGGCGACAAGACAAAACATTTCGACTATCAGCCTGCCGTACAGGGCGAAACGGTACTGAAAGTCGACGGGCTGACGGCGCTGCATCAGAACGGCGGTTACCGCCTGAATGCAGTCAGTTTTAGCCTGCGCAAAGGCGAGGTGATTGGGATTTATGGTCTGCTGGGTGCCGGGCGAACGGAGCTGTTTAAAGGTCTGATCGGGCTACAGCCCTGTCAGGACGGGCATATCTGTCTGGGTGAGCAGCGACTGGATACCTGTAATTTTCAGCAGCGGCTCAGGCGTGGGATTGCGCTGGTGCCGGAGGATCGCAAGGGCGAAGGCATCGTGGGGTTGATGTCGATCACCGCCAACATGACGTTGTCCGATCTCAGCCTGCGCGGGTTTCGACGCGCGCTGAGCCTCGTAAACCCTGAACGGGAGCAGCAGCGGGTGAATGACATGATTCGGCAGCTGGCCATTAAAGTCAGCGACAGCGAACTGCCCATCACCTCGCTGAGCGGCGGCAACCAACAGAAAGTGGTGCTGGGCAAAGCGCTGATGACCGGTCCTCAGGTCGTCCTGCTCGATGAACCCACGCGCGGCATTGATGTGGGCGCCAAAACCGATGTGTACCACCTGATTGGTCAGCTGGCGCAACAGGGGCTGGCGGTCATGTTTTCGTCGTCTGAACTGGATGAGGTCATGGCGCTGGCCGATCGCATTCTGGGTAAGCGTCGCATTCAGACCGTATTGACGTTCAGGCAGAGGGAAGCTCGACCTTCCATGGCAGCAGATCGCGGACCCGGTTCACCGGCCAGTCCTGTATATGACCGATGACGTAACGCAACCACGTCTCGGGGTCAACGCCGTTAAGCCGGCAGGTGACGATCAGAGAGTAGAGGATCGCCGCACGTTCTCCGCCTGTATCTGAACCGGCGAACAGCCAGTT
>NZ_VZPF01000026.1 GCF_008801695.1 Pantoea stewartii subsp. stewartii
AGAGCATCCTGAAAAAAATTCTGACATACTTTACGGGCAGGCATAGCGGTGATCCCATTGAATTTGTGGAAGAATCAGTAGATCACATCTTGCTATGTCTGTCTCATTTTTGTGGGGATTCGTCAGGGCTAAAGGGGCTTTTTTCGCCCGGCACTAAGGTGATTATTGAAACTGATTGCTATTTGCATTTAAAATCAGGGCTTCATTTGATAACTGCGATTGTTATGACCACGCTGACTATGCCTTTACCGAAACGCACGCCTGTCGCCATGATGTTGTCCGTTGTGCTCCATGGTGCAGTCATCGCCGGTATTCTCTATGCGTCTTTTCATCAAACCCGAGAACTGCCCAAAGCATCCCAGCCAATCAGTGTGACAATGGTCGCGCCCGAGGTTCAGCCTGAACCCGCAATCACACAACCGACACCGCAACCGGACCCCCAGCCAGCCCCTGAGCCTGTGGCCGAGCCGAAACCCACTCCGGAACCGCCTAAAGCTGAGCCAGTGCCGATTCCCAAACCGGAACCCAAACCGGAACCCAAACCGGAACCCAAACCTGAGCCAAAACCCAGACCGCGGCACCAGCCCAAACATACACAGCCAAAACGCGAAGTAAAACCGCGTGAGGAAGCGAAGCCCCAGGCCAACCCCTTAAAGCAGGATGCGCCTGCAACACAGACTAAGCCTGCGACAGCGCCGAAAGCCACACCGTCAGCGACACCTGCGCAGACGGCCTCAACCGGCCCAAAAGCGCTGAATATCAGCAAGCCAGCCTATCCGCCACGCGCGGCGGCCCTGCGAGTAGAAGGCCGTGTCAGAGTGAAATTTGATGTGGACAGTGACGGACGGGTCGACAACATTGATATTCTGTCTGCGGAACCGCGCAACATGTTTGAGCGCAGCGTCAAACAGGCCATGCGTTCGTGGCGCTATCAGAGCGGTAAGCCCGGTACCGGTCTGACGATGAATATTGTGTTTAAAATTAACGGCGGGGCCAGCCTTGAATAAGGCTTGTGAGGCGTTTCAGCAATGTGAAGTCGGCTAAGCGGGCCCGGACCCACCCGGGTCCGGTTCAGATTCAGCCTGTCTGCGATGTCAGGCTGAACCGCACTCAGGCAGGGGCTGACTGATTATCCCGTCCCGCAGGCAGCTGACGGGGATGGCCTTCATTGTCCACCGCAACATAAATAAAGACCGCTTCGGTTGCGCAATAGGTCTGACCAATAGGCTCAGACGACACTTTCTTAATCCATACCTGCACATTGATCGTCATTGAGCTGTTGCCCGTGCGAATGCACTTTGCGTAGCAACTGACAACATCGCCGACCGCGACGGGTTTTAAAAAGGTCATACCATCCACTCTGACGGTGACGACACGGCCCTCGGCGATTTCTTTTGCCAGAATGGCACCGCCCATATCCATTTGCGACATCAACCAGCCACCGAAGATGTCGCCGTTTGCGTTAGTATCCGCAGGCATCGCGAGCGTCCGCATGACCATTTCGCCCTGGGGCAATTTATGTTTTTCGTCCATTGCGTTGTTTTCTTATGTAATGAATGAAAGGCTGCCCGCACAGACGGGCAGCAGGTTTATTTTTGCTGTTGTTGCGGCATTTTACGCCAGATATAGAGCCCACTCAGTAAGGTAAAGAGTAGCGTCAGGCCGGTCAGCCCAAACACTTTAAAGTTAACCCAGACTGACTGAGGTAACCAAAATGCCACATAGATATTCGCCAGACCACACAATAAAAAGAAGAGGGCCCAGGCAATATTCAGATTGCGCCATACAGTGTTGGGTAACTCCAGCTCTTTTCCCAACATGGTCTGAATTAACGGCTGTTTCATAAACCACTGGCTGAACAGTAACGCCAGCGCAAACAGGCTGTAGATCACCGTGACTTTCCATTTAATAAATTCATCATTATGGAAAACCAGGGTGAGCGTGCCAAACACCGCCACCAGCACAAACGTAAAAATGGTCATTTTTTCAAGCTTGCGATAGAGCACCCAGCTTGCCACCAGCGCCAGGCCGGTCGCGACAACCAGGGCTCCTGAGGCGACGAAGATGTCGTACAACTTATAAAAAATAAAGAAAACCACAAGGGGAAGAAAGTCGAGTAACTGCTTCATAGTCATTCCAGTTAAGGCGGTATTCCCGGCCAGTGCGCCCGAAGGCGCACGGACAATCAACGTAACAGCATATAAAGCCGGTACAGGTAAATTACTAACAGGGTTGAAATCAGATTCCCGATAGCGGTGAAAATCACCGTCGACACGTTCATCGGCAGCACTACTAACGAGGTAAAGAAAAACATCACTGCCAGTTTTGCCAGCAGCCACAGAATAATGGCTGGCGCAATCAGTCTGACGTTTTTCCAGGCCATGCGCATGCTGGCGCGCATGGCGGCGATAACGCCCAGTTTTTCATTTGCCAGAATGATTGGCGACAACGAGAGCACGATGGTAAGCAGCACGCCAGGCACCACCAGAACCATAAAACCCAGTTGGGCGACCAGGGTGATCAAAAAGGTCAGCAGCAGCAGTTTCGGTAATAAAGGCGCGGATGTACCAATGGCACGCAGCGCGCTCACGCGCTGGCCAGACGATACCAGCGGAATCAGGCACAGCATACCGCCCAACAGCAGCGTATTGCCGATAAGGCCTGCAAAAGTACCCGCAGCAGACGCACGCAGCAGAACCTGCTGCTGTTCGGGCGACATGCTCTGCACCATTTCAAACAGCGAGGCACTGCTTATATCGCCTTGCTGCAGGATCGCCATTTGATCGTCACCCGGTGTGAACGCATGTAAAAGCATCACTGTGACAAACGCGGTCAACAGTGACATCAGCACCAGGGTAATCAGTTGATGACGAAAAAAATTTCCTGTGTCACGGTATAACGAGCTTGCCGTGATAGACATGTACACTCCTTGAAAGAACCGGGTTAATTAACCCGTCGATTGTACATGTTCTGGCGGCTCGCTGGCACCCGCAACCGGATAACTTTCTGTCATAACAGGTAAAGATGAGTGAAACAGTGCGGGAAGGCCATAGCGTGCCCGGGCCCGATCGCAACCTTCATTCCCGATCCCGTTTTCGCCGGACATAGCAAACTCCCGGCAGGGCGAGGGGCGGTTCTCATAAATACTGCACGACACGCAGTGGCCGATTTCCCCTTCAAGCGCAATACAGCGCGGCGAACGATCGTTCGTCCCACGCATATTTCGCATCATCAGACTTAAAGGTTCCGTTAATTCTGTGGGAACGGGGCCGCCCGCATCGTCGGCTTCAGCCCAGTAAAACGAGACGCGGAAGTGGGCACAACAGGCACCACAGCTAATACAGGGGTTTGTAGTTTCACTCATTTGATCGCCCGCCACCTCTAAGGCATCGAACCAAAATCACAGGGGGAGATGAGCAAAGTAATGCCGCTCCATTTTTTCGGCAAGCACTATTTGTGTCCGGGATACGGGCATAAAATTGATCTGAGTCAATCCATTGTTTTTTAAATCATTTTTCCGTCTTGATTTAGATGCATTTATAAAAAAATCGCGCTAAACCTGTGCGCACAAAAAAATGATTCAGTGCAGGCACCTTACTTTCTCACAGGAGTGACTATGAAACTGGCTAAATGCACCATGCTGCTGGCGCTTGCGTTACCTCAACTGGCACTGGCCCACCAGGCTGGTGATTTTTTTATTCGCGCAGGTAGCGCCACCGTTCGACCTAACGAAGGCTCGGATAACGTACTGGGTATGGGCGGATTCAGTGCCAGTAATGATACCCAACTGGGTTTAACGTTCACCTATATGGCGACAGACAATATTGGCGTCGAGCTACTGGCCGCCACACCGTTCCGCCATAAAGTTGGCCTTGGCCCAACGGGCACGCTGGCGACGGTCCGGCAATTGCCGCCAACGCTGATGGCACAGTACTACTTCTTTGACAGCCAAAGCAAAGCGCGACCCTATGTCGGCGTCGGCATTAACTACACGACGTTTTACGATGCAAAGTTTAATCAGACCGGTCGTGATGCGGGATTAAGTGATCTCAGTGTGAAAGACTCGTGGGGCATTGCCGGTCAGGTAGGGCTGGATTATCAGATTAACCGTGACTGGCTGCTGAATGCATCATTGTGGTACATGGATATTGATACGAACGTGAAATTTAAATCGGGCGATCAGCAGCAAAATATTCATATGCGTATTGACCCCTGGGTATTCTTCTTTGGCGCAGGTTATCGCTTCTGAAGAAAAAAGGGCCACGCAATGCGTGGCCCTTTTGGGTTTAAAACGGCGTTATTTAATTTGCATGTTATTTACGACTGATCTTACCCCAGCAACGCTTCGGGTCACCTGAACGGCACGGTTAGCCATTTGTGGTGAGCTGACAAAGCCGCTGAGCTGCACTTTACCTTTAAAGGTTTCAACGTTGATTTCGGTTGATTTCAGCGACTCATCTTTTAACAATTCGGCTTTCACTTTGGTGGTAATCACGGTGTCATCAATGTAACCGCCGGTGCCTTCTTTCGTTGGCGTTGGCGCACAGGCGCTGAGTGTTAATGCAACAACAGCCGCGACCATGGCACTTGCCAGCACTTTAAACCATTTCATTGCTTCTCTCCCTGTCACAAATAGGATACGTCGTTACCATAACGGCGCCTGTTAATTGTGGTGCAGAAAATCCGAAATGGGCAAACGGACAGCGAAAAAAAACAGCGAAATCATGCCTTACCGGGCGGTAAGGCATAAGGTGAAGGCTGTTAGCGGGTGGCGGCTTTCATGCGGGAGACAAATTCTTTTAATTCAGTCAGCATCACTTTGGGCTGCGCTAAATTTTTCTCGATAATTTTTACCACGGCAGAACCAGAAATAGCCCCCGCCACGCCGGCATCAATGACTTCTTTTACCTGAGAGGGCTCGGATATACCAAAGCCCTGGAGAGAAGGCGGTGCATGGTACTCACGCATTTTATCGATCAAATGCTTCAAAGGCAGATTAGCACGATTTTCAGCACCGGTGATGCCAGCACGTGAAAGCACGTAGATATATCCACGACCATGTGAAGAAATTTGTCTCAGAAGTTCATCGTCTGCATTTGGCGGACAGAAGAAAATAGGAGCAATATTATGACGCATAGCAGCCTGTCGAAAGGGAGCAGACTCTTCCACAGGGACATCGCCAATTAATACAGAGTCAACGCCCGCTTGTTCACAGCGTTGATAAAATGCGTCGATACCATTATTAAAGACCAGATTTGCATACATCAGCAAGCCAATCGGCAGGTCAGGATATTTTTGGCGAACGCTCGCAATTATCTCAAAGCATTGTGTAGTGGTGGTGCCAGCGGCAAAAGCACGAAGGCCCGCTCCCTGAATTGTCGGTCCGTCAGCAAGAGGGTCCGAGAAGGGGATACCGAGTTCAAGTGCATCGGCGCCACCTTCAACAAGGGCATCAATAATACGTAGCGATAGCTCAGGAGAAGGATCACCCAGCGTTATGTAAGGGACAAACACACCTTCTTTCTTCGCCGCCAGACGCGTAAACAGTCGATCATAACGTTCCATCAAATTTCTCCCTGCGCAGTCAGAATATCGTGAACGGTGAAGATATCTTTATCACCCCGACCAGAAAGGTTCACCACAATCAGCTGCTCTTTCTCCGGCTCCGCCTTCGCCATTTTTAACGCATGGGCCAGCGCATGGGCGGATTCAAGCGCAGGGATAATGCCTTCCGCACGACACAGCGTTTTAAAGGCTGCCAGCGCTTCATTGTCGGTGACGGAAACATAGTCCGCGCGGCCGATGCTGTTCAGATGGGCGTGCTGAGGGCCGACTGACGGGAAATCGAGGCCGGCAGAAATCGAGTAGGACTCTTCGATTTGCCCTTCGCTGGTCTGCATCATCGGGGCTTTCATCCCAAAGTAGATGCCGACCCGGCCGTGTTTCAGCGGTGCGCCGTGCTCACCGGTTTCGATACCGTGGCCCGCTGGCTCAACGCCAATCAGTTTGACGCTCTCTTCCTCGATGAAACCGGCAAACATGCCAATCGCATTGGAGCCGCCGCCGACGCAGGCGATGACGGCGTCGGGCAGACGTCCTTCTTTTTCCAGAATCTGTTTTTTCGTCTCTTCACCGATCATGCGCTGGAACTCACGCACGATGGTCGGGAAGGGATGCGGGCCGGCCGCGGTGCCCAGCATATAGTGGGCGGTTTCATAGCTGCCCGACCAGTCACGCAGCGCCTCGTTACAGGCATCTTTCAGGGTGGCGGAACCGCTGTGAACCGGAATCACTTCGGCACCCATCAGGCGCATCCGAAAGACGTTAGGTGACTGACGCTCAACATCCTTGGCGCCCATGTAGATGCGGCATTTCATGCCCAGCAGCGCACAGGCCAGGGCTGAAGCCACACCATGCTGACCGGCTCCGGTTTCCGCAATAATCTCGTTTTTGCCCATCCGTTTAGCCAGCAACGCCTGTCCCAGTACCTGGTTCGTTTTGTGCGCGCCGCCGTGCAGCAGATCTTCACGTTTCAGGTAAAGGCGGGTTTGAGTGCCTTTGGTCAGGTTACCGCACAGGGTTAAGGCTGTCGGGCGGCCGGCATAGTTTTTCAACAGGTCGGTAAATTCAGCCTGAAACTCAGGGTCTTTTTGGGCGCTGACAAAGGCTTCTTCAAGCTGCTTCAGCGCAGGCATCAGAATTTGTGGCACGTACATGCCGCCAAACTCGCCGAAATAGGGATTAAGTAAAGTCATGGATCTATCCTTTTGTGTGCCCGCCTTCAGGCGGGCCAGTCCAGTCAGTAGGCGCGAAGCGTTCGGAACACCGCCGCAATTTTGCTGGCATCTTTGATGCCTGGCGCGCTTTCTACACCGGAATTAAAATCGAGTCCTGCACAACCCAACTGTGCGGCTTCCACACAGTTATCCGCGCTCAGCCCACCGGCCAGCAGAACATTCTTCAGGTCCTGCCCGTGTAGCAGCGACCAGTCAAAGGTCTGGCCCGAACCGCCCTGACCATTATCGAAAACGTAACGGTCAATATGCGGCCAGTTACGTTCTGGCAACGCGTCGCTGATGCTGAGCGCTTTCCAGATTTGTACCTGTTCAGGCAGTGCCTGATAAAGCGCAGCCACATAAGCGTGGTCTTCATCGCCATGCAACTGCACAGCAGACAGCTGCAATGATTCCACTTTAGTGACAATGTCACTTATTGCCGCATTGCGGAACACACCGACATAGTTAAGCGGGGCACCGGCTATCACGGCACGTGCTTTCTCGGTATCCACCTGACGCGGCGAGCCCTCGGCAAAAATAATTCCGCCGTAAATAGCGCCGGCATCACAGGCCGCGCAGGCATCTTCAGGGCGCGTCAGTCCGCATACCTTGTTGCTGCCCAGGGTGACACGTCGCACCGCAGCATGAAGATCCTCTTCTTCCATCAATGCCGAACCAATCAGGAAGCCATTTGCAAAATGACTCAGTTCACGCACATCGCGGTAATTGTTGATGCCCGATTCGCTGATAACGGTCACACCTTGCCCTAGGCGCGGCGCAAGCTGACGCGTCCGGTTGAGATCAATCGACAGATCGCGCAGGTCGCGGTTATTAATGCCGACCACTTTGGCTTCCAGCGCAATAGCGCGTTCCAGCTCCTGCTCATTGCTGACTTCAGTCAAAACGCCCATCTGCAGGCTGTGTGCGATGGCGGAAAGCTGACGATACTGCTCATCATCCACGACCGACAGCATCAGCAGGATGGCGTCAGCCTGACAAAAACGCGCCAGATAAATTTGATAAGGGTCGATGATAAAGTCTTTACACAGCACCGGCTGCGTAATCGCAGCACTGACGACGGGCAAAAAGGCAAAGTCGCCCTGGAAATATTTTTCGTCGGTTAATACCGAAACGGCAGAAGCATAATGGCGATACACCCCGGCGATCATTTCGGGATCGAAATCATCGCGGATCAGCCCTTTTGAAGGCGAAGCCTTTTTGCATTCCAGAATAAAGGCAGTGCGGGTGCCCTGCAGTGCGTCATAAAAACTACGGCTGGAAGGAACAATGCGCGGCTGGAAGCTCTCCAGCGGTTGCTGCTGCTTACGCGCTTCAACCCAGACGGCTTTGTCTTTCACGATTTTATCTAACACTGTACCCTGCATGATTATCCTCTTGATGCCAGAGCCACCACGCGCTCATAAGCCTGACCGCTACGGATGGCGTTAAGCGCACGCTGTGCATTTTCACGGAGATCTTCATTACCAAACACTTTCAGGAGCATGGCCACATTCACGGCAACCGCCTCCTCATGGGCCTGCTCGCCATTACCCTGGAGTAAACGTGTCAGAATGTCACGGTTTTCTTCGGGCGTGCCGCCTGCCAGCGCGTCTTTAGGATGGAATCCGAAACCAAAATCCTCCGGACTTAACTGATAGCGGGTGATTTCCCCTTCGCGCAGCTCGGCCACCTGTGTCACATCGTGCAGGGCAACCTCATCCATGCCGCCGCCATGTACCACGGCTGCACGCTGGTAGCCTAATACTTTCAGCGTCTGAGCAATCGGCAAGACCAGCTCAGGGCTGTACACGCCAATAACGGCTAACGGTGGGCGCGCAGGGTTGATCAGTGGCCCCAGAACGTTAAACAACGTGCGGGTCTTCAACTGCTGACGCACCGGCATAGCATGGCGAAAGCCCGTGTGGTACTGCGGTGCGAACAGGAAGCAGACATTCAGATCGTCCAGTGCGCGCCGCGCCAGCTCAGCGGGCATATCCAGGTTAATCCCGAAAGCGGCCAGCAGGTCGGATGACCCCGATTTGCTGGATACGCTGCGATTGCCATGTTTTGCCACCTTCAGACCACAGGTAGCGGCGACAAAGGCACTGGCGGTTGAAATATTAATGCTGTTACTGCCATCCCCGCCGGTGCCCACAATATCGGCGAACGCATAATCCGGACGCGGAAACGGTTTGGCATCTTCAAGTAAGGCACAGGCTGCCCCGGCGATTTCCTCCGGGTTCTCGCCCCGGACTTTCATCGCAACCAACGCCGCCGCCAGTTGGGTAGGTTCAAGCTGGCCGGTAATAATGGCGCTGAACAGCTGGTGGCTTTCTGCCTGCGTCAGACTATGCGACTGGTAAAGTTTTTCCAGAATCGGTTGCATTGCGTTCTCCCTGTTACTTCGCCAGCGCCCAGGCAAGTGTCTGTTCAAGCAGACGTGCGCCCTGAGTGGTTAAAATGGATTCAGGATGGAACTGGAATCCGCAAACCCGATCGTGTTCATGACGGACGGCCATCACCATGCCGTTGTAGCTGGCATTGACCGTTAATTCGTCTGGTGTATTGCTGCCCACCAGTGAGTGGTAACGGGCAACGGGAAGAGGATTACTCAGTCCGGCAAACATCGCCTCGCCGTCATGGTTAATGGATGACGCTTTGCCATGCAAAATTTCACCGGCCTGACCGACATGGCCGCCATACGCTTCCACAATCGCCTGATGGCCCAGGCAGATCCCGATAATCGGTAACTTTCCGCGTAGCGCACCCAGCAGTTCGGGCATACAGCCCGCGTCTTTCGGCGCGCCAGGGCCGGGTGACAGCATCAGGACAGGATTGTCCATGCTCTGCAAACGTTCAGTCAGCAAAGCGGCCGGTACGTTGTTGCGGTAAATCACCACGTTGTGCCCAAAGGTGCGTAGTTGATCGACAAGGTTGTAGGTAAATGAGTCGATGTTATCCAGCAGCAGGATGTCAGCCATCAGAAGATCTCCTTGCAGTGATGAGCAGTGGCGATAGCGCGCAGCACCGCGCGGGCTTTATTGCGGCTTTCATCGGCCTCGGCCTGTGGGTTAGAGTCGAGCACCACGCCCGCGCCGGCCTGTACAGTGGCCACGCCGTTTTCCACGTAGGCTGAGCGGATCACAATACAGGTATCCAAATCACCGTTGGCGGTGAAATAGCCGACAGCGCCGCCGTAAATACCGCGTCGGGTGCCTTCGGCTTCAGCGATCAGTTGCATGGCGCGAACTTTAGGCGCGCCGCTCAGCGTGCCCATATTCATGCAGGCGCGGTAGGCATGTAGCACATCCAGATCCTCACGCAATGTCCCCACCACGCGGGAGACCAGGTGCATAACAAAGGAATAACGATCAACCTTGGTCAGATCCGCGACGTAGCGGCTTCCGGGACGACAAATGCGCGCCAGGTCATTGCGTGCGAGATCGACCAGCATCAGGTGCTCGGCCAGCTCTTTATGATCGGTGCGCATTTCAAGTTCGATACGGCTGTCCAGATCGCGGTCCAGCGAGCCATCCGCATGTCGACCGCGTGGACGCGTTCCGGCAATCGGGTAAATTTCGATCTGTCGTGAGGCGGCGTCGTACTTGAGCGAGCTTTCCGGCGAGGCGCCAAAGAGCGAAAAATCCTGATCCTGCATAAAGAACATATACGGGCTGGGATTACTGCGTTTTAACGTATCGTAAGCGGCCAGCGGCGACGGGCAGGGCAGTGAGAAGCGACGTGATGGCACGACCTGGAAGATCTCACCAATACGAATAGCATCCTGCATCTTCCTCACCACATTACAGTATTCTTCATCGCTCTGGCTGGTGGTCAGCGTCATCGTTTCGATCGGCTTGACGGGCAACGCAGGTGCAGGTTGCAGCATTTGTCCGTGTAACTGCTCAATACGGCTTTGCAGACGCTGGAATTCGTGGGTGGACGGACAGAACAGGCTGGCCTGCAGGCGGGCACTGTGTGCCTGGTGATCGAGCACCAGCAGGGTTTCCGCCAGATAGAAACAGTAGTCAGGGCAGCGCTGCTCACTGCTGAGCGTCGGCAGGTCCTCAAAACCCGCGACCAGATCATAGGCAAACAGGCCGCCAACGAACACGGCTTCGCGCTCATCGGCGGGCGAGTTCACTAACTGCGGGATCACACGCAGGGCATCAAACACCGACAGGGCGCGTAAGCGAGAGTCTTCATCTTGCTGATCGTGGGTCGTCGTAAATGTTAACACCCGGCCATCAGGGCGCGATTCATTTTTGATTTCGGCGGGAAGCGCCTCGTCCAGCAGCGGCAGCAGCGCCCGACCATTATCAGACAGGGCCTGCACAGTGACGCAGTTACCCAGCGCGCTGATACGTAGGGCACTGTCGATGATCATCAGACTTTTTAAATTTTCCTTGCTGTCGATATCCGCAGATTCAAGCAGCAGCGTTGACGGGCGTGCGCCGCATAACTGATGAAAAACCGCGGCGGGATCTTCCCGATAAGGGGCGTTACCGGTAATTAACTTCACTGTAGGTTTTGCATTGAGCATGATGATTTCTCTGAATGTCGTCCAAAAAAAAGCCCGCTTGTTGGCGGGCTCAGGTATCTGCACAGGTTTACGCTAAGTGTGCACGACAACGCCGCCCGACCGGGAAACATTGCGCCACCAACCAGTGAAAAGCGTAATAACCATTTTCATAAACACATACCCGTCTGCGGTGAACTTGTGTACTAGTTAACTGGTTCGTGACAAAAATGTCAATACACTTTTTCAGTGACCCATAAAATCGTTATCATGCTGACCTGTTCCATCGCCAGCAGGAGTTGTTTTGAGCGATATCGCCCGTTTTCCGCTTTACGATCTACATAGTCATACACGGGCTTCCGATGGATTGCTATCCCCGCAGGCGCTGGTCGAGCGTGCGGTTGAAATGCGCGTAGGTGTGCTGGCCATTACCGATCACGATACCGTGGCGGGCGTCGCCGAGGCACAGCAGGCCGCATTACGTGCTTCGTTGCCAGTCAATGTCATAGCCGGCGTCGAGATTTCCACGCTGTGGGAAAATCATGAGATCCATATTGTTGGATTAAATATCGATATTCATCATCCCGTCATGACGCAGTTCCTTGCTGGTCAGTATACGACGCGACTGGAACGCGCCCAACGCATTGCTGAGCGGCTTGAAAAAGCCCAGATTCCCGATGCACTGGCGGGCGCCCTGCGTTTAGCTGAAGGGGGGATGATCACGCGGGGACATTTTGCCCGCTATCTGGTTGAGGTTGGCAAAGCGAGCACTATGGCGCAGGTATTCAAAAATTATCTGGCCCGAGGCAAAACCGGCTACGTGCCGCCGCAATGGTGTACAATTAATCAAGCCATTGATGCCATTCACCATTCTGGTGGCTGTGCGGTGCTGGCTCATCCGGGACGCTACGGATTGTCGGCAAAATGGCTGAAACGCCTGATCGCGTATTTTCGCGCTGCGGGTGGTGATGCTATCGAGGTGGCACAATGTCAGCAGGCACCCGATGAGCGTACCACGTTAGCCGGGTACGCCCGGGATAACGATCTGGCCGCATCGCAAGGTTCTGATTTTCATCAACCCTGCCCGTGGATTGAGTTAGGCCGCAAACTGTGGTTACCCGCAGCCGTAGAACCCGTCTGGGAACGCTTTCCCGCACTGGCTCCGGCTGCTGAATGCACGGAAAGGTGATAAGAGGTTTTTATGAGTCAACTGTTTCATATTCATCCGGATAATCCGCAACCGCGTCTGATTAACCAGGCTGTGGAGTACCTGAACAAAGGTGGCGTGATTGTTTACCCGACCGATTCAGGCTATGCCCTGGGATGTCGTCTGGAAGAAAAAGGCGCGATGGAGCGCATTTGCCCTATACGGCAACTGGATGGTCATCATAATTTCACACTAATGTGCCGCGATTTGTCTGAGTTGTCGGTGTATTCACAGGTGGGCAACAGCGCGTTCCGCCTGATTAAAAATAACACGCCGGGCAATTACACGTTTATTCTGAAGGCGACGAAAGAAGTCCCGCGCCGTCTGATGAACGAGAAACGTAAAACCATTGGTTTACGTGTCCCGTCGAATCCAGTGGCCCTAGCGTTACTGGAAGCGCTTAATGAACCGATGATGTCGACATCCTTGATTCTGCCAGGCAATGATTTCACTGAATCTGATCCGGAAGACATTCAGCACAGTATTGGTAAGCTGGTGGACTTAATCATTGACGGCGGCACGCTGGGACAGCAGCCTACCACCGTGATTGATTTGACCAGTGATGCCCCTGAAATTGTCCGTGAAGGCGCTGGCGACACAACGCCTTTTATGTAAGCCAGTCAGGTTTTACGGGTGTCAGGAATCGTCGCCTGTAACCAGTTTTTAAACTGGCCGTAAGGGATATAGAGTGACACATCTTTCAGTATCACTTTCCCGCTACGGCCATTTTTAATTGAATCGGAATACCCGACGATCACGCCGCCGATGGTATCGTCACTATTGAAGACCCCACCGCCAGACATCCCCTGAACCACGCCAGCATTGGAAGCCATCGCGATGCACGGACTTTTATTCCAGAGGTTACGAATGGCGGTGCGTGCGAGATTCACACCTTTTGATTCAACAGGTAGCGCCGAAATATAGCTGTAACCGTACATCTTTACGTGATCGCCAATATCGGTGCTGCGGAAGTGAGCCAGCGTATCAGGCGGATTCTTGTGATAAATAATCGCAAGGTCGCAGTAAGGGTGATAAGACTTCACGCGCTGCACGGCAAATTTTGCCACATGCGCGGCAGTCAGGCTGTATTCAGGCGTCAACGGAATAGTGGTGCCCAGCGTGCCTAAACCCAGAATCGTCGGAATGCCTGTCACGCTCATATCCACGTGCTGCATTGCCGTTCGGCTGTACTCGGTATGGCCCACGGAACAACCGCTCAGCGCCAACGCAATCAACGCTGAACTTACAAAACGTTTTTTCATGGTGGTGTCTTCGCTTAAGCATGCCAGTAAAATCCCTGGTGAAGATTAAAGACATGCAAATTAAAGCTCATCGTGAGCCGTATTAACGCAGCGTTTCCCGATGCGCCAGTATTAAGATTAATAACAACCCTTTAGCGTGCTGCAATTTAATGCCCGGGTCAGAAATAACTGACACCGTACGGGGCTTTGTTGAATAATAGGTAATCATTCTGTTTTGTCTGCACTGTTTTGGTAGAAAACGCTGATGCCAGACAGAACACCGTCATACGCAAGCATGTAACGCATTGATTTTATGTTATCTGAAACAACCGTTTTCATAGTACCACAGCATAAAATCCATTTATTCAACAAAGCCACCGTACGGATTAAAATCTGCTCACTGTCCGGTCGCATAATGTGTTATCGGCAATAGATTGCAATAGTCCAATTTTTTTTAACTTTACGAGGGTAGAAAAAAAGTCATTGCGGACTTAATGATAAAAAACAGGGTGATGACCACCTTATTATTCTTTCATTATCGGCTGATGAATAAAATTGTACAGTGATTTTTATGTTGTATAGCTTTTCCCGACGCAACCTGTTGATAATAGAGTAAACAGGGTGCATTGAAGATGCGAGGCGGGCTAACAGAGGGCTGCCGGGGCCCACAATGATTTTATTTGACTTAAGTAGCGGTGTTTTGTTTTTATTTTTTGTAAACAGCCACAAAAATAAAACTGTTTAGCGCGCCGACTGAGTGTGAGCCGTTAATGAAAAGTATCAGGGGCTTTGTTGAATAAATGGATTTTATGCTGTGGTACTATGAAAACGGTTGTTTCAGATAACATAAAATCAATGCATTACATGCTTGCGTATGACGGTGTTCTGTCTGGCATCAGCGTTTTCTACCAAAACAGTGCAGACAAAACAGAATGATTACCTATTATTCAACAAAGCCGGTTTATCCTGAATGTAATGGATATGGAATGATGGATAACCTTATATCAACCCGGCAGGCACTCAGGTTGCGTTGCGTTTGCTACTGGCATTACGACGAGCGGGTCTGCCACTGGCCTGGCTGTGACGTTTCACGGCCCGACGAATCTGATTGGCTTTTGTACGACGGCGATCTTTCTCAACCGCCAGTTTGGTGACGGTTTCGTCATCCATTCCTACCAGATTGCGCAGATAATTGACCGCTGGCAGATCCAGTTCCATCCAGCCACCGCGTGGTACACCTTTTGGCAAGGTGATGTCGCCATAGCGGACACGCATCAGGCGGCTGACCTGTACACCCACGGCTTCCCATAAACGGCGAACTTCACGGTTGCGTCCTTCAGTCAGGGTGACGTTGTACCACTGGTTGATGCCTTCTCCACCCGCAAAACGCAATGTTTTGAACGCTGCCGGACCATCTTCCAGTTGCACACCTTTACTGAGCTGACGAATTTTGTCATCGTCAACCTGGCCAAACACGCGCACCGCGTATTCACGTTCCACTTCCCGGCTGGGATGCATCAGGCGGTTAGCCAGTTCACCATCCGTTGTAAAAAGCATGAGTCCACAGGTATTCACGTCAAGGCGGCCAACGGCAATCCAGCGCGAACCGCGCAGGCGCGGCAGACGATCGAAGACCGTAGGCCGCCCTTCAGGATCGCTGCGTGTGCAGAGTTCACCTTCAGGTTTATAATACGCCAGCACACGGCACACTTCTGTTGCAGATTCAGCAATCGATACCAGATGGCCATCAATACGGATTTTCAGGGCTTTATTGTTTTCGATGCGATCGCCGAGTGTGGCAAGCTTACCGTCAACGCTCACGCGTCCGGCCGCAATCATCGCTTCAATTTCACGACGCGAACCGTGACCGGCACGCGCTAAGACTTTTTGTAACTTCTCGCTCATGGAGCTACCTCATTGTCGCCTTCCCAGGCGTCGTAATTTCTTAATAATCAATGGGTTATATTGACTGTTGGAGGGTATTATAACCGATGTACAACACAATGTAATCCCCTTTGTTGTCCAAGATGTTACTCAATATTAGACGTAAAAAAGCCGCTTCTGAGAGCGGCTTTTATATTTAGTTAAAGCTTGTAGAACTGTCTAAGGCGAACGTCATATTGTCCATATGATTTGTCAGTGCCAAATCCATCTTCGTATCAAACAGGTTTCCAAACTCTCCAGTATTCATCTGCAACTGTATCTGGCCTCCCATGCTCAGTTGCAATGGTGGCATACTCATTGAGAATGGATTGCCGTTCTAGTAATTCTGACCAAGGCTGGCACCAGTGAACATCGAAGCATTTGAAATTGGGTTGGTATAACCTGAGCTGAGTCCTGTTGTCTGATTATCACCAAATAAACCCCTTGCCCCATTGATAGCAGTCCCAAGCCATGAATCGTTGTAATAGAGTCCGCTACTGTTCACGTCTTGCTTCGTTCCAAAATGAGAGTTTAGCCAGTTAACAGCCCCTGCCAGTGCCGCTGCCAGTTGAACAAGATGTCCTGTAGTCTCGCCAGCAAAGGAGCCTAAATCTTTAATAACAGGCTTTAATTGTACAAATGCGTCCTCTAGACTTTCCGCACTCATGCCCGTTTTCTTGAGACCATCCGCATAGCTGGCTGCAAACTGATCGCCCATAGCGTTGGAGACTGTCTCTGCTGTCTGGCCAAGTTGGCCTAACCACTTTACAGCCTCCTGCTGTGCATCGGTTAATAGCAACCCCTTCTGTGCGATTTGCTGCATGGCTTCTACAACGTACTGGCCGTTATCACCAATGGATTTACTCACAAAGGAAAAGTCATTCACACTTTCAGAAAGTGCAGTAAATTCCTGCTCAGTTAGTTTAGCACTTTTCTTGAAGTTATTAAGGATGATGCCTAACTCGACAGGGCCTTTGGCAGATTTTAGTGTGTTAACCGCTTCATCACGGCCATACCCACCACGTGTTGTCATAATGTTTGCCCAAGCACTAAGTTCCCCACCGCCAGAATAATTCCACTCACCTGTTTTCTTATTCTGCTTCCACTGACCTTGTGAAAGCTGGCCCTGTTTGTCCTAGACATCTTTGGATATGTCGGCCAGCTTATCATCTGACAGGTCGAATCCGGTGCGTTGCATCACACTTCTTTTTAAGGCCATGGCAGAAAGTGGATCGAGGCCCATACTTTGCATTTTCATGCGGCCCTGTTGCCGCTCTACTGCGCCACTTACAGCTTCCCGAGTGGCATTGACGGCAAAGTATCCGGCACCACCAATTCCGAGTGCAGAGCCTAACGGAGAGCCTAAGAGAGCACCTAACGCAAGAGTGTTGCTGTTCCCCTTGCGTGGTTGCTTTCCTTCAATGCGTGCTGCACGGCGAGCCTGACGAGCTTGAGCTGAGGTATTAAGGCTATAAAAAAGCCGCAACATCGTCTGTTGCGGCTTTTTACTTTCTGGCTGACGCTCCCGGGCATCTTACCGGTGGAAGAGGGGAAACGCGCCGGTTACTAAGCCGCCCGCCATCAGCACCAGGCTAATCAAAATCCCCCATTTTATGGCAAAACGTTGATGGTCACCGATATCCACTTTGGCCAGACCGACTAACAGATAGACCGACGGCACCAGTGGACTCAGCAGATGGAAGGGTTGGCCCACAATGGAGGCTCGGGCAATTTCTTCTGCTGAAATGCCATAGCTGGCGGCCGTCTGCGCGATGACAGGCAGAATGCCAAAGTAGAAAGCATCGTTGGACATAAAAAAGGTAAACGGCAGACTGATCAGGGCGGTAAATAGCGCAAGATAAGGTCCGAAACTGTGCGGAATAAAGGCCAGCAGGCTTTTCGCCATGGCGTCCACCATGCCGGTACCTGACAGTATGCCGGTAAAAATACCTGCCGCAAAAATCAAGGCAGTCACTGCCAGCACATTACTGGCGTGTGAACCGATACGGGCTTTTTGCTCTTCAAGCGAGGGGTAATTAAGCATGACGGCAATTGCAAAAGCCAGCATAAACAGAATCTGGATGGGCATGGCACCCACCACCAGAAGCACCAGCAGTACCGTGGTCAGAATAAAGTTTGGCCAGAACATTTTGGGCCGGCGATTTGCTGCGCATTCGTCTGCATCACCCAGGCCCAGTTCGATATTATTCAGATGGTCGTCGCTGATGCGCATGACGCCCAGACGTTTACGTTCCTGTAGCCCAAACACGAAGGCCAGACCGACAAGAGCAACACAGGCGATAAGGATGGCCGGTAGCATGGGAATGAATATATCCAGCGCATCAATGCGCAGCGCGGCCGCCGCGCGGGCTGTGGGGCCTCCCCACGGCGACAGGTTCATGATGCCGCTGGCCAGGTTAACCAGGCAGGTCATTGCCAGCACATTCATGCCCAGTTTCCGGTAGAGGGGAAGAAACGCGGCAATGGCAATCATATAGGTGGTGGAACTGTCGCCATCCAGCGAGACCAGCAAGGTTAATACAGCGGTACCGACCAGCACTTTAAGCGGGTCGCCACGCACAATTTTCAGGATGAAACGCACCAGCGGATCAAACAGTCCGGCATCGATCATCAGGCCGAAATAGAGAATAGAAAACGTCAGCATCACTCCCGTTGGAGCCAGCGTTTTGACCCCGTTCAGCATCATTTCCCCAAGTCCGTGATAAAACCCGCCGATAAGCGCAAAAAGCGTCGGGATAAGAATGAGCGCGATTAGCGCTGACATGCGTTTGGTCATGATCAGATACATGAAACAAACCACCATCGTAAAGCCCAGTATGGTCAGCAAAATAAGAGCCCTCTTATTGGCAAAAGTTATTCAATTGTTATCAGAAAGAACATTTAATTATGGAATCGATTAGCACGGTAATGATTAACCTGTTGATTTGATTAACCACGCGCAATGGGATGATATTAAAGCTAAATATTTTTTATCATTTATTTAACATTGAAGAGTGATCCCGATCGGTTTTACGTCTCTCAACGGTAAAAATATGTGATTGAGATCAATCATGGCGGCGGCGGATGACGCCGGTTTTCAGGCAGGGTTTCTGGAAAAGGCGCGTAAAACGTTTCGCAAAATTAACATGAATGGAAAATAAAAGCGGGAAAAGCCCTGAGGACCAGCTGTGCCAGGCTGCAATGACAATAAGCGGGCATGCAGGCCGATAAACAGGGAAAAGGAAGTACAGAGGGGGCACTGCGTAAGATAAGCAGGCCGGATGCATAAGGGCAGCCAGCCTACGGTAAAGGCTACCAGTCTATTCCCTGCTGTGCCTTGATACCGGCGTCAAAGGCATGTTTCACCGGACGCATTTCCGTCACGGTGTCAGCCATATCCAGTAAGGTGCGATGGCAACCCCGACCCGTAAGGATGACGCTTTGGTGGGCAGGACGGCCTTGCAGAGCGGTTACCAGCTCGTCGAGTGGCAGATAATCCATACTGATCATGTAGGTGATCTCATCCAGAATCACTAAATCAAGCGTGTCATCCGACAGCATGCGTCTGGCATGTTCCCAGACGGCCAGGCAGGCCGCTGTATCGGTCTGGCGATTTTGCGTTTCCCAGGTGAAACCCGTGGCCATTACCTGAAACTCCACCCCGTGCCGGGCCAGAAGGTTGCGTTCGCCGTTGGGCCATTCTCCCTTAATGAACTGAATGGCCGCGGCACGTTTGCCATGCCCGCAGGCGCGTAGAGCCGTGCCAAACGCAGCGGTGGTTTTCCCTTTACCGTTTCCGGTAAACACCATCAAAATGCCTCTGACTTGCTGAGCGGCAGCAATGCGGGCATCCACCTGTTCTTTCAGACGCTGTTGCCGCTGTTGATGACGATCGCTGGTCATTACTCTGCGGCCCCGGGTTTTCTGCCTGGCTGCGCATCGAAGCTCATACCGGTTTTACGGCGGCTGTCATCGCCCATTAAATAGAGGTAAAGAGGCATGATATCGGCAGGCGTTTTGAGTTTACCGGCGTCTTCCTGAGGAAACGCACTGGCGCGCATTTTCGTACGCGTACCACCAGGATTAATACAGTTAACCCGCAATGCCTGATTTTTATACTCGTCGGCCAGCACCTGCATCATGCCTTCTGTGGCGAACTTTGATACCGCGTAGGCACCCCAACCCGCGCGCCCGGTACGGCCCACACTTGACGTCGTGAATACCAGCGAGCCGCTTTCGGATTTGAGCAGCAACGGCAATAGCGCCTGGGTGAGGTAAAACGTGGCATCAACATTAATTTTCATGACCTGTTGCCAGATTTGCGGATCCAGGTCGGCCAGCGGAACAATCTCACCTAAGATACTGGCGTTATGTAACACACCATCCAGACGGGAGAATGTTTGCGCCAGTTCCTGCGCTAGCTGCGCACAGCGTGCCGGCGTGGCGTCTGAAAGATCCAATACCACCGAATGGGCAGGGCGCTTGTTCAGTTGGTTTATCAACGCTTCTGTCTGCTGCAGCTTTTCAGCGCTGCGCCCCAGTAAAATCACCTCTGCGCCGAAGCGTGCGTAGGTCAGGGCCGCTTCGCGTCCAATGCCGTCAGAGGCACCCGTCACCAGGATAATGCGATGGGCAAGTAGATCATCTTTCGGTTGATAATGCATGTTGGGAACCTCCCGCAACGTCTGGGTTTTTCGCTTTATGCCCTAATTCAGGGCACGACGCAATTAGCAATAGGGACAATCTGTGCCAGATGCTGGCATTTCAGGCGACGCAGTAGCATAAACCCGTTAAACTAGGCGTTTGTCAGTAATCCTCTGTTTAATAAGGCGACACGATGGATCTTCTTTTGAGTTATGGATTGTTTTTAGCAAAAGCGGTGACGGTGGTCGTTGCCATTGCTGCCATCGTCATGATTGTTGTGCATGCCGCTCAGCGTAAACGTCACCCGGGCGGACAACTGCGATTAACGCGGTTAGATGACGATTACAACAAGATGAAAGAGGCGTTGCAGCTTGAGAAAATGAAACCGCAGGCGCAAAAACTGTGGTTAAAAAACCATAAAAAGGCTGAAAAACAGAAGGCGAAAGCAGAGAAACGCGACGCGAAGCAGGGCAATGTCGACACCGTTAAACCCACGTTGTACGTGCTTAATTTCAATGGCAGCATCGATGCCAGTGAAGTGAAATCGCTACGCGAAGAAATTTCAGCCATTCTGGCGGTTGCCCAGCCGGGCGATGAAGTATTACTGCGTCTGGAAAGCCCGGGCGGCATGGTTCACGGTTATGGCCTGGCGGCGTCACAATTGCAGCGCCTGCGTGATGCCGGGTTGAACCTGACAGCGGCCGTGGACAAAGTGGCGGCGAGCGGCGGCTATATGATGGCCTGTGTGGCCAATACCATCGTGGCCGCGCCTTTTGCCGTCATCGGTTCCATCGGGGTTGTCGCGCAAATCCCTAACTTCAACCGTCTGTTGAAACGTAATGACATTGACGTTGAGTTACACACGGCGGGTCAGTACAAACGTACGCTGACGCTGTTTGGTGAAAACACCGAAGAAGGACGTGAAAAATTTCAGCAGGATTTGAACGAAACCCACCTGTTGTTTAAACAGTTTGTTCATGAAATGCGTCCTTCCCTCGACATTGACCGGGTGGCAACCGGCGAGCACTGGTATGGCCGGCAGGCGCTTGGACTGGGCCTGATCGATCGCATTTCGACCAGTGACGATCTCATTATCGCGAATATGGCGAAATTCACGGTACTGGGCGTGACGTATGTACGACGTCGTTCAAAAATCGATCGCCTGACGCAAAGCGCAGGGCAGGTGCTTGAGCGCATTATGCTCAAATGGTGGCAGCGCAGCGACAAACGGTTTTTGTGATGCATCGACCCGGCTCAGGCCGGGTTTTTTATACCAGGTGATAACGGGGTGACAGCAGAACGGCCAGGTGTTTGAACAGGTTGAACACCGCCGTGGTTTTTGCGGTCGGCAGGCCTTCCGTGTCCAAAAAGTACGGCCCTTTAAACACCAGCACATCGCCCTGCTGGCTGACGGCAGTAGCTTCAATACCGGCGATAAAATCATCATGTTCCCTGAGCATCGCGTTAGCGATATCTAACAGTGCCTGGGACGACACTCCCTCAGTCAGATTCTGCATATGTCTGTGCCTTTTTGACAGCCTGATAATTCTTTCTATATTACTTCCGTACTGCACTGTTCGACAAATCGTGGGCAGGGGTAAAAAAGGGCTTTCCTCACACCAGATGCTAATTAAGTTGCGTAACAGATTTTATCAGGTACAGTGTGGGCGTTTCAGATTCTAGGGATATTGCACCGGGAAGTGCGATTAAGTCAGGCAGAAAAAGCGATTTTTATCATAAAGTTGCACTGTAAAGAATCGACTGACCAGAGATTGAGCCCCACGTCTTGAAATACCAAACAGGCGTAGCAATATTGAACCCGATGGGTTTTCAGGGCGTCCAATCCTCTCCCGTTGAGCAGGATGTATTCATTAGGTAAAGGTAAATATGGGTAAAGCACTCGTTATTGTTGAGTCCCCGGCAAAGGCTAAAACAATCAATAAATACCTCGGCAGTGGCTACGTGGTGAAATCCAGCGTGGGCCATATCCGGGATCTGCCGACCAGTGGTTCAACCGCCAAAAAAAGTGCTGAAACCCCGACAGATAAGAAAGCCAAAAAAGTTAAGAAGGATGAGAAAGCCGCGCTGGTCAGTCGTATGGGCGTTGATCCCTATCACGGCTGGGAAGCGGATTATCAAATCCTGCCCAATAAAGAGAAAGTGGTAGCGGAACTCAAAGCTTTAGCCGAGAACGCCGACCATATCTATCTCGCAACCGACCTTGACCGCGAAGGGGAAGCCATTGCGTGGCACCTGCGGGAAGTGATCGGGGGTGACGATAAGCGCTTTAGCCGCGTTGTGTTCAATGAGATCACCAAAAATGCGATTCGCCAGGCGTTTGAAACGCCGGGCGAACTCAACATTGACCGCGTCAATGCACAGCAGGCACGCCGCTTTATGGACCGTGTCGTGGGGTACATGGTATCCCCGTTATTATGGAAAAAAATCGCGCGAGGCCTGTCTGCCGGTCGCGTGCAGTCTGTTGCTGTCCGGTTAGTGGTTGAGCGTGAGCGTGAAATCAAAGCTTTTGTGCCCGAAGAGTACTGGGAACTGAGCGCTAACCTGACCACGCCGAAGGGCGATGAGCTGACGATGGACGTCACTCATGCGGGCGATAAACCGTTCCGTCCGGTCAATCACGACCAGACGCACGCCGCGCTGGCTCTGCTGGAAAAAGCGCGCTTTGCGGTCACGGACCGTGAAGACAAGCCAACCAGCAGCAAACCCGGCGCGCCGTTTATTACCTCCACGTTGCAGCAGGCGGCGAGTACCCGGCTGGGCTTTGGCGTGAAAAAGACCATGATGATGGCGCAGCGCCTGTATGAAGCGGGCCATATCACCTATATGCGTACCGATTCCACGAACCTGAGCCAGGATGCGGTTTCGATGGTGCGCGGCTACATTGAAGGCCATTTTGGTAAAAAGTACCTGCCCGATGCGGCGAATACCTTCGCCAGCAAAGAGAATTCGCAGGAAGCGCATGAAGCCATCCGTCCATCAGATGTGGAAGTGCTGGCCGAGCAGCTCAAAGATATGGAAGCGGATGCGCAGAAACTGTATCAGCTTATCTGGCGTCAGTTTGTCGCCTGTCAGATGACACCGGCACAGTACGATTCGACCACGTTGACAGTCACGGCAGGGGATTACAAACTGAAGGCCAAAGGGCGTACGCTGCGCTTTGACGGCTGGACCAAAGTCATGCCTGCGCTGCGTAAGAATGATGAGGATCGTACTTTACCGCCGGTTAACGTTGGCGATGAGCTGAGCCTGCAGGACCTGTTACCCAGCCAGCACTTTACCAAGCCACCGGCTCGCTTTAGTGAAGCTTCACTGGTCCGTGAGCTGGAAAAACGCGGTATCGGCCGTCCTTCGACCTATGCGGCCATCATTTCCACTATCCAGGATCGTGGCTACGTCAGGGTGGAAAACCGCCGCTTTTACGCTGAAAAAATGGGCGAAATTGTCACCGATCGTCTGGAAGAGAACTTCCGCGAGCTGATGAATTACGACTTTACCGCTCACATGGAAAACAGCCTCGACCAGGTCGCCAACAATCAGGCGGAGTGGAAAGCGGTTCTGGATCGCTTCTTCTCCGATTTCAGCCAGCAGCTGGAACAGGCTGAGAAAGATCCGGAAGAAGGCGGAATGCAGCCGAATCAGATGGTCCTGACCTCCATCGACTGCCCAACCTGCGGCCGTAAAATGGGGATTCGGACAGCCAGCACCGGTGTTTTCCTGGGGTGTTCAGGCTATGCGTTACCGCCGAAAGAGCGTTGCAAGCAAACCATCAACCTGATTCCGGAAAATGAAGTTCTGAATATTCTGGAAGGGGACGATGCCGAAACCAACGCGCTGCGTGCCCGTCGTCGTTGCCAGAAATGTGGCACAGCGATGGACAGTTATCTGATTGATAACGGACGCAAGCTGCACGTTTGCGGTAACAACCCTGAGTGCGATGGTTATGAAATCGAAGAAGGGGAGTTTCGTATCAAGGGCTACGATGGTCCGGTCGTCGAGTGCGAAAAATGTGGTTCTGAAATGCACCTGAAAATGGGGCGTTTCGGTAAGTACATGGCCTGTACCAATGATGACTGTAAGAACACCCGTAAGATTTTGCGTAATGGCGATGTCGCCCCGCCGAAAGAAGATCCCGTGCCGCTGCCCGAACTGCCGTGTGAAAAATCGGATGCGTATTTTGTGTTGCGTGACGGTGCTGCCGGTGTGTTCCTAGCCGCCAATACCTTCCCCAAATCGCGTGAAACCCGCGCACCGTTGGTGGAAGAGCTGCAGCGTTTCCACGACCGTTTACCTGAGAAGTTGAAATATCTGGCCGAAGCGCCAGCAACCGATCCGGAAGGCAACAAGACGCTGGTGCGCTTTAGCCGTAAAACGAAACAGCAGTATGTGGCGTCTGAGAAAGACGGCAAAGCGACAGGCTGGTCAGCGTTTTACATTGACGGCAAGTGGCAGGAAGCGAAAAAGTAACCCTGTAAGGCCAGCATTGCTGGCCTTTTTTCCCCGCCTTATATCATTCCGTTCTACATTGATACTTAAAATGCTATAGTGGTTATAGCATTTCCGATCCCTTCTTTCTGCTCAGCACCTTTCACCCGCCTGGGCGACAGTAAGCCACCCGGGGATGCGACTCTGTAACCGACCAGGATAACAACAGATATGAAATTACAGCAGTTGCGCTATATCGTAGAAGTCGTGAACCACAACCTGAATGTTTCATCGACAGCAGAAGGGCTTTACACCTCGCAGCCGGGCATCAGTAAGCAGGTCCGTATGCTGGAGGATGAGCTTGGGGTGCAGATTTTCGCCCGCAGCGGTAAGCACCTGACGCAGGTTACGCCCGCCGGTGAAGAAATCATTCGCATTGCGCGCGAAGTGCTTTCCAAAGTGGATGCCATTAAATCTGTCGCAGGTGAACATACCTGGCCGGATAAAGGCTCGTTATATGTTGCCACTACGCATACTCAGGCGCGCTATGCGCTGCCCGGCGTGATTAAGGGCTTTATCGAACGGTATCCATGTGTCTCGCTGCATATGCATCAGGGTTCACCAACGCAGATTGCCGAGGCGGTTTCTAAAGGCAACGCAGACTTTGCAATTGCCACGGAAGCGCTCCACCTCTACGACGATCTCATTATGCTACCGTGCTATCACTGGAACCGCGCTATCGTGGTCACGCCAGACCATCCGCTGGCGGGAAAAGGGCAGGTGACGATAGAGGAGCTGGCCGATTTTCCGCTGGTAACCTATACCTTCGGCTTCACCGGACGCTCCGAGCTGGATACCGCCTTTATGCGTGCGGGGTTGACGCCACGTATCGTCTTTACCGCAACGGATGCCGACGTCATTAAAACATATGTTCGCCTGGGGCTGGGCGTAGGGGTGATTGCGAGTATGGCGGTGGATCCCGTTGCTGATCCTGACCTCGTCAGAATTGAAGCCTCTGAAATCTTCACCAACAGTACGACGAAGATTGGTTTCCGCCGCAGCACCTTCCTGCGCAGTTATATGTATGACTTCATCCAGCGCTTCGCTCCTCATCTGACGCGCGATGTCGTGGATACGGCTGTAGCGTTGCGTTCCAACGAGGACATTGAGGCCATGTTTAAAGATATCAAGCTGCCGTTTAAGTAACGGTTATCTGTCGTCGCGTATTCTCAGGCTGCTTAGTGCAGCCATTTTTATGCAAGAATGTTAGCGCCATGTTTATATTGAGAAGTTTCATTATCTTTTTGTAAATGTAACGTCGATCACATGTTTAAAGCTTGCTGTATCTTAAATGCGAAATACGACACATTTTTGACGCGATTTCTTTGCGGGCTGCCAGGATTATTCCCATACTCCAGTTAACGCTTGATGGAGAAGCTTTTATTTAGGGGTTAGTTAACACGGTCTTTAGTAATGACTGGATCTGAAGTTAAATTAACTCAAATTTTTGTCAGGCGGATTTTAATAGTATGGGTAATAAGTCATTAATCGTTACTTAAGTAATTTTACAGTTTTGATAAATTGCGTTAATCGTTATTGTGCAATAAAAATGACTGGATTTTTGGCCTTAACGGGTTTAGGATTCATCCTAAATCTTAATCGATGTTATCAATCGTTTTATTGAGAGTGATTATCAAAAACTATGGCTACGAGACTGACTGTTGATCCGGGCTTCCCGGCTAAAAGCACCAAGGTTAAGCGTACAGGTAACACTCGTCGCAATGCCTGGTTAACTGTGTTCGCTGCCTCAGCGCTGTTCTGGGTGGTTGTAGCATTAATGATTTGGCGCATCTGGGGTTAAGCCATGTGGGCAAACGCACTCTGCCATAAGCACACCATGACGACTCGTCAGCATCGTCTCTCTGGCTATAAAGCGAAAGAGCCGGTTGCAAAGGCGGAAAAAGTGACTATCCCCGAAAGTTGGGATCTGAACGAGCATCAGCGTAATTTCATCGAGTTCTTTCTGGACCCGAAAACAAAATAATTTTACATCGCGTTTTTCTTTCGACATTTCTTCTGTCTTTCAGACTTACTTAATTAAGCGCTCTTCACACGTTGCATAAATGATGTCATCCCTTATCAGGATGCGAGTACGGCTTTTATTGCCCTTTCTACGCAGGAGTATTGCTATGAATATGATTAAAATGACTTGGTTTAGTGCTTATGCGTTCTCATTTACCGTGTGGATGGCAGCGCTCTGGGCAGCGCTATAATTTAAACGTGTCTCTTTCTCAATAATGCCTCGCAACATTGCGGGGCATTTTTGTTTGCGTCCGATTGTAGCAATCTGTGTTGTAATCAAAACGTTAACAAAAAAGTGGTCTATCTTTATACTAAACCTTGTTGTCTCTGAGGTTTAAAGACCATGTATTATAAAGGAGGAGCTATGTCGTCATCCCTACGCGAGCAGAGTCAGGAAACACTGCAGGTAGATAATCACAACTATCACATCTTCAGTCTACCTCGCGCTTCACAACATCTCGGTAACATTGATCGGTTGCCTAAATCCCTCAAAGTGCTGTTAGAAAACCTGTTGCGCTGGCAGGATGGCGACTCAGTCACTGAGGAAGATATCCAGGCGCTGGTTGACTGGCAAAAAACCGGCCACGCCGACAGGGAAATTGCTTACCGCCCGGCCCGTGTTTTAATGCAGGATTTCACCGGCGTACCCGCCGTTGTTGATTTAGCCGCGATGCGCGAAGCGGTGAACCGACTGGGCGGAGACGTGAATAAAGTCAACCCACTGTCCCCGGTCGATCTGGTCATTGACCACTCCGTCACCGTTGACCATTTTGGCGACGACGATGCCTTTGAAGAGAACGTGCGGCTGGAGATGGAACGCAACCATGAGCGTTACGTCTTCCTGCGCTGGGGCCAGAAAGCCTTTGACCAGTTCCGGGTGGTGCCACCGGGGACCGGGATCTGTCACCAGGTAAACCTTGAATACCTGGGGAAAGCAATCTGGCAGCAGCAGATAAACGGCGAAACCTATGCCTGGCCGGACACCTTAGTCGGGACGGATTCTCATACCACGATGATCAATGCGCTTGGCGTGCTGGGATGGGGCGTCGGCGGGATTGAAGCCGAAGCGGCGATGCTGGGGCAACCGGTGTCTATGCTGATCCCGGATGTCGTGGGCTTCAAACTCACTGGCAAACTGCGGCCGGGCATTACCGCGACCGATCTGGTGCTAACGGTGACGCAAATGTTGCGTAAGCACGGCGTGGTGGGCAAATTTGTGGAATTCTATGGTGATGGCCTGGCCGATCTGCCGCTGGCGGATCGCGCAACCATCGCCAATATGGCACCGGAATACGGCGCCACCTGCGGTTTCTTCCCTGTCGATGAAGTGACACTGAGCTATATGACCTTAACCGGACGCGATGCCGAACAGGTTGCGCTGGTAGAACATTATGCTAAACGCCAGGGAATGTGGCGTAATGCGGGCGATGAACCTGTCTTCACCAGCAGTCTTGCGCTGGACATGAATGATGTTGAATCAAGTCTGGCCGGACCAAAACGCCCACAGGATCGCGTGTCCCTGGGCGATGTCCCGGCGGCGTTCGACGCCAGCAATGAACTGGAAGTCAACCACGCGCAGAAACCTCATAAAGAAGTCACCTACACGAACAGCGATACCGGACTTTCCCATACCCTGACCGACGGCGCGGTGGCCATTGCGGCGATTACCTCGTGTACAAACACCTCAAACCCAAGTGTCCTGATGGCCGCAGGTTTACTGGCGAAAAAGGCGGTAGAGCGGGGCCTGAAACGCCAGCCGTGGGTCAAGGCATCTCTTGCTCCGGGCTCTAAAGTGGTTTCCGACTATCTAGCCGTCGCACAACTGACGCCGTTCCTCGATAAACTGGGCTTTAATCTGGTCGGCTATGGCTGTACAACCTGTATCGGTAACTCCGGCCCGCTGCCGGATGCGATCGAATCGGCGATTAAAGAGGGCGACCTCACTGTGGGGGCCGTGCTGTCGGGTAACCGTAATTTCGAAGGCCGTATTCATCCGCTGATTAAAACCAACTGGCTGGCTTCACCGCCGCTGGTGGTGGCCTATGCGCTCGCGGGGAATATGAAGATCAACCTGCAAACTGATCCGCTCGGACAGGATCGGGATGGCAAGCCGGTCTTTTTGAAAGATATCTGGCCTTCGCCTGAAGAAATCGCGACAGCGGTACAGCAGGTTACCAGCGATATGTACCACAAAGAGTATGCGGAAGTCTTTGACGGTACGCCCGAATGGCAGGCCATCAAAGTCAGCGAAGCCGCGACCTATGACTGGGACGAAGGATCAACCTATATCCGTCTGTCACCGTTCTTTGATGACATGGAAAAAACGCCCAAACCGGTCGAAGACATTCGTGGCGCGCGTTTGCTGGCTATTCTGGGGGATTCGGTCACAACAGACCATATTTCACCGGCAGGTAGCATCAAAGCAGAAAGCCCGGCAGGGCGCTATCTGTTGGCGCATGGTGTCGAGCGCAATGACTTCAACTCCTATGGCTCGCGTCGTGGTAACCACGAAGTCATGATGCGCGGAACCTTTGCCAACATTCGTATCCGCAATGAAATGGTGCCGGGCGTTGAGGGTGGCTATACCAAACATTATCCGAGTGGTGAACAACTGGCCATTTACGATGCCGCGATGAAATATCAGGCCGAAGGCGTGCCGCTGGCCGTCATTGCCGGTAAAGAGTACGGGTCAGGTTCGAGTCGTGACTGGGCAGCGAAGGGACCGCGTCTGCAGGGCGTTCGCGTGGTGATCGCCGAATCGTTCGAACGTATCCACCGCTCTAATCTGATCGGTATGGGGATCTTACCGCTGGAATTCCCCCAGGGCGTAACGCGTAAAACATTAGGACTGAAAGGGGATGAGTCGGTTGACGTTGAGAACCTGTCACAGCTCACGCCGGGCTGCACCGTGCCAGTGACAATCACGCGTGCCGATGGCAGCAAAGAGAAGCTGGATACCCGCTGTCGCATTGATACCGGTAATGAGCTGACCTATTACCGCAACGACGGTATTCTGCATTATGTGATTCGAAATATGCTCAACTGATATGAAAAAGCCGGGGAAACCCGGCTTTTTTATTCACTGCTTCGGCAACAGATGGCCCATTTTTTCGGCTTTAGTATCGAGATAGTGCGCATTTTTGGGATTCCGTCCCACCACCAACGGCACACGTTCGACGATGTTAATACCGGCTTCGCTCAGGATTTCAACCTTGCGCGGATTATTCGTAAGCAGGCGAACCTCGTTCACCCCAAGGAGCTTAAACATATCTGCGCAGAGCGTGAAGTCACGCTCATCAGCGGCAAAACCGAGCTGATGGTTAGCTTCAACCGTGTCATACCCTTTGTCCTGCAAAGCGTAAGCGCGAATCTTATTCAGCAGGCCGATATTGCGGCCTTCCTGGCGGTGATAAAGCAATACACCACGTCCTTCTTCGGCAATGGCATTCAGCGCAGCTTCAAGTTGGAAGCCGCAGTCGCAACGCAGGCTGAACAGCGCATCACCGGTAAGGCATTCCGAATGAACGCGCGCCAGGACCGGTTCGTTATCATTGATATCGCCAAAGACCAGAGCAACGTGGTCGTGACCGGTTGCCAGTTCTTCAAAACCTACCATCAGGAAATCTCCCCATGGCGTTGGCAGTTTGGCTTCTGCCACCCGTTTAAGCTGCATGTGACTCTCCAGAACCATCAGAGGATGCACTATCATCATGATAGTGCACAGGCCGATGTGGCCCGACAAACGTGCAATATTGTGCCACAACCGCGAGGTTGGCTGTTAATCTGTGTAAACGATTGTTGTGATAAAGCACGATTATCTAATCCGTAAAGGTTATGTTATTCTTTTTTAAGCTAAAGTTTTACCGGTATGACGGCTTTTCATCAGCAAAAAGGGAAAAGGGATGGTTAAAATTTTGCAACGTACCACAGCAGGGATGGTGTTACTGCTGATGATGCCATTAGCCGTGTGGCTGTCCGGCTGGCAATGGCAACCCGAGGAAAGTTACACGTTTCTGAGAGTCCTGTTCTGGATGACAGAAACGGTGACCCGGCCATGGGGCATACTGACCAGCCTGGCGTTAAGTGCCTGGGTATTATGGTGTCTTCGCTTTCGGCTTAAACCGGCATTGCTGCTGTTGCTGATCATGAATGTCACGATTCTGGCAGGCCAGTATACCAAATCATTCATTAAAGAGCGGGTGCAGGAACCCCGACCTTATGTGGTATGGCTGGAGAAAACGCACGGTCTGGATGACAAAACCTTCTATCAGTTAAACCGCACCCAGCGTGGTGAACGCGTTACCGCACTGATTGCGGATGAATCGCATATTCCGGTCTGGCTGAAAAAGCACTGGCCGTTTGAAACAGGGTTCGCCTTCCCGTCAGGTCGAACCTTGTTCGCGGCGAGCTGGGCATTACTGGTCATTGGTCTGCTATGGCCGCGCCGGCATTATAAAACGATAGTGCTGGTCGGCGTTTGGGCGGTGGGCGTTATGGGAAGCCGCTTGTTACTGGGTATGCACTGGCCGCGCGATCTTGCCGTTGCCACCGTGCTGTCCTGGTTTTTGGTGGTCATCGCCACCTGGCTTGCCCAGCGCTTTTGTGGACCGCTGACGTTGCCCCCCGACGAGCAAAAGGAAGTGGCAGAACGCGACCAGGGATTGTAATTGCGCCGTTCAGCCTCATATCTTGCGACTGAACCGCGCAAAAGTGCTTCGCCTGATGCTGCAAGGAGCAGTATTTCTGCCGTAATTTTGGCATACTTTGATTCGACAACCTCACAACAGGATGCACTGTGAAATATTTGCTGATTTTTTTAGTGGTTTTGGTCATTTTTATCATTTCTGTGACCCTTGGCGCACACAACGACCAGGTTATCACCTTTAACTATCTGCTGGCGCAGGGCGATTTCCGTATCTCCACTTTACTGGCAACGTTGTTCGGCGTGGGCTTCCTGCTGGGCTGGGTCATTTGTGGGCTGTTCTGGCTGCGTGTTCGCGTCTCGCTGGCGAACGCCCAACGTAAAATTAAACGTCTGCAGGCTCAGGTTGATCAGAATGCGCCTAGCACAGGTGGTAAACCGTTGCCGCCAACCGTGCAGGAATAAGATTCCATGTTAGAACTGCTGTTTCTGTTACTGCCTGTTGCGGCGGCCTATGGCTGGTACATGGGACGCCGTAGTGCGCAGCAGGACAAGCAACAGGAATCCAACCGCTTGTCACGCGAATACGTGGCCGGCGTTAACTTTCTGCTGTCCAACCAACAGGATAAAGCGGTCGATCTGTTCCTTGATATGCTGAAGGAAGACAGCGGCACCGTTGAGGCGCATCTCACGCTGGGAAACCTGTTCCGCTCCCGCGGTGAAGTTGACCGTGCGATTCGAATCCATCAGTCGTTAATGGAAAGTGCCTCTCTGAGCTATGAGCAGCGTTTATTGGCTATCCAGCAACTGGGGCGCGATTACATGGCCGCGGGGCTTTATGACCGCGCAGAAGACATGTTTAAACAGCTCACCGATGAAACGGATTTCCGCATTGGTGCCCTGCAGCAGTTATTGCTTATTCATCAGGCGACCAGCGACTGGCTTCAGGCGATTGAGGTCGCTGAGCGCCTGGTGAAATTAGGCAAAGACAAGCAGAAGGGCGAGATCGCGCATTTCTACTGTGAACTGGCTTTGCAGGCGATGAGCAGCGACGATCTTGACCGCGCAATGACGCTGTTGAAAAAGGGCGAGGCGGCAGATCGCCAGAGCGCGCGAGTTTCCATTATGATGGGACGCATTCTGATGGAGAAAGGGGAGTACGGCAAAGCGGTTGAGCATCTGCAACGTGTACTGGATCAGGACAAAGAACTGGTCAGTGAAACGCTGCCGATGCTGGAGACCTGTTTTCAGCGACTTAATCAGCCCGACGCCTGGGCCGCCTTTCTCAAACGCTGCGTGGAAGAAAATACCGGCGCCGCCGCAGAACTTTATCTTTCCGCGATTCTGGAGCAAGAGCAGGGCGCGGAAGCCGCACAAAATTACATTAATCATCAGTTACAGCGTCATCCCAATATGCGCGTGTTTCATCGCCTGATGGAGTTTCACCTGCATGAGGCGGAAGACGGTCGCGCCAAAGAGAGTTTGATGGTCCTGCGCGACCTGGTCGGCGAACAAATCCGGACGAAGCCGCGCTACCGTTGCCAGAAATGCGGGTTTACTGCCCATGCGCTCTACTGGCATTGTCCTTCCTGCCGCACCTGGTCATCGGTCAAACCGATTCGGGGACTCGACGGGCAATAACTGCGCACGTGATGCGCACTGTTGCCTGTCTTTCTGGTGCCTAATTTAGTTACAACATACTATAAAGAACCTGTTCACCAGCCTGCATCAGCACCGTGCGAATATCGCCTCGCAGGATAACAGGGATTGTGATGGGAAATGCGGGCAGGTAGAATGCGTGCCGTTTGTCTAACGCGCCAGCAGGTGCCTACCGCAGAGGAAATAGCATGGCCTTATCCCCGACTTCACCCGTGTTAGTGGCGCTTGATTACCACGATTTAAACAGCGCGCTGCATTTTGTTGATCAGATAGAGCCAGGTAGCTGTCGCCTGAAAGTGGGCAAAGAAATGTTCACCTTATTTGGCCCTCAGTTGGTCAAAACGCTGCAACAACGCGGCTTTGAAATCTTCCTCGACTTGAAATTCCATGATATTCCCAATACAACGGCCCATGCTGTCGCCGCCGCCGCCGATCTTGGTGTCTGGATGGTGAATGTGCACGCCAGCGGCGGTGCGCGTATGATGAACGCCGCCCGTGAAGCGCTAGTGCCTTTTGGTCAGCAAGCGCCGTTACTGATTGCGGTCACCGTCCTGACCAGTATGAATGCAGATGACTTGCTGGGTCTGGGTATCACGCTTTCGCCGGCAGAGCAGGCCGAGCGCCTGGCGAAGCTGACCCACGAATGTGGCCTGGATGGTGTGGTTTGTTCCGCCCACGAAGCCGCCCGATTTAAACAGGTCATTGGCAGGGATTTCACGCTGGTCACGCCAGGCATCCGACCGGCCGGCAGTGACGCCGGCGATCAGCGTCGCGTAATGACGCCGCAGCAGGCGAAGCTCGCCGGGGTGGATTATATGGTCATTGGCCGCCCGGTTACACAGTCTGCTAACCCGGCGGCGACGCTGAAAGCCATAATCAATGATCTGGAGGCGGTAAAATGAGTCGTGACAACCCACTTGTATATTCCACAGATTCAGGCCGCATTGTGCAACCCGAACAGAAAGTGGAACGTCCTAAAGGGGACGGCATTGTCCGTATTCAGCGCCAGACCAGCGGCCGGAAAGGCAAGGGCGTTTGCCTGATAACTGGCGTGGACATGGATGACGGTGCACTGAATCTGCTGGCTGCCGAGCTAAAAAAGAAATGCGGTTGCGGCGGATCGGTGAAAGACGGTGTGATTGAAATTCAGGGCGACAAACGTGATTTACTTAAAAGCCTGCTGGAAGCCAAAGGTATGAAAGTAAAACTGGCGGGCGGTTAAATAAAAAACCGGGCGACTTGTGTAGCCCGGCTTATGGTGTAGATGCGCTGCGTAGCCGTTAATTATTTTAATTGCGGTTCTTAGTGAATCTGATGACCGATAATGCCACCTACTGCGGCGCCGCCGACTGTACCCAGCGCGCTGCCGTTGGTCAGTACTGAACCACCAATGGCACCCGCACCTGCACCAATCGCAGTATTGCGGTCACGCTTAGACCAGTTAGAACAGCCGCTTAACGCCACAACCAGGGTGGTCGCTAAGACCGCAACGGTCAATTTTTTCATTGTAATTGTCATAAACTTCTCCTTTATTGTGTTTGCAGAGGCAACACACTAAGTATAGCTTTGAAATTTTTTCAGGCCGCCTGTGCCGCATTATTACCGCATCCTTTTAGTATAAAAACGCGGACACCATGGACGATCTGTTTGTAGCGGCTGAAAAGCACCAGTAGCAGGTGGACCTGCCCGACGCCTGACAGAATTCTATTCATTTTGAAGGTTTTCCGAAGAGGGATAATTCTTAATTCTCAGCACAATTTTCCATTCACAGCTATTTTCCGCTGCTTTTTAGCCATTTGCTCCATAACGTTTTTTCTGCCTGCTCCGCAAAATGTTAAGACCTTATTCAGCAGGAGAAAAAAATGCTGGAACATCTGAAACAACAGGTTCTGGAAGCCAATCTCGATCTTCCTAAACATAACCTTGTTACCTTCACCTGGGGCAATGTCAGCGCCCTCGATCGTGAGCAGGGTTTGCTGGTGATTAAGCCTTCCGGCGTCAGTTACGATGTAATGAAAGTTGATGACATGGTAGTGGTGGATCTGGCGAGCGGAGAGGTTATCGAAGGCACAAAACGTCCTTCCTCTGACACGGCTACGCACCGGGCGCTTTATCTGGCCTGGCCCGAAGTAGGTGGAATTGTCCATACGCACTCACGCCACGCCACCATCTGGGCGCAGGCCGGTCGTGCCATTCCGGCCTGGGGAACCACACACGCGGACGACTTCTACGGTGAAATTCCCTGTACCCGCGCCATGCGTGACGAGGAGATTCAACAGCAATACGAGTGGAATACGGGTGAAGTGATTATTGAAACCTTTGCACAGCGTGGGCTTTCTCCCACTGCGATTCCCGCCGTGCTGGTGAATTCACATGGCCCCTTCGCGTGGGGCAAAGATGCCCATGCGGCGGTGCACAGCGCGGTGGTGCTGGAAGAGGTGGCGTATATGGGATTGTTCAGTCAGCAGCTGACGGCCGGTCTTCCCCCCATCCAGCAAACCCTGCTCGATCTGCATTACTTGCGCAAGCATGGTGAAAATGCCTGGTACGGCCAGAAATAAGAAGGTTGAGGGCGCAGCCTGGTCTGCGTCCTGATTTGCGCGTTACGCACGGCTTACGTGGCGTGAAAGTCTCTTCAGTGCCCGTTATCGGTTGGCGCTGTTCTGCCAGCGAGTCGCGTGCTATCAAGAAATCATACTAATCAATTAAATGTCGTGCATCAGGGATCACTCTGGAATTTATCTTGTAAATCAATCTCTCATTTGGTCTGGCCTCACTCTGGATTAGGCTGATGTGGCGCAATTAGCGCATCAAAATAACAGAGGATGAGACAATGACCGTGATTAACCAACCCACATGCAGACTGTTTTCCGAAGCCGGACAAACCACGCAGTTAGTGGCTTATTACGAAGAAGGGAGACGTACCATGTGGATGATGTTACGCGCCCAACCGCGCCCCAGCTTTAATCATGAACTGATTGAAGAGATCATGAATCTCAGTTACGCGGCCCAGCGTTCTGGCTTACCCATCGACTTCTGGGTCACCGGCTCGTTAGTGCCGCAAATGTTTAATGCCGGTGGTGATTTGCGCTTCTTTGTGGAGTGTATCCGTAATAATCGCTGGGAAGCGTTGCGTGCCTATGCACGCGCCTGTGTTGACTGCATTCATTCTGCCGCGCGTGGCTTTAACACCGGAGCCGTGACGCTGGCAATGATTGAGGGCAGTGCACTGGGCGGCGGTTTTGAGGCAGCGCTGGCGCATCACTTTATCCTGGCGCAAAACAACGCCCGTATGGGTTTTCCGGAGATTGCGTTTAACCTGTTTCCGGGGATGGGCGGCTATTCATTAGTCGCCCGGCGTTCGGGCATGAAGCTGGCGGAGGAGCTGATCATCGAAGGCGAATCCCACAGCGCAGAATGGTACGAAACGCGGGGGCTGGTTGACAAAGTGTTTCAGCCAGGCGACAGCTACCGTGCCACCCGGACGTTCATTGATACCTTGCGGCCCAAACTCAATGGAGTGCGCGCTATGCTGAAGGCGCGCCAGCGCGTATTGCAGCTTTCCCGCGCCGAGTTAATGGACATCACGGAAGACTGGGTCGATTACGCCTTTTCGCTTGAAGCAAAAGATATCGCCTATATGGAGCGTTTAGTCCAGTTACAAAACCGCCACACCGCATCACTGCGTAAAGCGGGTTAGGGACTTAAGCGTTTACTTGCGGGCAGGATGCTGAGCCAGCCAATGCCGAAACTGTTCGGCGGGCATTGGTTTTGCGTAGAAATAGCCTTGTCGACCATCGACGCCATTCTTCAGCACGAAGGCCTCTTCATCGGCGGTTTCTATGCCTTCGGCAATAACCTGTAAATCCAGCGCCTTGGCAACCGCAACAATCGCGCGCACCAGCGACTGGGAGACAGGGCGTTTATTCACATTGCGGATAAAACTTTGATCCAGCTTAATGGCGTTAATAGGCACTCGTGCCAGCTGTGATAACGAGGAATAACCGGTACCAAAATCATCCAGATGGACCTGGGCACCCAGCTCCTGGAACTTGTGCATTAACTTCAGCGCTTCCGCTTCGTTCTCAATCAGACAGCTCTCCGTGAGTTCGATATCGATCGGGCTTTCCGTTAAACCGGCGTCAGTCAGCGCCTGCTTCAGATCGCTGTAGATCGACTGATCCATCAACTGGCGCGCGGAGACGTTGACGGCCACGCGCAGATGAATATCCTGCTGGCGCCATGCGATAATCTGTTTCAACACATTGAGCATCACCCAGCGCCCCAGCGGCACAATCAGTCCTGAATCTTCAGCATAGGGGATAAAGTCAGCAGGCGAGACCAGTCCGCGCTCGGGTGAATGCCAGCGCACCAACGCTTCGGCACTGCGAACTTTCCCGTCCGTGTCCACTTTGGGTTGGTAGTGCACCAGTAAATGGTCCTGCTCCAGCGCTTTACGAAGATTGGTATCAAGCCACAGATATTCAAATACCCGCCGGTTCATCTCTTCAGCAAAGACGCAATATTTACCGCGATTGTTCTCTTTGGCGTGATACATCGCCGTATCGGCATTGCGGATCAGGCATTCACGATCTTCCCCATGCAGCGGCGCGATGGCAATGCCGATGGAGCAGCCGCTGTAAACTTCGATAAGGCCAATGCGGAAGGGCTGACGTAACCGATCCAGAATGCGCGTCGCCATCGCTTCCAGCGCCGCCTGGCTGGTCTGTTCGGCCAGCACCACAAACTCATCACCGCCAAGGCGTCCCAGCGTCTGGTTCTTACTCAGACAACTCAGAATAGCCAGCGACACCGCCTGCAGCAGTTGATCGCCAAACATATGGCCATAAGCGTCATTCACTTTTTTGAAATTATTCAGGTCCAGATAGACCACACCGGTTTCACTGCCTTCCGCCCGCTCCAGCGCCTGACTGATTTGCTGATGTATCGCGTGACGGTTGGGCAGGCCGGTAATACCATCCGTATTGGCCATGACACGCAGTCGCTCCTGAGCGCGACGTTCTTCGGTAATATCCGTTCCGTAACAGATGAGGAAAATTTCATTTTTTCCGCTGCCGCTGTGAACAAACTTATTACGAAACAGAAAGAGTCGCTGTCCCTTCATCGTTTTGATCCAGCGTTCGACTTCATAAGAGTTACCATCACGGAAGAAGCCCGCAATGTTGCGACGTGACGCTGCCGCCTCCTGCTTGGTCATAAACAGCTGAAAAACATTCCGGCCAATCACATCCTGCTCATACAGGCCGGTGTACTCTTCGCTGAGTCGGTTAAAGCGCTGAATATTGCCCCGCTGGTCAAGAATGACGATAACGGAATTGGCCTCTGAAACCACCTGTTCCGCAAAGGACAGCCCCAGCGTCAGATCGCGTGCGACCGCCGATGTATCGCCCCAGGCGGATGCGGTACCGGCCCAGACGGACTGATTGATGCGCCGTCCGACAAAATGCATGGCCACCTGCTCACCATGGATTGTTAACGTCAGGTTGATACTGGAAGTAATCACTGGCATAGCTCGCAGTAAACTGCACTGGCCAGGCGTCAGCGGCACAGCAACACTCGTATTCGATGATTCATCTAAGGCAAAAAGCAGCGCATCGCTGTCCGCGCTTAACCGCCAATGAGGGCTGGTTGTACCAAACAAGGTATACAACAATGATTGCCCTTGTTCATCGGTCATGATCACTCCCTCCGGGAAGTCCATAGCTGACGTTATCTCATTATTTTAGCAACAGTATTCATCTACTGATGTCAGCACAAGATGAAAGTGTATTTATTTTTCTTTCCAGAAAAAACAGGAACAAAAAACCCCGCCGAAGCGGGGCCGGCAGGCGGTTCAGCACGGACATTTACCCAGTTTTCCAGCCTGACTGGGAAAGCGGGCGTCCAGACAATAACGATGAAAGTCACGCTCGCTCATCGGCGGCAGGTCTGGATGCTGCTGCCGCATGTGCTGCAGGTATTTTTGGTAGTCCTGAACGCCCACCATCAGACGAAAGCTTTGCTGTAGCCCCTGCCAGAATGCCCGCCAGCGAAAGCCAGGGCGGACGGGAGCATAGCGTAATTCGCAGCGCACAATTTGCCACGTCCCTGTTGGCCGTGTTACACGATGAATGCTGTCAGACATGGCGAATCTCCTTCCGCAACGTGGTCGCGGACTCATGCGTGGTAGGTACCTCACTGCGCAGGGCACGACGAATCACAAAAAAAGCCGCAATGAGCATGGTGACGGCGACCAGCATAAAGAACCCGCACAGGGCCGCGTTAATCTGGTTACTGAAAACGATGGTGTGCATATCGGCGACGGTTTTCGCCGGTGCGATAATCACGCCTTCATCCAGACCTTTACGGAATTTATTGGCCTGCGCCAGAAAGCCGATGGACGGTTTTTCGTGGAAAATCTTCTGCCATGCCGCGGTCATTGAGGTAATAAACAGCCAGATCGTTGGCAGAATGGTCACCCACGCATAACGCTGCTTCTTCATTTTAAACAGCACCACGGTGCCCAGAATCAGCGCCATGGAGGCCAGCATCTGGTTACCGATGCCAAACAATGGCCATAGCGTATTGATGCCGCCCAGGGGATCAATCACGCCCTGATACACAAAGAATCCCCAGCCTGCCACCGCAACGGTTGTGCCCGCAAGGTTACCCAGCCAGGAGCGGTTATTGGCCATTGATGGCACCACGGTGCCCACCAGGTCCTGCACTATAAACCGACAGGCACGCGTACCGGCATCGACGGCAGTCAGAATAAACAGGGCTTCAAACAGAATGGCAAAGTGATACCAGAAGGCCATCATGGCGCGACTGTTAACCACCTCGGTAATGATATGGGCCATACCGAAGGCGAACGTCGGGGCGCCGCCAGCACGGGACAGAATGGAGGCTTCCCCTACATCCCGTGCAATTCCACTTAACATCTCCGGTGTAACAACAAAGCCCCAGCCGTTGATCACCTGGGCGGCATTTTCAACGGTGGTACCAATCAGCGCCGCTGGGGCATTCATTGCAAAATACACGCCAGGGTCCAGCACTGAGGCGCAAATCAGCGCCATTATGGCGACAAACGACTCCATCAACATCGCGCCGTAGCCAATAAAGCGAATGTGGCTTTCCCGCTCCACGAGTTTTGGCGTGGTTCCGCTGGAAACCAGCGCATGAAAGCCGGAAATCGCCCCGCAGGCAATAGTGATAAACAGGAACGGGAACAGAGCCCCTGAGAAGACCGGGCCGGTGCCGTCAATGAAGCGGGTCACGGCGGGCATCTTCATCTCTGGCATGGCGAACACGATACCTACAGCCAGACCAACGATGACGCCAATTTTCAGAAAGGTCGAGAGGTAGTCCCTCGGTGCTAACAGCAGCCACACCGGTAATACCGATGCGATAAAACCATAAATGACCAGCACCCAGGTCAGTGACGTGCCTTTCAGGGTAAAGAACGGCCCCCAGTAGGGATGTTGTGCGACATCGCCACCGTAAATAATGGCCGCCATCATCAGCACAAAACCAATCAGTGAGACTTCAGCAATTTTACCGGGGCGCAGAAAGCGCATGTAGATGCCCATAAACAGCGCGATAGGGATCGTTGCGGCAATGGTAAAAAGGCCCCAGGGGCTGTTCGCCAGTGCCTTCACCACCACCAGCGCCAGCGCGGAAAGGATAATAATCATCACGCCCAGCGCACCCAGCATAGTGATGACGCCAGCGAAGGCCCCCAGCTCCTGACGGGCCATTTCGCCCAGTGAACGGCCATCGCGTCGGGTCGAGATAAACAGCACCAGGAAATCCTGAACCGCACCGGCCAGCATCACGCCGACCAGAATCCAGATCGTGCCAGGTAAAAAGCCCATCTGCGCGGCCAGAATCGGGCCGACCAACGGGCCCGCACCGGCGATAGCGGCAAAATGGTGACCAAACAGCACCCATTTGTTGGTGGGGACGTAGTCCAGACCGTCGCTGAGACGTTCAGCAGGCGTCAGGCGATGATCGTCGAGTTCGAAAATGTTGCGGGCGATAAAGAGGCTGTAAAAACGATAGGCAATGCTGTAACAGGCGACTGCGGCAACCACCAGCCAGACTGCGTTGACGTGTTCGCCGCGATTAAGCGCCAGCATCGCGAACGCGCCCGCGCCAGTTAACGCCACCGCTAACCAGATCACGCCGGTTTTGACGTTCTTCATAACTCACTCCTTGTAGAGACCGAATGGAAGGCGATCGAATACAACGAGCTAACGTTAATGTAATGGAATGTAAGTGAAAGTTAATAAGGATAGAACTGTGAAGCGCAGTGCAAATTTAGCGTGTGCGGAAGCGGTACGTCAGGAATGAGCGGGACAGGCTATCCTGTCCCGCTGGATAATACTCAGGCTGCGGGGCGAGCGACGACGCTGCGGGTTTCCATACGCACTTCGGCGATGGTCACGTCGATCACATCGGTCACGCGGTAAACCACTTCACCTTTGATCTGCACTGTGCCGCTTTCCTGGCTGCACACAAGTTCGTCACGAACGGAGTGCAGGAACGGAGCAGGGATAAACGCCACTGCGCCATTCTCCAGCAAACGCACGCGCATGCCACCACGGGAAATATCGATAATTTCCGCGCTGAATTTACGATCTGTCGCCGCAAAAGGTGACAGGTAACGGGCATAAAGCCAGTCGCCCACGTCACGCTCGGCCATGCGGTTAAGACGGCGGCGCTCGCTCATGGTGACCGTGACAGCGTCATCGGGCCGGGCGATCGACTCACCACGCACGATGGCTTTCAGCAGGCGATGGTTGATCATGTCGCCAAATTTACGAATCGGTGAGGTCCAGGTCGCATAGGCTTCCAGGCCCAGACCGAAGTGCGGGCCAGGTTCGGTGGTGATTTCCGCATACGTCTGGAAACGACGAATACGGCTGTCCAGGAACTGGGTCGGCTGGGCATCCAGCTCCCGGCGCAGCACACGGAAACCGTCCAGCGTGGTAATCGCTGAAGGATCTGCCGTAATCCCATGTGTCGCCAGCACGGCGGCGGCCTGCTCGGCGTTGGCACTATCGAAGCCTGCATGGACGTTATAGATCCCAAAGCCCAGCTTATCGCGCAGCACCTCGGCCGCACAGATGTTGGCCAGAATCATGGCTTCTTCAACGATTCGGTTGGCAATGCGACGCGGTTCAGCGACGATATCCAGCACTTCGCCTTTCTCGCCCAACAGGAAGCGGTAAGCCGGGCGATCTTTAAACACCAGCTCATGGGCCTGGCGCCATTCGCCGCGAGACAGGCACAATTGATGCAGCAGGCGGATCTGATTCGCAATCGCGTCATTCTGCGGCTGCCACTCGCCGCTGTTCTCCAGCCAGTCAGAAACCTCGTCGTAAACCAGTTTGGCTTTCGATTCGATCCAGGCCGCGAAGAAGTGCACATCAGACAGGCTGCCGTCCTGCGCCACGGTGACGCGACAGGCCAGTACCGGGCGACGCACATCAGGGCGCAGGGAGCAGACATCATCGGAAAGCTCGCGCGGCAGCATCGGAATATTAAAGCCCGGCAGGTAGTTGGTGAACGCACGTTGCGCGGCCAGCTTATCCAGCTCGCTGCCTTCAGCCACGTAGGCGGTCGGATCGGCAATGGCGACCGTCAGGCGCAGGGCATTGTCTTCCAGCGCCTCAACATAGAGCGCATCGTCCATATCTTCTGTGCTGGCGCTGTCGATGGTCACGAAATCCAGCGCGGTCAGGTCTTCACGCTGCAGGTTTTCGTCCAGCATCTCGCCAAAACCCATTTCAGGGGCCTGGCGCTCCAGATTGTGACGTGACAGTGTCACCCACCACGGCGCAAGATGGTCGTCTGCGCTGACAATAAATTCGGTCAGTTCGGCATAAAAGCCGCGGTCACCCTTTAACGGATGACGTCGCATTTCCGCGACGGCCCAGTCGCCCTGTTGGAAATCGTGGGTCAGCCCACGTACCGGACGGCACTGAATGGCCTCTTTCAGCAGGGGATGATCGGGCACGATAGAAAGACGATCGTCTTTTTTCTGCACACGGCCTACAAAACGGCTCAGGAAAGGCTCGACCAGCGTTTCTGGTTCTGCGCTTTCACGATCTTTATCGGTGTGGATGACGGCAATAATACGGTCGCCGTGCATCACTTTCTTCATCTGCGGGGGCGGGATGAAATAACTTTTTTGTGCATCGACTTCCAGAAAGCCGAATCCCTTTTCGGTGCCTTTTACAACGCCTTCTGCACGCGGCGTTTGTGAATGGAGCTTCTCTTTAAGCTGCGCAAGCAGCGGATTATCCTGGAACATGATTTTTACGTTTCGTGGCCTAATAGCGGCTGACAGTTTTACGCGAATCGCGGTCCCGCGGCAAGGCAAAAAGCCGGACGAACCGGCTTTTTGCCTGGAGCAAAGCCTGAATCAGGCAATGCGTTGGGTGACCGTTGCCTGCGACAATTCCAGCTTAACCGGCACCGATTTCGAGGTTGGCGTACCGCTAATATCACCGTAGCTGTTCAGCGGAACCAGCGGGTTGGTTTCTGGATAATAGGCCGCCAGGTTGCCACGCGGGATGTTGTAAGGCACCAGCTTAAAGCCGCTCACGCGACGTGTTACGCCATCATTCCACAGGGTTTCAATGTCAACATTCTGGCCTTCGCTGAAGCCTAATGCCGCCATATCGTCCGGGTTGATAAAGACGACTTCACGCTGACCGTAAACGCCGCGATAGCGGTCATCAAGGCCGTAAATCGTCGTGTTGTACTGATCGTGCGAACGCAGGGTTTGCAGCGTGAAGGGCACCTCCTGATCCAACTGCGGAAACAGCGAGTCAGGCAGCGCGGCAGGGCTGAACTCGGCCTTACCGGTCGGCGTGTTGAAGCGCAGTTCGGCGGCGGCATTACCCAGATAGAACCCACCAGGCTGATCGCATTTGCTGTTAAAGTCGGCAAAGCCAGGAATCGTGGCTGCGATGTGATCGCGAATCAGGTTGTAGTCCGCCGCCAGATCCAGCCACTTCACCTTTTCATCGCCCAGTACCGCATGCGCAATGCTGGCGACAATCGACGTTTCTGAACGTTGTGTATTCGCCAGCGGAATACCCACGCCTTCAGACGCGTGCACCATGCTGAAGGAATCTTCCACGGTAATATACTGATTGCCCGTCGCCTGCAAATCGCGCTCGGTGCGGCCCAGCGTAGGCAGAATCAGGCCCTCATGACCGGGAACCAGATGGCTGCGGTTCAGTTTGGTACTGATATGCACGGTCAGGCCACAACGTGACAGCGCTTCTTCGGTGCGCGGTGAATCCGGTGCCGCCGCCGCCAGGTTGCCACCCAGCGCGATAAGCACTTTGATTTCGTCACGCAGCATGGCATTCAGTGCTTCAACGGTGTTATGACCTGCCGCACGCGGTGGCTCAAAATTGAAGTGCTGACCCAGCGCATCCAGGAACGGTTTTGCCGGTTTCTCATCAATGCCCATGGTGCGGTTACCCTGCACATTACTGTGACCACGAACAGGGCACAGACCCGCACCTTTTTTACCTAACTGGCCAAACAGCAGCTGCAGGTTAGTAATTTCGCGCACGGTATCGACGGAATGTTTGTGCTGAGTGATACCCATCGCCCAGGTACAGATGACCCTATCGGCGCTCTGGTAAATCGCTGCCGCTTCACGGATCTGCGCTTCAGTCAGGCCGGACTGCGCCACAATCTGCATCCAGTCGGTGTTATCCACGGCGTCAAAGTAGGCTTCAACGCCGTGCGTTTTGGCATTCAGGAACGCCTGATCGAACAGGCCGCTTTCGCCTGCCGCAATGCGCGCGCGATGCGTTTCCAGCAGGGCTTTAACCATGCCGCGCACCGCGGCCATATCGCCACCCAGGTGCGGCTGATAATAGGCCGAGCTGATGGTACCGGCTTTCGAGGTCACAATTTCCAGCGGCTTCTGCGGATCGGCGAACCGTTCCAGACCGCGTTCGCGCAGCGTATTAAAGGTCACAATTTTTGCACCGTGATCGGCAGCGTGACGCAGGCTGTGCAACATGCGTGGATGGTTAGTGCCCGGATTCTGTCCAAAAACAAAAATCGCATCCGCGTGGTCAAAATCATCCAGACGAATCGTGCCTTTACCCACGCCAATGCTGCGCTTCAGTCCCGCACCGCTGGCTTCGTGACACATGTTCGAGCAGTCAGGGAAGTTATTGGTGCCCAGCATGCGGCCAAACAGCTGATAAAGCCATGACGCTTCATTACTGGCGCGACCTGAGGTGTAAAGCTCCATCTGGTCTGGATTGTCCATCGCTTTGATGTGCTGCGCGATAAGCGCATAGGCGTCATCCCAACTGATGGGCTCGTAGTGATCGGTTTCACGGTTGTAGCGCAGGGGATGCGTCAGGCGGCCCTGATACTCCAGAAAGTAATCGCTTTGAGCATAGAGCGTGGTCACGCTGTGTTTCGCAAAGAAGTCGGCATCCACAACGCGGCGTGTCGCTTCCCAGGTAACCGCTTTCGCTCCGTTTTCACAAAAGCTGAAAGTACTTTTATTGTCATCGCCCCAGGCGCAGCCCGGGCAGTCAAAGCCACGCGCCTTGTTCATACGCATGAGATTGCGCAGGTTTTTCAGGGCAGCTTTACTGTCGAAAACAAAACGTGTCGTGGCTTCCAGTGAACCCCAGCCACCCGCGGCGGCGCGGTATGGTTTAATTTGGCGCTTAAATTTCATCATAGGTGCAGGCTTATTTTTTTGTTGGACGAATGTTGCAAGGATATATCCTGATAGTGAAGATTAGTGTGCGTTCGACGACATAGCTTGTCTAATTGATTGACTTAATGGTGCGATAGATCGCGTTTATCGTGACGGCACAACAACTGTGATGCTGTTCATATTTTACCCTTTCATAACTTCTCCGTATCAGGTGTTATCGGCACATCGCGCTAATACTTGCTGTTTATGACACAAAAAGGCGCGAAACCATGAAACACCTGACCAGCCAGATTCATGCATTTGGCAAGGCGTTGATGATGCCTATTTCGGTGATCGCGGCAGCCGGTATTTTTCTGGGGCTGGCCGCGGCCATGCAGAACCCCGCAGTGACGGGGGAAGCCTTTGCGCAAATGCAGGTGGCCCAGCTCATTATCGGTTTTATTCGCAAAGTCGCAGGAGCGCTGTTTGCCAATCTGCCCCTGTTCTTTGCCGTCGCCAGTGCGATTGGTCTGGCAAAAGCCGAGAAACCGACCGCCGCCTTTGCGGCGGTGATTGGCTATATCGCCATGAACGTGGGGATTAATGCGACGCTGGCCGCAAAAGGCATAACGGCGGCCACCACGACGCCTCAGGCGCTGCAACAGGCGGGACTGGATCAAACGACCGCCATGATGACCTCGGCGGAATATATCCAGATGCTGGGGATTTTTACCTACAACATGAGCGTGCTGGGCGGCGTGGTGGCTGGCCTGCTCACCGTAATGTTGCACAATCGTTTTTATACGCAGCAACTTCCTACAGCGATCAGCTTCTTTGGCGGCCGACGTTTTGTGCCCATTGTCACCGTCGTGGTTCTGCCGCTGGTGGGTGTATTGCTGGCGCTGATCTGGCCAACCCTCGGAGAGGGCATCGCCTGGGTGGGACAGATGATTGGCCACAGTGGTCAGTACGGTGCATTTCTGCTGGGGGCGGCTGAACGCCTGCTGATTCCTACCGGGCTGCACCATATTCTCAATGAAACGGTCCGCTTTACGCCGATTGGCGGTATGGCGGTTGTGGACGGACAGACCCTTGTCGGCGCATTGAATATTTTCAATGCCTCGCTGACACATCCTGGCCTCATCCCGGATGCCACGCTGCGAACGGCTACCCAGTTCCTGGCGCAGGGAAAAATACCGGTGATGATGTTCGGGCTGCCTGCTGCAGCACTGGCGATCTATCACACCGCACGTCCGGAGCATAAACAACGCGTGAAAGCGCTGGTGCTGGCCGGCGCGCTGACCTCCTTTACCACCGGGATCACCGAACCTCTGGAGTTCTGCTTTATTTTTGTGTCGCCCGTGCTCTATGTGTTGCATGCGTTTTTGACCGGCCTTTCATTTATGTTGATGTCAATGCTGCATCTGATGATTGGCAACGTGCAGGGCGGCATTATCGACCTGGTGGTCTTCGGTGTGCTGGGTGGCAGTAAAACCCACTGGTGGTGGACGCTGGTGCTTGGCGTGATCTACGCACCGATCTATTACTACGGGTTCCGTTTTGTCATTACCCGCATGAATGTCGAAACACCGGGACGGGAAACCGAGGAGGAAAAACCGCAGGTCGTTGATTGCAGTGAACGCACTCAGGTCATTATCAGTGGATTGGGTGGGGCTGCCAATATAGAGGACATCGATTGCTGCTTTACGCGCTTACGGGTGCGGGTAAAAGATATGAAAGAGGTGGTGGATCACACCCTGATGAGTACGGGCGCGAATGGCGTGAATCGCGTCAGTGAGCAGGATGTTCAGGTGATTTACGGTCCTCAGGTCGAAAAGATTGCGCAGGAAGTGAAGTCGATGCTTGGCGTCGGCTGACGGCGGCCTCACTGGGCGCAGCAGGTGCGCCCTCCCTGTCTGACATATTACGGCATTCCGTTCCGTTCTAAGCTCCGTTTTTATCCGTTCCCCTCACGTTCACGATTAACACAAAAATATAAGCAATGCTTTATGTTTCATTTTGTGATCTGTGCTTGAATTTTACCGGTACCACTCTATGGTAAGAGGTGGAAAGTGCAATACACGCAATTAAAAGGGGGTTATTTATGGCGAAAAACAGGTTAGTTAAAGCCGTTGAAATATCGGCAATTGTTGTTTTCACACTTGTCGTGATCTATTTACTGGCGACGGGCGTACTGTCGTCAACGGGCATTGATCACGCCTGGCCTTATCCAACGAAGTAACAACGGGCAACACCAGGGAAAACACCATAAAAAATAATAATTCTGCCAGCCTGATTCTGAAAGAGTCCGGCCTGTTGCGCGCCCATTACGCCTTTCGTCTCGCCCCCAAAAGTATCTCCTGTCAGCCGGACACTCGGGCTGCATTACTGCACTCTGCCTGTTCCAGAGTCCTGAACGCACACTGACTGGCATTCTGTTGCACCCTCGGCACATAATAGACGTTCAACTGAGCGACGTTATGGCGGGCACAAAAAATCGACATTAAGCAACTCATCTACCTCTGAAATCTGTGTGTAAATAACGCCTTATCCTTCCTCATCCCTGCACATCCTTTCAATTCCCCGCCGCACAACACTCAACAACTAATTTCAATCCTGCACACTCTCAAACAGTCACTAAACATCCCGATACGACCCTGTGATTTATGTACATGTGTTAGTACAAAAAATCGGTTAGTCTGCGATCCTCTCTTTTTTATGTACTAATGAGGATGCTATGGCGCTCACTGACAGCTACCTGCGTTCTGTGCTCGGGCGCGAGCATGAAGGGGTATTTGAAAAGACGGACAGGGATGGCCTTTCTGTCCGGGTGTCAAAAAAAGGAAAGGTCGTTTTCCAGATGCGATACATGTTCGCCGGCAAACAGCGTAGGGTTGACATTGGAAGCTACCCGTCTCTCGGGTTGCGGGAAGCCCGTGATGAGATACTGAAGATACGCCGTGCGCTTGAGGAAGGTATAGACCCTCAGCTTTACATGGCGGCGCGGTATGAGAAGAACGTCACGGCCATGACGGTTGAGCAGGTCATCAGGGAATGGGACCGCGTTTATGCCCAGGCGAATATAAAAAACGCCCACGGCATACTTAGATCGTTTGAGATTCACATATTCCCCCGCATAGGCCATCTGCCGCATGACTCTGTAGGCACGCATACATGGATAGAGGTTATTGAGAGTGTCCAGGCGAAAAGACCTGGAATTGCCAGGCGCTTGCTGACAAACGCAAAGCAGGCACACTCATGGGCGCTCAGGAGAAAAATGGTTGAGTATGCGCCGGTGGAATCCCTTAAGCCTCATGACTTAGGCATGAAAATAAACGTCACTAAACGCGTGCTGAGTGACGACGAAATCAGGGTGCTGTACGAAACCTTCGAAAATACCGGCATGCGCAGGAAAAACGCGCTGCTCATGCAACTTATCCTGTTATTCGGCTGCCGTTCTGGCGAGATGATACAGAGCAAACGTGAGCATTTTGATTTTGAGGAGGGCGTGTGGACGGTTCCGCCTGAGAACCACAAAGGCGGACAGAGCGGCAAACCATTAAGACGACCGATCATCCCGGCGGCGCAGGAAATGATTCAGGAAGCAATGTCGCTCAGCTCGCACAAGGATTTTATATTTCAGAGTGCGCTGGCTAAGGACAGGGAAAGGGCGCTTAACAGCGGATCAGCATTAGGATTGCCGAAAACTGTCATGGCTTACTACCAGAGAACAAGAGGCGAGATAATGCCGCACTGGTCTATCCATGACCTGAGAAGAACGGCGAGGACGCGGTGGGCTTCCATTGCTCCACCGCATGTCTGCGAGGTGATGCTGGGGCATGCCCTGCCAGGCATATGGGCGGTATACGATCACAATGACTACATCGATGAGCAGAGGAAGGCATATACCGCCTGGTGGGCTCTGGTAATGAAGATAGTGAATGGTGAGTCGAAAGTACGCTCAATCGTGACAATGTAGCTTACCGAACTTTTCGATATCGCTTTTCAGGAACAAGCCGTGGTGTGCAGGGTCGGGGAATCCGCACATACGTTTCTCACCGGTCCGGCGGTTACGGCTGTTCCAGTTGCGGATTGTTTTTACCGACCGGCGGAAGAATGCGGCCGTTTCCTCAAATGTCATGTATGGTGATTCCATATCTACTCCTCAGGTGGCTTGCTGTGTTTTAATGCGTAAATGAGAGCGATGAGAAGGGCGAGAGTGAGAATGTCGCCAGGTTCGGCGGTGATGTTGATGTTCATTTCATCGACGTGAATCCTATGATTTCAGCGCTCATCAGCATCCTTGGCAGGAAGTCGTAGCAATCCTCCTCATCATCGGCACACTCAAGCGTATTGCCGTCTTTGTCGGTCAGCATCAGATAGGGTACTTTCGTCCCTTCAAGCTCTGGAAGGTCTTCATAGAAAGAATCAATCGCGGATGTGATAACATCCAATCCAGAACAGTTGCCAGAAACCTCACGAATCGCTTCCGCCCGGAACTGCCATACACCAAAAACTAGTTTCACTGTGTGAACTGACTTATTTGAAAAAGAGAATTTATTCGGATCGTAATCAATGACATTTTGTTCTTCAGACATAACAACTCCTCACGCAGAGCGCGATAAAGGTTAATTGGGTGGGGTTATTTATTCAGGTGAGAAATGATGCGCTTGCCAATCCAGGCCATTACCGGTACTGCCATGGAATTACCGATTGCTTTGTAGCGCGGGCCGTCAGCTGCCTGGCGGTACGCCTCTTCTGCGGTCATGGTTGGGAAGTGGCTGCGCAGATACGCATACTCATCCGCCGTGATCTGCTTGCGCTTAGATACCGGGATCAGGGTGTGGTTGTCGGGGAACCCCTGCAACCGCTCACACTCTACAGGGGTCAGGCGGCGGACCGACATGTTATGCATGACAGCCTCCATTCTTCCCCCGCCGCGCTCTTTGGCATCCAGCGGCGGCGATAATTCTTCAGCAAACTTCGGTGTAGGCTGGTTGCTGATGCCATACGCCACTGCCGGAGGTGCCCCTGCGTTCTGATGGCTGTTGACGCTGCCGCTGGCCCGCAGCTTAGGCGCTATCTCAACTGCTGCGTCCTGCCCGTGGTCCTTGCTGTTGAAGGCGATGGCGAGGATGCCGTTCTCCTGTCCCTGGTTGCGGCCCAGAGTGTGTGCCAGCTCGACGTTGGTGTCAGGGTCTTGGGTTGCGTGAACAGCCATCACCGCCAGATGGTCGTGGCTCTCCTGCTCACGGGCGCGCAGTGTCCCAGCTCCTTCCGCCCATGCACCCTGACCGGTGCTGCTGAACTGGGCGAGGAAGGTCTCGACCTCGAAATCTATGCGCTGGCCTCGGGCTGTGAGGCAGGCGGCAACTTCGATAGATCCGCTGCGGTTTCCGCCTCCGAAGGCTGCAACGAGGTGCCCGGCTTGAGCCTGGTTGTCGTCAGCGCCACACGTTCCAACGCCATTTGCAGTAAGGGCGGCAGCGACCGACCCCGCGCTTCGGCTCGGCGCAGTATCCCGGCGCACGCCTTCGAGCTCAAATAGAACTTTTGTGGGATCGAAATCGGTTCGAGCACTTGCGACAACAAACACACGGCGGCGGCGTTGGGCCACTCCGAAATATTGGGCATCAAGGACGCGCCACGCGATTGACCTTTTGGGTCCAGACACATAACCAGCGTTCGACCATTTTTTCCCTGGTGGTTCCAGCTCACAGTCTTCGCCGGCGAGGAGGCCAAGAAACGCACCGAAGGCGTTATCTTTGGACGACAGGACGCCTGGCACGTTTTCCCAGACGATAATTGATGGTTGATTTCCTTCGCTGATTCGCTGCTCGTCGATTGCATCAGCTAATTCTCCGTATGAAATTGTTAACTGACCTCGTTCATCTTCAAGGCCCTTACGTGCTCCGGCTACAGAAAATGCCTGGCACGGCGTACCGCCAACAAGGATGTCGGGAGCTTCCACTTCACCAGACCTCACCATGGCAGCCAGCTTTGTCATATCGCCAAGATTGGAAATATTCGGCCAGTGGTGGGAGAGAACGGAAGAAGGGAAGTCAGGGCCTTTTTTGTAGTTGTGCTCCGGGTCAAACTGAGAGAACCATGCCGGGCTAAGTCCAATCGGCTCCCATGCTATGCTGGCAGCTTCTATGCCGCTGCAAACCGAACCGTAGGTTAGTTTCACGCCACTCTCCTCTGTTTATTGGCCCGCTCAACCTTCTCAAAGTCCTCACAGCACTCAGGGGAGCAGAAAAATCCGGTCGATACCTTCTCTTCGCAGTAATGGCAGGTGCCAGTGAATTGCATGGTAGGGTGAGGGCGGTTGGCTAATGCCAGGTCAATCATGTGCTGCGTGTGTTCGGCAGCTTCGTCGAGAATATCTGCGCACATAGTGTTTACTCCTGAATGAAATCGTAAAAAAACCTGCCGGAGCAGGTTAGTTATTCGGGGATGGATTTGCGTTCGGCGGGGATTTAGGCATTAGTCATCATCCTCATCCCATTCATCATCGCCTTCGTCATCCTGATCGCACAGGGAAGCTAACGGGTTTGTCGCAGCAAGCATGACACTGGCTGCACCTCTGCGCTGGAGCCTGCGCAGAGCCTCGGCAAAATCAAACGCCTCTATGCGCTCCTCTCCTAAGTCAAGATTGCCCGCATAGCTAAAAGCCTGACTGACGAGATTTTGCAGGCCTTCATAAATTTCCTGTTTACTGCTCATCCTGACCTCCCGGCGCTGCTGGCAGTGGCATCCAGTGGGTTACATCGTCAATTACGCATCCGTTGTGCTCATCCTTGAAGATGCCGCGAAGCCTGTTGAACCATGCAGCCATTACAATCATCGAATCGGTGTAGACTATGAACTGATCTTGTTGATAGGGTATCTCCGGCATCCGCTCACTGCACTTTACCCACCCATCGCTTACAGGCTGTGCGGTGGCGTTAAGGCGCTGGACTTCGGTGATAAATTCCAGTATTGCAGCGCATGTTTTTGCTTCTTTCATGCCTGGCTTATCAAGCATTACGCGTTCAATCCATAGCTTTGCTTTCTGAATGCGAATCTCAGAAAAATCATCTGGCAACTTAATCATGACTTCACCCTTGACTCTTGAACGGAACACCAGCATTTTCCAGCGCTCTGAAAACGCCATCCATGTCGAAATAATATCCGTACCCGTTGCCGTCTAAGCGCTGACTTTTGGGCAACTCCACCGGGCGCAAAAGCTGAGCGGGCGGGGTGGTGTAGAGGTCTCCGGTCATTTTCTGCGCTTCGGCATAAGCCTCCTCGTTTGTGGCGAATTCTGGCGTGTCACCGTGTACCCAGCAATGCACGCTTTCGATTTCGTTGGTATCACCGATAAACTTAGGTAGTACAGACGAGTATTTAAGTTTCGTTTTAACAGGCTCAGCCGTCAGCGCTGCGAGTGCTATTTGCCGAATCAGTAAATCTTTTTTGTGGCCCGGAATTGTGCTAAAAATCTTATTCGCTTCACATCGTCTGATGGTGCCCTCCAAACGCGCAATATCAGACTTGCAGACATCGATCAGCGCCTGCACATCACCATCAACTGGATTGGGGGAATTAGTTGTCATGCTTGGCCTCTTTGAATAATTTAGGATAAAGAGCGCGTGCAGAATGCTTCAGCCATGGCGCACGGATCGTAAAGTTATAGCCCAGCCAAAAGAATTCGCGTGCATTTGCAATTCGAACCGTATGAGGTTTCCAAAACCAATCCCTGACATATGACTTTCTTACTTTTATCAGAGTTGCCTTCGGCAATCTTTTATCGAAAAAGTACTTTCTCATATCAACCCGCCTTATCCGCAGTTTCATGGGTGCCGGAGCGGATTAAATCCGAAAGCTCCTGAATTGTCTGATGGTCGACTAAATCCCTGTCAGGCATCTGAGTGATGTTGTATTTCTGGTAGACGTGAGCCGATTCACTGCATAGCTCAAGTGCCTTTGCAGAAATCGCATCCAGCTTCTGCTGCAAATCAATGACACTTGAAGCAAGCTCAATTACCACTTCCTCGTTGTCTTTGCCTATGTGTGATGGCGGATATCCCTGAGCCATGTGTTCGATATCGCTGTTAGTCATTTCCCTTCTCCTGAATCCGCTACAGACACCAAGACAAGCTCATCGTTATCGAATGACTCTGGCTTATCGTTGATGTAACAAAGCACCTTATTGGCAAGGTGCCTGACGTTGGTAACCATTGCTGTTTGCTCATCGGCTAATACGATGAACATGAAGCTGTTGAGGCGATATGCCGGTATGCGGCATTGCCTTCAGTGAAGTGTTTGCATGGGAGTGTGTCCGGTCAGGCGGCTGTTAAGCTAAGCGCCGCCACCAGGAGCTTTAGCTTTCTATCCTGCTGCTCGGCTGCTAATTGAGCCTTAATGGGATTGGTTGTCAGCGTGTTATCAGGTAGCAACCATGCTTTTCGCTGCCAGAAAAAAGGGAGCGTTACGCTCCCGACTTTCATTGGACTGTAAGGGTTCTGCATCATCACTCCTCACTGGAGCCATCCAATACGCTGTATTCAGCACTGAGCACTGAAGCGTTGTCCTGATCGACGTCGCTTTCAGCTTTCTCATCAAGGATGACGGCCTTCTGCATTTCAATGCTCACTGGCAGGTATTTGAACAGGCGGCGGATGACAGTTTTCTTTGCCATCTCTTCCCAGTGCGTAACCCAGGGCCCGTTTGATGAAGCTTTGCTTTGTGCCTTGACCTTTTCAATCTGCTTCACGGTCATGACTTCGAACTGTGTTCCTCCGTCCTTAAGCCGCGCCACCGCATAAACGTGGGTGATAGGGGCGTCTTCATTTTCGCCCGGGCGGTGAATCAGGTTTTCATCAAGTCCGTACTCAAAGCTGAATTCATCATCAGCTCGAACGACGCGGGCGGATAGGCTGACGATTTGACCGGACCGGCGGGCTAGGTCAATCATGCCGCGATAGCCGATAATCAGTTGAACGTTAGACTGGCCTGATTTCGAACGTCCATTGCCGAACGGCAGAAGATACGCATGCCCAAGCGCGCTGCCAGGCTCCAGGCCAAGCTGAGAGCACTGTACGACTGCGCCTATAAAGCTGCTCTGGTCACATGTTGCCAGTGCCGGTGTTTTGCGAATCTCAGTGGTGACAATGCGAATCATGCGGTCTGCAGTCATGTGTCGTGGCAGTGCCGCGGCAAGCTGGCTTTTCATTGCAGGCTGATTCATGAAGCCAACCAGCGTCTGCTCTGGCGTTTTATTCGCTACCTGCTTACCGGTGTTGGCCTTCTGCAGGTCAGCGCTGGCGATTGGTGGCTGGTTAGACATTTCGGATTTCCTTAGCCCAGTACGGGAGTGAAAGAGTTGCGATGCCCGGCCATTCATTCCTTGCCTGGCATTCTGCATAAGTTGTCAGGTTTCGCTTGTATTCGGCACGGCCAGCATCTTTAGCCTGCTGGTCCATGATGAAAACCTGAACCGGATAGCGGCCGCAGTCGATGGATGAGCTGACTACCAGAAACGCGAAGGTAGGAACTTCGCAGAACTGAGCCTCGTACCCATCGGAATAGAACGCGTCCTGAACGTGATAGCGGTATGAGTAAAAGTCCTTTTGAAACTTGCCGATGTCGGCTGTGCTTTTTACGTCCACGCACCAGCTAAACTCGGTGATCAATTTGTCAGGACGGCAGCGCGATAAAATCTGTGTGTCACGGTCGTTCCAGTAAATGCTTGCCTCTGCTTTTCCTTCAGTTTCAAGCATCCACCGGGCAACAGGGTGAGCAAAGGCGCTGTCACGCATTAACCGCAATTTACGGTTGTCGTCGTGCGTGATTGGCGTGATGCCTTGCTGCTCACACATGTCCAGAAAGTCCTGCTCTTTTTGCTTCCCTGCGTTGGTGCGCCGGTTAACTTCGGGGCCAATCATGAATCGCTTGCTGAATTCATCAGGTTCAAGCAGGAGGCAATGAAGGGCAGTACCTAAATCCAGCGCCGCGGTTTTCTCATCATCAACAGGTGCTGATTTTCGCCACTGGAATATTGCCGGGCTGACAGCGATATCATCCAGCTGTGATTTGCTGATGCCCGGGCCGGCGTGATATTCCTCGTTGCTGATATCGTAGTAAACGCCGGGTTGCATCACGCCACCTCTCCCATAAACTCTGCTTCCATGCGCAGCTTTGTTGCTTTCGCCAGGCATACGGCTTCAACAAACTCTGCATAAGCGTCCTGCGCCTCATCAGAATCCAGCCCAACCTGATAGGGGTTAAATGCGCCTTTGCTTTTCGGGTAGAAATCCATTGCGCACTGTGGGAAGAAGGCTGCAAGCTGATCGGCCTTGTCGCGAATCCATTCATCTCTTTCCACCTTCGCAGCTTCGACTTCCTCGTTGTGCCGCTCAATCAGGTCATAATGTGTGAATCTGTTCATCTCACAGCCCTCCGTAACAGCCGCATTGCCATAGCCCACTTAACCTTGTCGCCGTATAGCTGCGCCTCTCTGGAAAGCTCCTGAGCGCGTTTAAAGAAGTTGGTTTTCATAATTACGGCCTTCCTGGTTGATTTAAGGTGTCAACGAACCAGCGGCCAATGCGGCGAAGCTGTTCGGTTAAGCGGGAAAGTTGAGACGTGTTATTACAGGAGCCACCCACAGGGAAGGCTCCCACTAATGCGTATTGCATATGGGTAACTCCGTTGAATTGATGATTTAACCGGGAAAAAGAAAGGCCGACATTGCGCCGGCCGTTAAGGGTATTACTGTCTGGTTATCTGAGCCCCTCTAAAGGCGTTGGTGCGTAGCACCTCAAACCCGTCTAAGCAGACAGCTTTACGGTGTCACTCAGTCATCGTCGTCGTCATCAAGATTGATGACCTTCAACCATGTTCCGCCAGCGTTGCGTGAACACCAGTCATCAGCATCGTTGTAATTGTTAAAAACCCAGTTATCGCCATTTTTATCCTGAGCGATTGAGGTATTGTCAGGGTCATCTACGTTAAGTAAAACAATGCAGCGCATCCTCTCTCCTGTAGTGGTTACTGGCCCAATGCCTTGGCAATGGCGGCTCGCGCTAATGAAATTTCAACCGTGTTGCAGGTTGCAGGCCTTGCGGCAACCATCACCTGCAGCGCCTCAAGAAGCTCAGGCGCAGCGGCGATTAGGTTGACATGAGCATCCTCCGTTTCTTCATCAATGAAGGATGAAACTATGCAGATATGCGCGTCCATATCTCCAGAGTAAATATCATAGCCTTCGCTAACCCAAGGACCCTTAACACCCTTAAAATCACTCATACAACCCCCCAAACAAACGCATAAACACACACTCCCATAACCGCAAAGACTGCCCAGCCGATGAAATAATTCTCAGTGGATATCATGGGAGTGCTCCGGTAACTATTAACTAATCTAATTTTTGATAAGGCTTTAAAGCTGAAATGCGCGGGTAATACATTTTTGGTTTTGCTTTAGAGCCTTCACGTGGAGGAACCTGAACGTCATAGCCGATAACTTTTCCATCTCTATCGGTATGGATGTGGGTGATAAATCCAATCTTTGTTTTCCAACTTCCGGCTGCCTGACTAAATAACTGATCCTAATACCGCTACACTTTAGCCAGCCCATGTTTTCCCCCGGGGAATGGGCTGACGGTATTCATAAAGTGATGGACCTTTTTCAACAGTTGCCACATTGAACTGCACTGGTGATTTCGGGTTATTGTCTCATGAAGCGCCTGCCACAACCGTTCGACAT
>NZ_VZPF01000027.1 GCF_008801695.1 Pantoea stewartii subsp. stewartii
ATGTCGAACGGTTGTGGCAGGCGCTTCATGAGACAATAACCCGAAATCACCAGTGCAGTTCAATGTGGCAACTGTTGAAAAAGGTCCATCACTTTATGAATACCGTCAGCCCATTCCCCGGGGGAAAACATGGGCTGGCTAAAGTGTAGCGGTATTAGGATCAGTTATTTAAATGCTGACTACCTGTTTATAACTATTATCCTGGCACTCTGTCGCTGTTTTGACCTGTTTTATTGCGTAAAATGTGCCGGGGTTCTGATTACGGGAATTGACTACACTTTCGGCTTTTACACGGACAGGTGTTTGTTATGAAGCTTACTATTTTGCGGTTGACCTCTCTAACGCAGCAGGATCGGATCGATCTGGGGAAAATCTGGCCTGAGAGGGATTTGGCCACGCTGGAAAACGCGTTAAATGAAAATCACCGCCTTTATGTCGCACGCTTCAACGACCGTTTGCTGGCGGCGTTACAGTTAGAGATAGCCGGTATCCACGGTAAAGTGCATCATCTGACCGTCAGAGATGTCACGCGACGTCGCGGTGTCGGGCTATATTTGCTGGAAGACACGATGAAGCAGAACCCATCGCTGGAGGACTGGTGGATTGCTGATGACGGTAGCGAAGATCAACGCGTTCGGGCGGCGTTTATGCAGGCCTGTGGATTTCGTGCGCAGGTTGATGGCTGGGTAAAATAAATCGCGGGCAATAAAAAGGGCGACCTGAGGTCGCCCTGTCTCGTCAGGCTTCGATAGCCATTCGGAGTTTTTTCATCGCGTTCTTCTCAAGCTGTCGGACGCGCTCAGCAGAAACACCGTATTGATCGGCCAGTTCCTGCAGGGTGGTTTTGTTGTCTTCGTCCAGCCAGCGGGCACGGATAATATGCTGGCTGCGCTCGTCCAGCCCTTCCATTGCATAAGTCAGCTTATCGGCTGCATGCGATTCCCAGTTATCCTCTTCGATGCCGTCCGCAAAGTCAGAGGTTTTATCCTGGAGATACAGCACCGGCGCCATGGATTTTCCTTCGCCGCTTTCATCGTCAGCGGACATATCGAAGGTCATATCCTGAGCCGCCATGCGCGATTCCATTTCTCGCACATCTTTGCTGCTCACGCCCAGCTCACGCGCCACCATCTCGACTTCATCCTGGTTAAACCAGCCCAGACGCTGCTTGGTTTTACGCAGGTTAAAGAACAGCTTGCGCTGTGCCTTAGTGGTCGCCACTTTCACGATGCGCCAGTTACGCAGCACATATTCGTGAATTTCTGCTTTGATCCAGTGAACGGCAAAGGACACCAGACGAACACCCACTTCAGGATTGAAGCGACGAACGGCTTTCATCAAGCCAATGTTACCTTCCTGGATCAGGTCAGCCTGAGGCAGGCCATAGCCAGAATAGTTACGAGCGATATGAACAACAAAGCGTAGGTGAGACAGGATCAGCGTCTTTGCCGCATCCAGATCGCCCTGGTAATGCAGCCGTTCAGCCAACGCTTTTTCCTCTTCTGCCGACAGCATCGGCCAGGTGTTGGCAGCCCGAACGTAAGATTCCAGGTTGCCCAGAGGAGCAATAGCTAAAGTTTGCATTTCTTTGGTCATTCAAATCCTCACAAAATCAGTGGAATTGCCGCATCTTTCCATAAGCGCACGTCACATTATGTCAACGTCGCAGGAAAACCAAAAGCAATCTGTGCTACTTAGAAAACAAAGTTATCCACAAGTTCAATTATAGCAGTGAATATTTTACACACAGATGACAGCAGGGCAACACCCTCTGCGCCCACTGTCGGCAGCAGAGGATGATTATAACAAAAAAATGTTGCAGCGCTTTACTGGGGCGTAAATCGACGTAAATGTTGTACGGTTGCCAGCCAGGCGGCAATCCAGCCGATAATGGCGGCGATGAGCAACAGCAGTAACGCCTCATCCCAGGAAAACCCTTCCAGAGAGAAGGTGGTGCCAAATACCGACGACACCTGAGCCACAACAGACTGCAGGCGCAGCACCAGCACTTCAGACAGGATCAGGGAAAGTACCGCGCCACTGAACCCGAGTAACGCGCCACCATACAGGAACGGCCGCAGGATAAATCCATCCGTTGCCCCGATCAGCTTCTGAACGTTGATCGTATCGCGGCGGGCAAAAATACTCAGCCTGACGCTGTTACCAATCACGAGGAAGACCGCCACGATCATCAGGATACCGATCATCGACGCAATTTGACCGACCAGGCCGGTCAGCGCCGCCAGACGGGCAAACCAGCTGTCATCCATCCGTACCTCATCGACGCCCTGCACTTTCGCCACTCTGTCGCGTAACGTTTGCATGGTGTCCGAATTCTGGAAGTTGAGCTTTGGCGTAATGATAACGACAGCAGGCAGCGGATTCTGTTCCAGCATGTCCATCGCGCCGCCGAAGCCTGACCAGTTGCGGAATTCATTCAGGGCTTCTTCACGCGTCAGATAGTTAACGTGATCCACGCCCTCAACCTGTTTCAGTTGCGCGGTCACATTCTCAGCAGCCGTATCATCCAGCGTTTTTGAGAGATACACCGTCAGTTGCGGCGCGGGATACCACTGCGAAGCCGCCTGGCTGACGTTTTTCCACACCATATAGCAGACGCTGGGCAGCGTCAGGGAAATCGCAATCACCATCACTGTCAGCAACGTCGCCAGCGGCTGACGCCACATATCTGACAGCGTACCGCGTAGCGCGTAGCGCCACTGTTCCTGCCAGCCACCGCGTAACGCTTTACTCTTTGACGGTTGCTTCGCCTTCGGGGCTGCCGCGCGTTTGTTGCGTTTATTGACCATCGTGGCCTCCGTGCAGGCGTCCTTTATTCAGCGTCATTACCCGATAATTGCGGCGACCAATAAGGGCAACATCATGCGTCGCCATCAAAACGGTCACACCTACGCGGTTAAACTCTTCAAACAGGCGCAGGATGTCTTCTGACAGCGCCTCATCCAGGTTACCCGTTGGTTCGTCAGCCAGCAGAACGGCGGGCTTATTCACGACGGCACGGGCAATACCGACACGTTGCTGTTCACCGCCGGAGAGCTGAATAGGAAAACTTTTCGCTTTGTCGAGCAGGCCCACTTTATCGAGCGCCGCCGAAACACGACGACGGATATCCTCGCCGCTGGCACCGGAGATGATCAACGGGATGGCCACATTGTCATAAACGCTACGATCCATCAGCAGATGGTGATCCTGAAAGATCATCCCGATCTGACGACGCAGGAACGGCACTTCGCTGTTACGTAGGCGCGAAATATCGTGTCCGCTAAACCAGATTTGCCCGGCGCTGGGGCGCTCAATGCCACAAATCAGCTTCAGCAACGTACTCTTACCTGCCCCGGAGTGGCCGGTCAAAAACGCCATTTCGCCAGGACGCAGATTAAAATCTACGCCCTGCAGCGCCTGACGTCCGCCGAGATATGCCTTACTGACCTCTTCAAAGCGAATCATCCTAATTAGTCCTCTCGGGCAAACAGTGCCTCAATAAAATCCTCGGCCTTGAAGGGCCGTAAATCGTCGATGCCTTCTCCGACACCGATATAACGGATAGGGATGCCAAACTGATCGGCGACCGAGAAAATCACGCCACCTTTGGCTGTCCCATCCAGTTTAGTCAGTGTAATGCCGCTCAGCCCTACCGCTTCATGGAACAGTTTGGCCTGGCTGATGGCATTTTGCCCGGTACTGGCATCCAGGGTCAGCATGACTTCATGTGGCGCCTGCTCATCCAGCTTCTTCATCACACGGGTAATTTTCTTCAGCTCTTCCATCAGGTGCGATTTATTTTGCAAGCGCCCTGCGGTATCCGCGATCAACACGTCAACGCCACGTGATTTGGCCGCCTGGATGGCATCGAAAATCACCGAGGCAGAATCCGCGCCGGTATGCTGCGCGACAACGGGAATGTTGTTGCGCTGGCCCCAGACCTGAAGCTGTTCAACAGCTGCCGCACGGAACGTATCGCCCGCCGCCAGCATCACAGATTTACCTTCTGCCTGATACTGACGTGCCAGCTTGCCGATGGTGGTGGTTTTACCCACGCCGTTCACGCCGACCATTAAGATGACAAACGGGGTTTTACCTTCGACATTCAGCGGTTCATCGACTTTCGCCAGGATCGCCGCCATTTCGCTTTTCAGCAGGCCATAAAGCGCTTCCGCATCGCGCAGTTGCTTACGGTCAGCATGCTGCGTCAGGCTGGTAATAATGCGCCGCGTCGTTTCCACGCCCACGTCGGCAATCAGCAGTTGTTCTTCCAGTTCTTCGAACAGGTCATCGTCGATTTTCTTGCCACGGAACAGGCTGATAAAACCCGAGCCCAGGTTCTGGCGTGTCTTCACCAGGCTGCGCTTCAGGCGGGCAAAGAATCCCTCTTTGGTGGGGCGCTCCTGTTCCTGCTCGTGCGCTACCAGCGGTGCGGCGGCTAACGGAAGATCGCTGACCGTGTCGTCTGGCGCTGTCGCCCCGGCATCGTGCCCGACAGTTTCAACGTTAACAACATCCGCGTCTCCCAGCGCCAGTGCAGCCAGTTCTTCGTCACTCAACGGCGCATCGTCCGCCTGTTCAGTTTCAGCGATGGCAGCGTCGTGCGGCGCGATATCTGTCACGTCGGCATCCGCCAGCGCCAGCGCGGCCAGCTCATCGTCGCTCAGCGGCGCATCGTCCGCCTGTTCAGTTTCAGCGATGGCAGCGTCGTGCGGCGCGATATCTGTCACGTCGGCATCCGCCAGCGCCAGCGCGGCCAGCTCATCGTCGCTCAGCGGCGCATCGTCCGCCACAGGTGCCTGTTCAGGCGCGGATGAGGCAAGCTCAACCTCCGCTGACGGCAGTGCAGTCAGTTCCTCATCGTTGACGTCATCGGCAGGCTCAACGGGCGTGATCATACCGGTATGCGGATCAACCGCCGTTTCAGGCCAGGCTACACGGGCGGTAACCGGTACGTCTTCAGACGTAGCTGCATCACTTTCCTGTTGCTGTTCAACACGGTTTTCAGGTGCGGCACCGCGTTCCTGTTCAGCGGTTTCCGCCTGACTGCGTGCCGGGGCTTCCTGTTCTGGCTGCTGGGCTTCCGGTTGTGCCGTCTGCGCATCCGTTAAGGGTTGTTTCTCTTCTTCTTTGCCAAATCCCAGCCAGGAAAAAAAGCCTCGTTTCTTCTCTTTTGCCATTGTGTAACCACACTCCTCGATGGCTTCATCCCGGTAGCACAATGTTCCCAGGGTTAAAAACAGTATTGGTGATAAACGCCAAAGTGGCGTTAAACCGCAGAATTATGCATAACATCAGCAGCGTCGTAGTCTAACACTTTCCTGGCGGCACACCACAGCACCCTTTTTTAACGTTTCTTCTCATCGTTTCGCCCGTTAAACTACGCAACAAATTATGACGATTTGTGAGCAAGATGATAAAACCTCCCCGTAAAACAGGTGGTGCGGGCCAAATCCGCATTATTGGCGGACAGTGGCGCGGCCGCAAATTACCGGTGCCAGACAGCGCGGGTCTTCGTCCCACCACCGACAGGGTGCGAGAAACCCTGTTTAACTGGCTGGCACCCCACCTGCAGCAGGCTGACTGCCTGGATTGCTTTGCCGGAAGTGGCGCACTGGGGCTGGAAGCGCTCTCACGCTATGCCGCGTCGGCAACGCTGCTTGAGCTGGAGCGCCCGGTGGCGCAACAGCTGAGCAAAAACCTTCAGACATTGCAGGCCTCAAACGGCAACGTTGTACAAACCAACACCCTGAGCTGGCTGGCGCAGGACGGCCATCCCTTTGGTATCGTGTTTGTCGATCCTCCGTTTCGGCAGGGTTTGCTGGAGCAAACCCTGCAACTGCTGAAAAAAAATAACTGGCTGACAGCGGATGCACTCGTCTACGTTGAAAGCGAAGTTGAAAACGGCCCACCGCCGGTGCCGGTTCACTGGGATTTACATCGCGAAAAAATTGCGGGCCAGGTGGCCTATCGTTTATATCAGCGCCAACAGGAGACGCATGATGTTACTTAATTTAGGACGCCTGCTGATGCTGTGCGTATGGGGTTTTTTACTGTTTAACCTGATTCATCCGTATCCGAAGCCCCTGACCTGGTTCATCAATGTGGCCTTGATATTTATGATCCTGATGCACGGCCTGCAGTTAGTCCTGCTGCGCACGACGCAGGGCAAAGATGCACCACCGCTCGATCGCGCTACCCAGATCAAAGTCTTTTTGTTTGGCGTGTTCGAACTGGTTGCGTGGCAGAAAAAAAATTTCCCACGTAAATAAAGGATAACGGCGGGCATCACGCTCGCCGTCAGTTTTCGGCAGGCGTGAAGCGGATAAAACGCGTGCCCTGAAGTGTCAGCTCGCCTTTCGTGCCCTTGTCCATCAGATGGTAGTCGCTTTCATTAACGCGCATCTTAATATCGCTTTCGCCATTGAGCGGATGAAACCAGGCCTCATAGCGCATTTCGTCTCCGGCGATCACTTCGCGCTCACGTGAGCGGCGACTGGATACCGAAAACTCACGTTTGGTTTTGACCTCAACCGCGACGGTGCGTACCGGCGAGGCATCGTTGACGGCTGCCTCGCGCCGCTGTTTGATGAACTGGCGTGTCGCGAGTACGGCAATAATGGCCACGACGATAATAAAAAGTAGCGGTGGTTTCATCTTTCCTCAGCGTTTATCCGGTCTCAGATCGTCTTGCATTGCGCGATAAATCATACAACCAGAGTTGACCGATTGTCACATCGCGCTGGCATAACCTAGACTGACAGGAGTGTTTCAGGAACTGTCACCATTTTGGTAAAAAGGGAGAAGCAATGCTCTGGTCCTTTCTCGCTGTACTTTTCTCCGGCTGGCTGTACGTTGATGCCTCTTACCGGGGCCCGCAATGGCAACGCTGGTTATTTAAACCTGTCACGTTGCTCCTGTTAGTCGGTCTGGCCTGGCAGGCCCCCACACGCAATACATCTGATTACCTGATTGTGGCTGGGTTAGTCGCCACGCTCATCGGCGACACGCTGACGCTGCTCCCGCGGCAACAAATGCTTTATGCGCTGGGCGCGTTTTTCCTGTCGCATCTGCTGTACACGCTGTGTTTTGCGGCCAATATGACGATGACATTTTACTGGCCCATCCCACTAACGTTTCTGATCATCGGGGTGGTTGTGATTGGTGTGCTGTGGAGTAAGCTGGAAACGCTGCGCTGGCCCGTCTGTACGCTGATCGGCATGACGCTGGTCATGAACTGGATGGCTACTGAACAATATGTCTTCCGCCCCAGCGATTACAGCTTCTCAATTCTGGTTGGCTCTGCCCTGCTGCTGCTGGCTAATATCGTGTGGTTTATCAGTCATTTTCGCCGCCGTTTCAGCGCCGACAGCGCGATTGTCGCGGCCTGCTACTTTGCCGGTCACTTTATGATCGTCCGCTCCCTGTGGATCTACTGAAAAAAGACACAATAATGCTGGCGTTGGGTTAAACCTCTGGGTGTAAGATAAGCCGTGGGCACGTCGCCCACGTCTTCCGGAGGTTATATGCATCAACATCATACTTGTGGCTGCGGTAAGCCACGCAATACTCATCGAGCCGCAAAACCGCTTTGTGCCATTCGCCCTGTTCGTCCGGGCACCTTATCCATTACTGCGGCCTCTCCTGAAACGACAGAGCGCGCCAGCTGCGGCGGTGAATGTAGCTGCTCTGCCGCGTCTGCCGGCGAAGCCAGTGACGAAGGTGACCGACGACGATCCTCTGATGCTTTTCAGTTCAGCTGGCAGGTTAGCGGTATGGACTGCCCCAGTTGTGCCCGCGCAATCGAAACCGCCGTTCGCCAACTCCCTGACGTCCTGCAGGTCCGCGTCGTCTTTTCCAGTGAAAAACTTGTCGTTAATGCCCGCGCCCCGGTTCAGTCTGCAATAGAAGACGCGGTGGTAAAAGCAGGTTTTCATCTCTCCTCAACCTCTGTTTCTGCGCCTGCGCCATCGCCCTGGCGTGCCCGTTTCCCGCTTTTACTGCTTGCTGCGCTCATGGTAGCCAGCGCTGCGCTCAGTCAGGTGAGTGCCGTTTGGGGCGACCGGTTATTTATTCTGACGACGCTGGTCGGGCTGGTGCCGGTCGCGCGTAAGTCGTGGCAACGTCTGCGAACCGGCTCTGCCTTTACCATTGAAACTCTGATGACCCTGGCGTCGGCAGGTGCGTTATTAATTGGTGCGCATGCGGAAGCCGCCATGGTTCTGCTGCTGTTCCTGTTGGGCGAAAAACTGGAAGCCTATGCCGCAACCCGCGCGCGCAGTGGGGTAAGCCAGCTGATGGCGCTGCGTCCCGAGTTCGCTGTGCGCCTGCAAAATGGCACCCGTAGTGAGGTGCCCCTGTCCGCGTTGCAGCCTGGCGACCGGATCGTAATCGCCGCCGGTGGCCGTTTGCCGGTCGACGGCTGCTTACTGGCGGAAAGCGCCAGTTTCGATGAGAGCGCGCTGACGGGCGAGTCGGTACCGGTGCTGCGTCAGCGTGGCGAAAAAATACTGGCGGGTGCGACCAGCGTTGATCGTCTGGTGGAACTGGAGGTGGTTTCCAGGCCTGGCGAAAGTGCCATTGACCGCATTTTGCAGTTGATTGAGGAAGCCGAAAGTCATCGTGCTCCGGTAGAACGTTTTATCGATAACTTTAGCCGGATTTACACGCCAGCCATCATGCTGCTGGCCCTGCTGGTGATGGTGCTGCCGCCCCTGTTTGGCGCGGGTGCCTGGCTGCCCTGGGTTTATAAAGGCCTGACGCTGCTGTTGATCGGCTGTCCCTGTGCGCTGGTGATCTCCACGCCCGCCGCCATCACGTCCGGACTGGCCGCCGCCGCCCGCCGTGGTGCGCTGATTAAAGGAGGCGCGGCCCTGGAACGGCTGAGCACAGTGCAGACGATCGCGTTCGATAAAACGGGTACGCTGACAGAAGGCCGGCCGCAGTTGACGCGAATTTTGCCGTTCGGCGAGGCTAACGAAGACGCGATTCTGCAATTAGGTGCCGCGGTGGAACAAGGTTCTACCCATCCACTGGCAACGGCGATTGTGGCAGCCGCACAGTCCAGGGCACTGCCGCTTCCGTCTGCCACTCAACAGCAGGCACTGGCGGGAAGCGGTATTCAGGCTGAAGTGGACGGCCAGCGTATAACGTTGCTGGCACCGTCGTACGTCAGCAGCCTGAGCCCGGCGCACCAGGCAATGGTGCATGAGCAGGAAGCCCAGGGCGAAACCCTTGTGATGGTGCTGCGTAATGGCGAGGTGCTGGGGGCGCTGGCCTTACGGGACAAGCTGCGCAGCGAAACCCCCGCCGCCTTGCAGGCCTTAAAAGCGCTTGGCATCAACAGCCTCATGCTGACAGGTGATAACCCGCGGGCGGCCGCTGTCGTCGCCCAACCTTTAGGCATCGCCTGGCATGCCAGCCTGTTGCCAGCCGGTAAGGTGGAGGCGGTTCGTCAGCTCAGTGAGCAGCAGGTGGTGGCGATGGTGGGCGACGGTATCAACGATGCGCCAGCCATGAAGGCCGCCACGCTGGGTATTGCGATGGGCAGTGGGACGGATGTCGCGCTGGAAACGGCGGATGCCGCCCTGACGCGCAATCAGCTCAGCAACCTGGCCCCGATGATTGCTCTGGCGCGCCGCACCCGGGCGATTATCCGTCAGAATATTGCTATTGCGCTGGGGCTGAAGGCGCTGTTCCTGGTGACGACGCTGGCGGGGTTAACGGGATTGTGGCTGGCGGTGCTGGCTGATTCCGGTGCCACCGCACTGGTCACGGCAAACGCGTTGCGGCTGTTGCGCACGCGGGATGCATAACCTGACGGCGGCTCACTGCCGCCGTTATTCTCCCATCCCTTTCTGAATCAAAAACTGGTAAGGCAGCGTGTCGGTTTGTTCGGCCAGTAGCTGGTGCTCCATAAACCGGCAAAAACCAGGGATATCCCGCGTGGTTGCCGGATCGTCCGCGATAATCAGCAGCGTTTCACCGTCCTGCATGCCGCGCACCGTTTTACGTACCATCATGACCGGCTCGGGACAACGCAGGCCCTGAGCATCCAGTTGATGGTCGGCGGAAGAAAATGCATCACTCATGACGGTCTCGATTTCAGTTAACGGGCGCTTATTCTAGCGCGTCCGCCCTTTGACGCAAGGCGGTAACGATTGCGTTAAAATTAGCCATTGCATTAATAGCACAACAGGGTAAGATGCGGCCGTTTTTTGTTCATAAAACTGCAGCGCACTGAATGTTCAGTTGCCTGCACTGGGTTCCCTCACCCCACCACTAAAAAGGCTTACTATGCTCGCATTTACCCCGCGTCAGCGCGCTCATACGCTCGTCTGGTTGTCCCTGTTTCATCTGCTGGTGATCACTTCCAGCAATTATCTGGTGCAGTTGCCTGTTTCCCTTTTCGGTTTTCATACCACCTGGGGCGCCTTTGGCTTTCCGTTTATTTTCCTGGCCACTGATCTGACCGTGCGCATCTTTGGTGCGCCGCTTGCACGCCGCATTATTCTGGCGGTGATGGTGCCGGCCCTGTTTATCTCTTACGCGATTTCCAGCCTGTTTTACCAGGGCGAATGGCAAGGCTGGCAGGCGCTGCAACAGGTAAACCTGTTTGTCGCCCGTATCGCCTGCGCCAGCTTTATGGCTTACGCATTGGGCCAGATTCTGGATGTGCACGTTTTCAACCGCCTGCGTCGCTTGCCGCAGTGGTGGGTGGCGCCAGGCTGTGCCATGTTTTTAGGCAACATCAGCGATACGCTGGCCTTCTTTTTCATTGCCTTCTACAAAAGCTCCGATCCGTTTATGGCACAGCACTGGGTAGAAATCGCTCTGGCCGATTACAGTTTCAAAGTGCTGATTTGTATGATTTTCTTTTTGCCTGCCTATGGTGTTTTACTCAACGCTGCGCTCAAACGCCTGGCCGAACGCCAGGCCCAGCCGCAGATACATTTCGGCTAACCGGCAATACAGCCTTTCCTGACAATCCGCTAAAATCTCCTGACAATATTCAGGTTGCGTTTGCAACCTGATTCCTGTTGTATAAACGCCTTCGTGGAATGTTAAAAAGGGATTCTGATGCGTAATTTAGTGAAATATGCGGGAATTGGTTTGCTGGTACTCGGCCTTGCCGCCTGCGATCAAAAGAAAGATGAAGCAGCAAACGATAATGGCGCATCTGCCAGTCAGTCTGCACAAACCGTGGCGCTGATGGACGGTAAATTACGTTTTACCCTGCCACCTGGCCTGTCAGATAAGAGCGGTAAACTGGGTTCTCAGAGTACCAACATGCACGTTTATGCTGATGAAAGCGGTGCGCGGGCGATTATCGTCATTGCCGGCGAGCCGACGAATGAGGCTCTGGATGTGTTAGCGCAACGCATGGAACAACAGCAGCGTAATCGCGATCCCCAGCTTCAGGTTGTCTCCAATAAAGCGGTCACGCTGGGCGGTGAGCCGGCACAGCAGCTGGATACCGTCATCTCAGCAAACAACCAGACCTCCTGGTCCTCGGTTGTTCTGGCCAAAGTCGATGGTAAGCTGATGACGATGCAGATTACGCTGCCCGGGGACAATCAACAGCAGGCCCAAAGCGATGCTGAAACCGTGGTGAAAAGCATTACCCTGAAATAACGGCAAGGGCACACCACCCCACCGCGCGTTAATACTGAGCCATGCAATGATCATTCTGCCGCATGGCTCAGTTATCACTCATCCCTTCTGCTTTAGACACACTGTTCGCGCGCCTGACGCCAGTAATCAATCAGCCGCAGGTAGTTCTCTTTTACCGCCGCCACCAGTGCGTCGTCACGTATTTCACCCTGCAACCACTGGCGCGAGGGCTGTGCAAAGATTGTGCGCCCCACCGCAAACCCTTTTACCCACGGGGCCTGCGCCGCCGCGGCAAACCCCGCTTTAAGCGTGGCTTCTGGCGCATCAAGTCCCAGTAATAAAATGCCACGACAGTAAGGATCCTGCTGTTCGATCAAGGCACCTATGTCACGCCAGCTTGCCGGAGACAGGGGTGGGAGCTTCCACCAGTCAGGCTTGATGCCAAGCGCATAAAAGTGGTTCAGCATCTTCAGAAAATGCGCTTCATTGTGGTCTGGCTGGCTGTCAGGCAGGATCACTTCCAGCAGTAACTCATGACCGCTCTGGTTACAGCTTTTCCACACTTCCAGCAACAGCGCGTCCTGCTCCTCGCGCAGTTCGGCACTGTCGTGAGGATGATAAAACACCAGGCATTTTACCACATGCTCCGCTGGCCAGCCGATCAACTGGGAACCAATGCTGCCATGTTCCAGGCGTAACGGACGCGACCCCGGTAGTTCAATGGGTCGGCCAATCCATCGGTTCTTACCCGTAATCGCATTCAGCGTTTTCTGACCGAAGGTCGTGTCCGCCAGAATGCCGCTTTTACTTTCAATGCCGGCTTGCTGCACGGCCTGCTCCGCAGCCTGCAATAGCAAAAGTTTCAACTGCGGAATGCGCGAAACGTCCGCGCCAGCCTCCGTAGCCATCTCTACCAGCTGTTTGCGGTGATCAAAAGCGAAAATATTCAGTTCCGGCCAGGCGTGTTGACGCGACGTGACGCGGTGCAGATGGGTCAGACGGCTATCCAGATCGGGGCGTTTCACGTCCTGTTCGCGGCTTAAAAAGTCATCCAGCTCCTGTCGGGTGGGCATCGCAGGGGCGCACCCGTGTCGCGAAACCACCAACGCGCCACAGGCGTTTGCGTAGCGGCAGGCCTGTTCCCATCCTTCATCATTTAACCAACCGCGCAGCAGACCGGACATAAACGCGTCCCCTGCACCCAGCACATTCAGGACCTCGACACGCACGCCGCTGTGCAGTTTCACCGCTGCCCAGTTGTCTGGAATCGCGCCTTCAAATACCACGCATCCCATTGCTCCTCGCTTACAGACCAGCGTTGCGTTGCTCACCGTGCGCACGTTTTTCAGCGCGGTCAGCGTATCGGTGCTGCCGCCTGCGATATGAAACTCTTCTTCCGTGCCGACAATGAGATCGAAATAATGCATAACCTGCTGCAGTTGCGCGGTGACTTCAGAGGAGGCAATAAACCGGGTTTCCCCGTCCCCCAGTGAAGTCAGGCCCCACAATACCGGGCGATAGTCGATGTCCAGCGCGGTACGCAGACCATGCTTACGGGCATACTCCAGCGCTTTCAGCACGGCCGCTCGCGTCTGCGGGTGCGACAAATGCGTGCCGGTTACCGCAACCGAGCGAGAAGAAGCGATAAAGTCTTCATTAATGTCGTCTGGCACCAGGGCCATATCGGCGCAGTTGTCGCGGTAAAAAATCAGCGGAAAAGTGTCTTCATCTTTAATGCCCAGGATGACCAGAGCGGTCAGCCGCTTTTTGTCCGTGATAAGTGCTTCTGTATTGCAGCCGACCCGCTGCAAACTTTCCCGCAGAAAACGGCCATTATGTTCATCGCCTACACGAGCCAGCATGGCGGATTTCAGCCCCTGAATCGCCGTACCGTATGCGACATTGCCTGATGACCCGCCCAGATATTTCGCGAAAGACGTGGTGTCTTCCAGCCGCGCGCCAATTTGCTGACCATAGAAGTCGACGGCAATGCGTCCGATACAAATCACATCAAGACGCTTCTGTTCTCTCTGCATGCTTCTGGTTTCCTTCTGTGATGAGCAGACACTGCGGACAGGTTGTGCGTGGGGTCTGAAGGTGTCTGGTTAACGATAAACGCAGTATGAGGAACAAATATTCCAAACTCAATTCAAAATGAAACTTACACTGCGATTATGTGAAGCAGTTAAAAATCTGTTATGCCCGACACGTCAGTCAGGCGTTGCCGGACGGGACCTCGCGGACCCGGTGCGACAGGGCCATGACGCTCCTGCCCGTTTTGCAGCATCTTTCTGCGTGATGAAATAAAATCTCGAAAACTTTGTAACTCTCACTAAACATTCCAGTTACGCTTATGGCATAGCTTCCCGCTGTCCTGTCAGCAAGGGTAAATTTGATCCCCCTCGCAAAATGAAATATTTCTTCTGTAATCGTATTTTATGAAAAATGCATTTATTTATAATTCTCTGACATTTCAGTTCTTCAGGTAGCCTTTTCCGTTACGTCACGCCTTTTTAGCGCGGTGCCGGACTCTGCTACTGCCAGCACGTTGAGGAAGGTTTATGGCCACCATCAAACTGACTACCGCACAGGCATTAGTTAAGTTTCTCGATAATCAATACATTGATGTAGACGGCACAGAGACAAAGTTTGTAAAAGGCATTTTTGCCATTTTCGGTCATGGCAATGTGTTGGGACTGGGACAAGCGCTGGAGCACGACAGCGGCGATCTGGTGGTCTATCAGGGGCGTAATGAACAAGGGATGGCCCACGCCGCAACGGGCTTTGCCAAACAGTCTTTGCGCCGCCAGATTATCGCCTGTACGTCGTCCGTAGGGCCTGGCGCCGCCAATATGCTGACGGCCGCCGCCACTGCCACCGCAAACCGAATTCCTCTTCTGCTCCTGCCGGGCGACGTCTTTGCCACCCGCCAGCCCGATCCGGTCCTGCAGCAGATTGAGCAGCCCTGGGATCTGAGTATCAGCACCAACGACGCCTTTCGTGCCGTCAGTAAATACTGGGACCGCGTCAGCCGTCCGGAGCAACTGATGAGCGCCTGTATTAACGCCATGCGCGTCCTGACCGATCCGGCTGAAACGGGTGCCGTCACGCTCTCTTTACCGCAGGATGTTCAGGGTGAAGCCTGGGATTATCCGGATTATTTCTTCCAGAAACGCGTTCATCGTCTGGATCGGCGTCAACCCACCGTTGCCCAGCTCGAAGATGCGCTGAAGCTCATCATCCGTAAACGTAAGCCATTAATTATCTGCGGCGGGGGCGTGAAATATTCCGGCGCAGGCGAGGCACTGCGTGCATTTGCCGAACGCTATCAGATTCCGTTTGCTGAAACCCAGGCGGGAAAAGGTACCTTATTATCTGATCATCCTCTCAACGTCGGCGGCGTGGGTGAAACCGGCTGTCTGGCGGCCAACCTGCTGGCAAAAGAGGCCGATCTGGTGATAGGCATTGGAACGCGCTACACCGATTTCACCACCTCGTCGAAATGGATCTTCCGGCATCCTGATGTGAGCTTTCTGAATGTCAACGTCAGCAACTTTGACAGTTATAAGCTCGATGGCGTGCAGTTGCTGGCCGACGCACGTGAAGCACTGCTGGCGCTCAGCCATGGACTGGTTTCACAGCACTATGCCAACGACTGGGGCGATCAGATTGCCCTGGCCCGGCAGCAGCTGGAAGACGAGACACAGCGCGTTTATCACATCACGCCCAACGATACCGCCTTTGAGCCTGAGATTACCGATCACCTTGACCGAAAAGCCGTCTATGCCGAATTTAACCGCCTTACGCAGTCTTTGCTGACACAAAGCAGCGTAGTGGGCACGCTGAATCAGCACCTGCCTGCCGATGCCGTGATCGTGGGCGCTGCGGGCAGCCTGCCCGGCGACCTGCAACGCGCCTGGCGTACGCGGGGTTATAACGGCTATCACCTTGAATATGGTTACTCTTGCATGGGGTACGAAGTGAATGCGGCACTGGGCGTCAAACTGGCGCAGCCTGAGCGAGAGGTTTATGCCCTGGTAGGCGATGGCTCGTTCATGATGCTGCATTCCGAGCTGGTGACCTCCCTTCAGGAAGGGGCGAAAATCAATGTGGTCCTGCTGGATAACATGAGCAATGGCTGCATTAACAACCTGCAAATGGGGCACGGCATGGACAGCTTTGTTACCGAGTTCCGTTTCCGTAATCCGGATGGTGGCAAGCTCGACGGCGGACTGGTTCCGGTGGATTTTGCCGCCATTGCTGCCGGTTATGGCTGCAAAACCTATCGCGTCAGTACGCTGGAGCAGCTTACCGCCGCGCTGGAAGACGCAAAAACGCAGCGCGTTTCCACGCTGATTGATATCAAAGTGCTGCCCAAGACCATGATTCACAACTACTTCAGCTGGTGGCACGTTGGTGTGGCACAAACCGCCCACTCGACGCGCGCGCAACAGGTGGCGAACACGCTGAATACGCATCTGGCTCAGGCCCGTAAATACTGATTTCCGGGCCGTCTGACGGCCCATGTTTCTACTCTCCGATTTAACCCTACAGGTGTAATTATGACATTGAAACTTGGTGTGATTGGAACAGGTGCGATTGGTCAGGAGCACATTCGCCGCTGCAACAATGTCTTAGAAGGGGCAAAAGTGGTTGCGGTATCCGATATCAATGCGGAAGGCGCCAAAGCCGCGCTGCAACGTCTGAACAGTGATGCAGACGTATGCGAGGATGGCTTCGCAGTCATTCAGTCACCCAACGTGGATGCCGTGCTCGTCACCTCCTGGGACCCGACCCATGAAGCGTTCACGCTGGCCGCCATTGAAGCGGGCAAACCGGTCTTCTGTGAGAAGCCGCTGGCGATGAGCGCTGAAGGCTGTCGTCGTATCGTGGACGCCGAGATCAAACACGGCAAACGTCTCGTACAGGTCGGCTTTATGCGCCCCTACGATGCCGGTTATCGGGCATTGAAAAAGGTGATTACCGATGGCGATATCGGTGAGCCGCTGATGCTGCATTGCGCGCACCGCAACCCGACGGTGCCGGAAAACTACAACACCGAAATGGCGATTACCAATACGCTGATCCACGAGCTGGATGTCCTGCGCTGGCTGACCCGCGACGACTATAAAACCGTGCAGGTGGTGTTCCCGCGCATCAGTTCTAAAGCCCGTCCACACCTGAAAGACCCGCAAATCGTTCTGTTTGAAACGCAAAAAGGGATTCGCATTGATGTGGAGATCTTTGTGAACTGTACCTACGGCTACGATATTCAGTGCGAAGTCGTGGGCGAGGAAGGTATCGCCAGGCTGCCCGAGCCGTCATCGGTACAGTTACGTAAAGACGCCAAACTGTCCAATACCATTCTGGTCGACTGGAAAGATCGCTTTATTGAGGCGTACGACGTTGAGCTACAGGCCTTTATCAACGACGTAAAAGCGGGCCAGTTAACCGGTCCTTCCGCATGGGATGGTTTTGCCGCCTCGGTCGCTGCTGACGCCTGTATCAAAGCGCAGAAGAGCGGCGCGATCGAACCCATTGAAATGCCCGCCCGTCCGGCATTTTATAACTGACTCCTCTCGCCTTCAGGCAGGTAACTGATGAACAATCAAAAGGTTAAGCTGGCGATCGCGCCCATTGGCTGGACGAATGATGATATGCCCGAACTGGGCAGCGAAAACACCTTCCAGCAAACGGTTAGTGAAATGGCGCTGGCCGGGTTCACCGGCAGTGAAGTCGGCAGTAAATACCCACGCGATCCTGCGGTTCTGAAACCGATGCTGGAGATTCGCGGTATCGAGATCTGTAACGCCTGGTTCAGCACCTTCTTTGCACAGGGCGACAAAGCGAAAACGATTGAGGGATTCACCGAGCACATGAATTTCCTCTTCGAGATGGGCGCCCGGGTGATTGGGTGCTCTGAACAAAGCAAGAGCATACAAGGCACGACGCTGGCGGTGCTGGACGATAAGCCCGTGTTTAACGACGATGAATGGCAGCGCACGGCGGAAGGCTACAATGAACTGGCTGCGATCGCCGCCCGTAAAGGCATGCGCGTCTGCCTGCACCATCACATGGGCACCGCTATCCAGACGCCAGCAGAAATTGACCGTTTTATGGCCATGACGAACGATACTGTCGGCTTACTTTACGACACCGGCCATATCTACTATTCCGAAGGCTCACAGCAGGCCATGCTGGCGGTACTGGAAAACCACTTGCCACGTATTTTCCACGTGCACCTCAAAGATGTGCGGGATGACATCGTCGCTGAAGTCAGAGATCAGCATCTGTCTTTCCTGGACGGCGTAAAAAAAGGCACCTTTACCGTGCCGGGCGATGGCGTGATCGACTTTAAACCCGTGTTTAAAATCCTTGATGATTACGGCTATCAAGGCTGGATGGTGGTGGAGGCAGAGCAGGATCCCGCGCTGGCGAATCCATTTGAGTATGCGGTGAAGGCACGAAAATATATTCGCGAGCACACCGGGCTGTAAATTCACCCTGACGCAGGACGATATGCATAAGGCTGCCCCAGGGCAGCCTTTTTTCAGCCCGATCGCACCGTTTGAGGGCGAATCTGTGAGTTATTTCATAAACCAATGAAATAAATTATGCCTGAAAAACAAACAAATGAAATTTTCCATCCATCTGGTATCATAGCGATTCTTATCCAGCCACGCTTTCCGCACATGAGCCGACGTAATGAGCAATAACCCTTCCCAACTTTCACTGCTGCAGGACGAGATTCGTCGCCGTTATGAAACGCTGAGTAAGCGTCTGAAGCAGGTGGCTCGTTATATTCTTGATAACAGTAACAGCATCGCCTTTGATACCGTCGCGTCTATTGCTCAGCAGGCCGATGTGCCGCCTTCGACCCTGATTCGCTTTGCCAACGCCTTTGGTTTTAGCGGCTTCAACGAAATGAAACAAATTTTTCGTCAGCATCTGATGGAAGAGACGGTTAACTACACCGAACGGGCACGCCTGTTCCGCCAGACCGCCGCAGACGACGCAGCGAACGCGCCTGAAAGCCCGGCGGAAATTCTGAATGTCTTCACCATGGTAAACAGCCAGGCGTTGCAGCAACTGGCGATGCAGGTGAGCCCGGAGCAGTTGAACAAAACGGTGCAGTTACTCAATGATGCCGAGAACGTCTATGTTATCGGCCTGCGTCGCTCGTTCAGTGTCGCCTCCTATCTGGTTTATGCCCTGCGCCATCTGGAGCGCCGCGCCTTTCTGATTGACGGGTTAGGCGGCATGTTCACTGAACAGCTGACGCTGGTGAATCCGAAAGACGTGGTGATTGCTATCAGTTGTTCGCCTTACGCCCGCGAAGCGGTAGAAGTGGTTGAGCTGGGCGCCAGGCGCGGTGCCCGCCTGATTGCGATTACGGACAGCCAGGTGAGCCCTCTGGCCGCGTTCAGCGACGTTTGCTTTGTGGTGCGGGAAGCCCAGGTTGACGGTTTCCGCTCTCAGGTGGCTTCACTCTGTCTGGCTCAGACGCTGGCGGTTTCCCTGGCGCTGAACAATGCCCGGACGCCCCCCGCATCCTGACGATCGCGCCACCTGACAGGGCGGCGTAGCCTGCGCCCGTCAATCAGAAACGGCCTCGTCAGGTAACAGACAGAGCCTGTCGCCGAACACCGTTCTCTGGTCAACTTACAGGTACCATCACGCAATAAAAAAGGCAGCGAATAGCGCTGCCTTGTCAGTCCTCGCCACGGATTAACGTCGCGGATAACTGTCGCTGTTAACCCAGGCGTGATCGTGCTCCCAACTGAACTTCCACAAACGTACCGGCCCCGCCATGACGTTAAGGTAGTAATTGTCGTAGCCTGCCAGCGTCGCCACAGGATGATAGCCGCGCGGCACCATGACCACATCACGGTTATACACTGCCATGCACTCATCCAGCGAACGATCGTCAGTATAAACGCGCTGCATGGCAAACCCCTGCTCGGGTTGAAAACGGTGGTAATAGGTTTCTTCCAGATAGGTTTCGTGTTCGCTGTTTTCCTGATCGTGTTTGTGGCTCGGGTAAGAGCTGGTATTGCCCTCATCGGTATACACTTCCACGACCAGCAGGCTCTCTGCCGGTTGAGTGTCCGGCAGAATATTATGCACCAGGCGCTGATTTTGCCCTTTGCCCCGCCGTTCAACGCCCACATCCTCCGGCGCAATCAGGCGAGCGGGCAGCTTGCCGCCCTGCCCGGGTGCCTGGCAGACCGCCAGCTCAAGATCGCTTTCAGCCTGTACCCTGACGTCATCATCATGAGGAACATACACAGAATAAGGCGGCGTGCGCTCAAACGGTGACAGACGTTTGCCGATATTCGGGAAACTTGCGTGGCGCGTGGTGACGGAAGCCAGCCCCGCGACCAGCACCAGGCAAAGTTCGCTGTCGCCACTTTTCAGGTCGAGCGTTTGCCCTTTTTTCAGCAGATAGGATGAAAAACCGACATAACGCCAACCGGCGCGCGCTGGCGTCACCTGCTGAATGCAGCCGTTATTGTCGGGCTGTTTTACCTTCGAAAGTAAGGCCATTCGCCTCCTCCTGTTTTGCGGTCCTTCACCTGACAACCCGCGCCCCTGTGTGTGGAACGCTGCGTCAGTGGTGCAGGTGATTTAGCCTAACGTTGGCATGCTGAATTCGGACACCGTTTGCTGACCGCCTGGCCAACGCACGGTGGCGGTTTTCATGCGGGTGTAAAAACGCACGCCGTCTGGCCCGTGCACGTTTAACGCACCAAAGACTGACCGTTTCCAGCCCCCAAAACTGTGGAAGGCCATCGGCACCGGCACCGGCAAATTGACGCCGACCATTCCGGCCTCAACATCCTGCACAAACTCCCGCGCGGTATGGCCATTGCTGGTAAAGATGGCGCTGCCGTTACCAAATTCGTGGCTGTTAACCAGCTTCAGGGCACTGTCGTAATCCGGCGCGCGCATAATGCTCAGCACCGGACCAAAAATTTCCTCACGCCAGATGGTCATCTCGGCGGTAACGTTATCGAACAGCGTACCGCCGACGTAGTAGCCCTCTTCGAAACCGGCGACTTTGTGGTTGCGGCCATCAACGACCAGCTTCGCCCCTTCCTGCTCGCCCAGATCGATATAGCCCAGCACTTTTTTCTGGTGTGCCGCAGAAACCACAGGCCCCATTTCATTTTCATCGCTGCCTTGCTGGATTCCCGGCCCAACCCGTAATGCGTTGATCAGCGGTGTCAGGCGCGAAATGAGCTTATCGGCGGTATCGTTGCCCACTGCAACGACAACCGGCAGCGCCATGCAACGCTCGCCCGCCGAGCCAAACGCACCGCCCATAATCGCGTTTACCGTGGCGTCCAAATCGGCGTCTGGCATAACGATGGCGTGATTTTTTGCCGCGCCAAAAGCCTGAACGCGCTTACCGTGCGCACTGGCCGTTTTGTAAATATGCTCGGCCACACCGGATGAGCCAACGAAGCTGACGGCGGCAATACGCGGATCTTTATAAAGCTGTTCTGCATTGTCATTGGAACTGTGCACGACATTAAACACGCCATCCGGCAGGCCCGCCTCCTTCAACAGCTCGGCCATGCGCACCGACGCTGACGGATCCAGCGCAGGCGGCTTGAGAATAAAGGTGTTACCGCAGGCCAACGCAATCGGGAACATCCACAACGGCACCATTGCCGGAAAGTTGAAGGGCGTAATCCCTGCCACGACGCCCACCGGCTGCATCAGCGAGTAACTGTCTACGCCACCGCCTACATTCGGGGAATACTCGCCTTTAAGCAGGTGCGGAATACCACAGGCAAATTCGATGACTTCGATACCGCGCGTCAGCTCACCCAGCGCATCTGACCAGACTTTGCCATGCTCAGACACAATCAGCGCCGCCAGTTCATCGCGGTGCTGCTCCATCAGAGCTTTAAAATTGAACATGATGCGTGCGCGGCGCAGCGGGGAGGTTTTTGACCAGGCAGGAAAGGCCGCATGTGCCACATAAATCGCCTGAGCCACTTCATCTGCGCTGCTTTGCGTGAGCTCACGGATAACCTTGCCGGTTGCCGGATCGAACACAGGAATGGTTTCGTTGCTGGCGCTGAATGTGGTTTGACCGCCAATAAAATTTCCTACGATAGTCATGATGTTGCCTCTTTGGTATGTACGGTTCCAGCGGGCAGAGCACAGAAGTGGCATGCTGGCTGGGCAGGAAAAGCCAAAAGCATGCTGGAAAACTATTACAATGGAATAAATTTTTCAAATAGATATTTTTGGAAAATTACTTTTTAGCGGCACAGATCGCATTTCTCTTTTCATAAAGGATTGACGCCTTCGCGGCGGCCATTCTGGCTCGTCATCGCTGACGGTGTAATCGGGGTCCCCATGACATTGTCGCTTCAGGGCGGTTTAACGCCTTTGCGGGATGAAAGGTTTTCGGCCTGACGGCATTAAGCAGCCCGGATATGTTTCATCAATTTTAAATATGAAATATACATTTCTTTTTGCTGAGAGTCGGCCAGAAAAATGGCTGCTGGCCATGAGGACAGTTGTCTGGTGAAAAAACATCACTACGCACTAACGCAGTGCAAAAAAGGGCGTTAATCGTCATTTTATGAACCAATAATTTCTTAACTGCCCCATCAGGAATCATGTGTTTCACTTTTCCCGGGCGAGCGACGCGTTTCATCACAACATTATCGCTATGATTTTAAAGGCATTGATACCAGAGGAACGTTTATCAAATAAACCTGGCCTGCTTTATGCAACATCTGGTGACTTCCCCGCACTGAGATGAGATAACCGTGTCTGACGAAAAAAACAGTGGCTTACTGTACGGCCTTGATCAGCGAATTCCGCCTGTGCAGGCTTTTTTTAGCGCATCGCAGCATGTACTGGCAGGTCTGGTCGGGATTATCACGCCGCCTTTGCTAATTGGCACCGCGCTTGGTCTGGAAGCCTGGCTTCCGTATTTAATTAGTATGTCGCTCCTTGCTTCGGGCATCGGCACCTTTCTGCAGTCAAATCGCGTGTGGGGCGTGGGCGCGGGCATGATATGCATGCAGGGCACCAGCTTTGCTTTTCTCGGCGTCGCCATTTCAGGTGGCCTGTGGGTCAAAGCCCAGGGCGGCAGCCCTGAGGACATTATGGCGATGCTGTTTGGCGTCAACGCCGTGGCCGCGCTGGTTCCGGTTATCGTCAGCCGCTTTATTGATACCTTAAAACGGGTCTTTACGCCGGTCGTGACTGGAAGCGTGATTGCGTTAATCGGTATCAGCCTGATTAAGGTCAGCGTGATTAACTGGTGCGGCGGTCAGAATGCACAGGATTTTGCCAGCCTTAGCAACCTCGCCCTGGGGGCGTTGACGCTTGGCGTGATTGTGCTGCTGAGCTGTTCGGGGAACCGCTGGCTGCGTCTGTCATCCATCGTGGTCGGCATTCTCACCGGCTGCATCGCGGCGGCACTGAGCGGCAAATTTCAGGTACATGGTTTGGGGGACAGTCTGTTTCGCCTGCCCGCGCTGTTTCCGTTTGGCTTTCACTTCAACAGCAGCCTTTTTGTGCCTGTAGTGCTGGTTTCACTGGTCTGCATCATTGAGGCGGTAGGCGATCTTACCGCAAACCACCTGATCTCCGGTAAGTCGATTACGGATAAAGCGTTCAGTGCGCGCCTGAAAGGCGGCATTCTGGCTGACGGACTGAGTTGTATGATTGCCGCCATGCTGAGTGCCTTTCCAAATACCACCTTTGCGCAAAACAACGGCGTCATACAGATGACCGGTGTGGCAAGCCGTTTTGTTGGCCGCTATATCGGTGTGATGCTGATTTTACTGGCTCTGTTTCCGCCGTTTAGCGAAGCGTTGCGTCAGATTCCCACGCCCGTCCTGGGTGGCGCGACCATGGTGATGTTTGGCTGCGTGGTAACGGCCGGCATTCGTATTCTCAGCCAGACCGCGCTGACGCGCAGAGAGATGCTGATTGTCGGCCTGGCCTTCAGCTTCGGCTTAGGGATTGAGTCCGTGCCTGCTGCCCTTTCCCATCTGCCGCCCCTGTTTGCGAACCTGTTTGGTTCAGCCGCCACCAGCGGCGGGATTGTTGCCATCGTGCTGAATATTCTGATTCCCGGCGGGCAGGAGCCGGTGCCACAGGACGCCACGAAAGAGGAATCTGCGCCCTCAGTGTAAGGCGGCGGCAGGCGGCCGCCTGCGTCGTTTCATTGCGGCGGCATCGCTGTTGACAGCATATCGCCGTGACAGTCGCCATTGTCCGCCGCGGCATCAGGACGCTTAACACCCTTTCGCGTCCTGTTTCCCGTCACCGTCTCGCCTCGCTTACCCTTTTCCTCAACGAATCCGCTTCTGATTTTTCCTTCAACTACACTTCAATCAGTTATTTATGCGTAGAGAGAACGAATGAACGGGTTGCAGCAGGAAAGAATTGGACAAAATATCTTAATCAAACTGGCGATGTTAGTGATTATCCTTGCCGGGATAAGAGCCGCTTCCGATATTCTGGTGCCGTTACTCCTGGCGGCGTTTTTTGCCATTGTGTTGAATCCCTTAGTCACGATACTGATGCGGCGCGGACTGCGGCGCGGGATGGCGATTACGCTGGTGATCACGGTCATTTTTGTTGTGATTTTGCTGCTGGGGGCCGTACTGGCCAGCTCAATGAGTGAGTTTTACGATCTCTATCCTCAACTGCGCACCATCATGGAAAAGAAAATGCTGGTCGTTCAGCATCTGGCGGCCAGCATTCATCTGAATGTCTCTACCGATGCGCTGGTTCAGCGCTTCGATCCCAACACATTGATGAATCTGGCCAGCGTGGCGCTGAGTGGTTTTTCCGGCGCAATGACCAATACTGTCCTGTTGATCCTTACCGTCGTCTTTATGCTGTTTGAAGTGCACCACCTGCCTTACAAAATGCGCAACTCGTTTGTGAACCCCAAAATTCGTATTGCGGGTTTACACAAAGCGCTTAAAGGCGTGACACATTACCTGGCGTTAAAAACGCTGATCAGCCTGATTACCGGTATCTCGGTCTGGCTGACGCTGTACCTGCTGGATGTGAAATTTGCGTTACTGTGGGGCGTGGTAGCCTTTATCCTGAATTTTATTCCCAATATCGGGCCGATTATCGCCGGTATTCCCCCTTTCCTGCAGGCACTGTTGCTGAACAGTGTGTTTGACGCGGCGATGGTGGCGGCGCTGTTTACCGCCATTCATATGGTGTTTGGCAATATGTTAGAGCCGCGCATCATGGGGCGCGGACTGGGATTGTCGACACTGGTGGTCTTTCTGTCCTTGATCTTCTGGGGCTGGCTGTTGGGTCCGGTCGGTATGCTGCTCTCCGTACCGCTGACCAGCATTACAAAAATTTTGATGGAAACCACGCCAGGCGGAAGCCGACTGGCAATCATGCTGGGCACCGGACGCCCTAAACCTGCCCGGCTGCTAACCAAGTAAACGCTGCTGCACATGCTGCAGATGCGCTCTCATCGCAGCCTGTGCAACCTGCTCATCTCCCCCGACAATGGCCTCTGCAATACACTGATGGTCGGCGTTCATTTCGTCAGCAAAGGTATTGTCGGCATAATGGCGTTCCAGCCGACGAAAATGCGCGCTGTCGCGTTTGTTCCACAGGTTTTCCATCATCTCCCGCAGCAGATCGTTACCGCTCATCTCGCTAATCAAAAGATGAAAGGCTTTATCCTGTTCTATAAACGCCGCATCGTTTTCATTAAATTGCTGGAGGCTGATGCTCATCGCCATGAGCCGCTCACGCTGCGCCTCACTGCCGTTACGCGCCGCCATTCCTGCCAGCAGACTTTCATAGGCTTCGCGCGCCTGTAAAAGATCCTGCAGGCTGAAATGTTCGGTGTCTTTGACCGCTGAGGGCTGAGGCAGGGTTTGGGCGACAAATACGCCCGTTCCGGTCTGGATAGTGACGTAGCCCGTCATTTCAAGCGCAATCAGCGCTTCACGCACGGACGAGCGACTGACGCCCAACTGCTTTGCCAGCTCTCGCTCCGGTGGCAACGCACCGCCGGGTACGAAATCCCCACGCTGAATGCCCGCGATAATGGCATTGGCGATCTGTCGATAAAGTCGTTCAGTTTTCAGTACCGGTAGCACCATCACCTTCTCCTGTTATGGCCGTCTTTGCAGAATCCAGCCGGACGTATTTACTATGCTGCGATCCGGATCACGGCCTTAATTTACGCGCTAATTTACTCTTGGTCCAGCGGCCTGACCACTGGGCCACCCGTTCATCAAGGAGTAATAATGGAACATACATGGCGCTGGTACGGCCCCAACGATCCTGTTTCACTGGACGATGCTCGCCAGGCAGGTGCAACCGGTATTGTTACGGCACTTCATCACATCCCAAACGGCGACGTGTGGCCCGTAGCCGAAATCAAAGCGCGTCAGGCGCTACTGGCGGAAAAAGGACTCACCTGGTCTGTTGTTGAAAGCATTCCCGTTCACGAATCCATTAAAACGCAACGGGGCGATTATTCGCGCTATATCACCAACTATCAGCAGTCGATTCGTAATCTGGCCGCCTGCGGGATCGATACCGTGTGCTACAACTTTATGCCGGTGCTTGACTGGACGCGTACCGATCTGGCCTGGACCTTGCCGGATGGGGCGAAAGCGTTGCGGTTTGACGCCGATGCGTTTGCTGCGTTTGAACTGTACCTGTTAAAACGTCCCGGTGCGGAAAAAGAATACAGCCCCGCCGAGCAGCAGGCCGCTGCTGCCTGTTTTGCCGCAATGAACGAAGAAGAGAAAGCCACGCTGGTGCGCAACATCATTGCGGGTTTACCCGGTGCGGAAGAAGGCTACACGCTTGAACAGTTCCAGGCCCAGCTGGCCCAATATGATGGCATTGATAAAGCCAGACTGCGCGAGCATATGGCCACCTTCCTGCGGGCTATTGTGCCAGTGGCAGAAGAGGTGGGCATCAAACTGGCGGTACATCCTGACGATCCGCCGCGTCCTATTCTTGGCCTGCCGCGCATTGTCTCCACCCAGGAGGATATGCAGTGGCTGAAAGAGACTGTCGACAGCCTGCATAACGGATTCTGCTTCTGTACAGGATCGTACGGCGTTCGCGACGATAACCCACTGGTTACGATGGCCGAAACCTTTGCCGATCGTATTAACTTCGTGCATTTACGCGCCACAAAACGCGAAGCAAACCCCAACAGCTTCCACGAAGCCGCTCATCTGGCGGGAGACGTTGATATGGTTGGCGTCATCAAAGTGATTCTGGCTGAGGAGCAGCGCCGTCGCCGTGCAGGCAATCTACGCGCTATTCCTATGCGTCCCGATCACGGTCATCAGATGCTGGACGATTTGCACAAGCGCACCAATCCGGGCTATTCAGCAATCGGCAGGCTCAAGGGGCTGGCCGAGTTGCGTGGCGTAGAAGTCGCGCTGAAACAAATCTACTTCCAGGATTAGCCCACCACGGTGCCGCTGGAGGGGGCGTGCCAGACCGGAAAGCCATCGTGTTCCGTTGACCCGGCGCATGTGGTCCGTGCCTGCGGCGTCAATGCCCTTTTGCTTTCTCCACCGCGCGGGGACATTCTTTTGCCCCGCGCACACGGCTTGCCTGCCAGCCACAGGAACACTTAGCAAAAAATGTGAGTATTCACTTTCATCAGTACACTCTGTCATATGCCGTCTTTCACCCAATCCGGGCATGAATTTTCTGTCAATAAATTATGGACGAGGCCGATAATGACGATTATCGGAGGCAAAGGATATCCGACCGTTCACCCGTGGTGTGAACTGGCGTGCTATGCTGAATAAACCCTTAGCACCGCTCAAAAACATGATTACAATTCAGAGGTTATACGGTGCCGCTGATTAAAGAAAAACCGGCCCATACCAGGCTACTTATCGTCTTTGCTGGCGTCCTGCCACTCCTTCTGGGACTGTTTTTTTGTGCCATTGATGCGCGTCAAACTGTGCGCGAGCAACAGATCAACACGGCAGCGACTTTACTGTCTCAGGCAGAAAAAATCAGCGACAACGCCTGGAGCATGATTGCCTGGCTTCGGCAGTACGAGGAGCAGCCCTGCGAGCAAATTGAACATGCATTGCGGCTTAACGGCACGCTTTATCCCTATTTTCGTGGCCTGGGCACGCTGGAAAACGACGTGATCACCTGCTCTTCGGCTTACGGTAATAAACCCTCAACCCTGAAGGCGATGATTGGCGTAACGCCGCCGGTGGCGCGCAAAGACGGGTGGAGTTTGTCTCTGCGCGGCTCCTACAGCGTACCCGACCGGCCCGCCGTCATCTTTGTGCGTAACCTTACCGCAGGCAGAGCCGTCTGGGTAATGGTGGAAGGGCAATATCTCATCGATTTTATGAGTGCGTTAGGGAGCACGCACGATTATCAGATCACGATGCGCTTCAGTGATGGTGCGTCAATTGTGTCAGGTGAACATGATTTTACCGGGGATACCGGGCCTTCTCCTCAACTTTATCGCGCCACGTCATCGCGCTATCCCATCAGCGTAACGCTACTGGCACCGGGCACAGAACGCATAAAAGCACTGAAACAGTTGTTGCTCCTGATTATGCCTTTTGCTTCCGTGTTTTCCGTTTTGTTGATGATTCTCACGGCATCATGGCTACGCCGGCGATTTTCATGGGCAGATGACATTCGTCGCGCCATTCGTTCCGGGCAGTTCAGCGTGCACTATCAGCCCACCTACAGCTATGCGCTTAAACGCTGCACCGGCGCAGAAGCCCTTTTGCGCTGGACGCTGCCCAATGGTGACAGCGTACGTCCCGATACCTTCATCAGCGCGGCGGAAGCCGAGGGAATGATCATTCCCGTTACCCGCCATTTAATGGATTTAATCGTTGAAGACGCGCGGCAGTGGAAAACGAATCCCGGTTTTCATCTGGCAATTAACGTGGCCGCCGACCATCTTCAGCATCCAGACTTCGTCGATGAGATGCTGAGCTTCGCGGAAAAGATGGCAGTAACGGAATTCAATCTTACTCTGGAGCTGACCGAACGAAGCCTGATTAAGGAAGGTAACGTGGTGGCGGACAAACTGGAAAGATTGCGTGCGGCGGGGATGAAAGTAGCGATTGATGACTTCGGAACCGGCCATTGCTCGCTCAGTTATCTGCAAACTTTCGCGCTGGACTATCTCAAAATCGATCGGGGCTTTATTAATGCCATTGAATCACTGGATGGCGAAACGCCTGTGCTGGACGCCATTATCAGCCTGAGCCACAAGCTTAAGCTACAGGTATTAGGTGAAGGTGTTGAAACTGCACTGCAATTCCACTACCTGCAACAGCACGGCGTGAGCTTCGTGCAAGGCTATTTTTATGCCCGCCCTATGGAAAACAGCGCCTTCATTGCATGGATGGAAAAATATGGTCATTTGCCAGTGCCTCCTGAAGCGCTCTAGAGCACATCAGGTCACCATCGGATGACAACAGCACGAAATGATTTTGTAGGGATTTAGCGCCGTTTACGTGCCGCGCGCAATGCGACGGCTACCGTTTCTTCCTGCTGGCAGACAGGCCTTCACAGGGCCGACGGGTTCGCTGACTTAGCCGCTGTAGCGTTGGCACCGACTGCTGGAGTAACTGCTGGCATTCTTCATATGCCGAGCACTGCTTTCCCGTTGTCGTCGACGTGATAAGCGTTTCGCTCAGCTTCGTCAGTCGGTTTATCCAGCGTTTCCCCCGACAGCGAAACCAACCCGGCGCAGAGTCCATCTGTGTCCTCTCGCCGCGCTGCCTGTCAGCGGACAACATGGTGGCAGGATAGATTAATTTTTTTTCCACACTATCGATGAGCGCCACCCAGGGATTTTGGCTCATGGCGATATCCTCCTTGACAATTTCTATCCAAATCAAGGGGGATGAGTATTACTGAAAGTAATTGATTAGGCAATCCTCAACGATCGATACGAAAAATCATAAGTAATTTTAACCTGTAATGCGTCAGAGCGCGTTTTCACTTGCGATCGGCACGTATAGTTACCAGGCAAACGCGTTCGCCTGCTTCTTTTTTTAGCCAGCAAGACTGGTGTAAACACAAGGCAGAGTTGGTCACTTTCAGGCCAAACATGACAAATATCACACAAAAACGTTATACTCTGCGGTCGATGAAATGAATCACGGCAGTTTTCGTTGTATTTATACGTCGACAGATAATGCTGTTTTACGGCTATGCTTAAATTTCCTCAACGCAGCGGTCTGAACGCTGTGGTCGGTTCGCGCCGTTGAGGACTTTCATGTTCCATTACAGGGTAATTCTATGAAATTGCGTAGGAAGCGTGTAAAACCGATTGGGATCGATGATGTGACCATCATTGATGATGCCCGTTTACGAAAAGCCATTACCGCCGCGTCGTTGGGTAACGCCATGGAGTGGTTTGATTTTGGTGTTTATGGCTTTGTGGCTTATGCCTTAGGTAAAGTCTTTTTCCCGGATGCCTCACCAGGCATTCAAATGATTGCCGCCCTGGCAACGTTCTCTGTTCCTTTTCTGATTCGTCCTCTGGGTGGCCTGTTCTTCGGCATGCTGGGTGATAAATATGGTCGTCAGAAAATACTGTCCATTACCATTGTCATTATGTCGGTCAGTACGTTCTGTATTGGTCTGATTCCCTCTTACGCCTCCATCGGCATCTGGGCACCGATTTTGCTGCTGTTGGCCAAAATGGCGCAGGGCTTTTCCGTGGGCGGGGAATATACCGGCGCATCGATTTTCGTGGCGGAGTATTCACCGGACCGCAAACGTGGCTTTATGGGAAGCTGGCTCGACTTCGGTTCTATTGCCGGTTTTGTACTGGGTGCGGGCGTTGTCGTCCTGATCTCGACCATTATTGGCGAAGAGAACTTCCTTGAGTGGGGCTGGCGTCTTCCTTTCTTCCTGGCCTTGCCGTTGGGCATTATTGGTTTATATCTGCGTCATGCGCTGGAAGAAACGCCAGCATTCCAGCAGCACGTTGATAAGCTGGAACAGGGGGATCGCGAAGGCCTGCGTGATGGTCCGAAAGTCTCTTTCAAAGAGATCGCCACCAAACACTGGCGCAGCCTGTTAGCCTGTATCGGCCTGGTCATTGCGACCAACGTGACCTACTACATGCTGCTCACCTACATGCCAAGTTATCTGTCACACAACCTGCATTACTCAGAAGATCATGGCGTGCTGATCATCATCGCCATCATGATGGGGATGCTGTTTGTGCAGCCGGTAATGGGCATGCTGAGCGACCGTTTTGGCCGCCGTCCGTTTGTGATTCTGGGCAGTATTGCGTTGATGGTTTTTGCTATTCCCGCCTTTATGATGATCAACAGCGGCGTGCTGGGAATGATTTTTGCCGGACTGCTACTACTGGCGGTAATCCTGAATGCCTTTACGGGTGTGATGGCATCCTCTCTGCCTGCAATGTTCCCTACGCATATTCGTTATAGCGCCTTAGCCAGCGCCTTCAATATTTCGGTATTGATTGCCGGTCTGACGCCAACGGCCGCGGCCTGGCTGGTCGAAGCGACCAACAACCTCTACATGCCCGCGTACTATCTGATGGTCGTGGCGGTGGTCGGTCTGATTACCGGTCTTTACATGAAAGAGACCGCGAATAAGCCGCTGAAAGGGGCGACGCCTGCCGCATCAGATTTAGAAGAGGCGCGCGAAATCCTTCAGGAACACCACGATAACATCGAACAGAAAATCGAAGATATCGACGCAGAAATTGCCCGTCTCGAAGCGAAACGTAAAAATCTGGTGCAGCAGCACCCGGACATTAACGAGTAAGCTCCCCCGTCTCCCGCCTTGTGGCGGGAGACGTTTTATTCTCTCAGCGCACCGCACACAAACCTTCATCGCCTGCTCTTAATCGGAGTAGACTGTCCGTCTTATTTGAATTAGCTACGTGAGTAACTATGTCTGATTTTTCCCTTACCCAACGTCCCAGAAGATTGCGCGCCAGCGCATCCATGCGTGCAATGTTTCAGGAGTCCACCCTCAGTATCAACGACCTGGCTTTACCCATTTTTGTTGAGGAAGGCGTTGATGACTATAAAGACATTCAGGCTATGCCAGGCGTAAGGCGTATCCCGGAAAAACGTCTGGCCCACGAGATTGAACGTATCGCCAGGGCAGGCATCCGCTCCGTGATGACCTTCGGGATTTCTCATCATACCGACGCGACCGGCAGCGATGCCTGGAATGAAAACGGCCTGGTCGCACGGATGTCGCGCATTTGCAAAGATACCGTGCCTGAAATGATTGTGATGTCGGATACCTGCTTCTGTGAATACACCAGCCACGGCCACTGCGGCGTGCTGTGCGATCACGGCGTGGATAACGACGCAACCCTTATCAACCTGGGTAAGCAGGCCGTTGTCGCGGCAGCGGCAGGCGCTGACTTTATCGCGCCCTCGGCCGCGATGGATGGTCAGGTGCAGGCTATCCGCCAGGCACTGGATGCTGCGGGCTTTACGCAAACGGCGATTATGTCTTATTCCACCAAATTTGCGTCATCCTTCTACGGCCCGTTCCGTGAAGCCGCCGGAACCGCGCTGAAAGGCGATCGCAAAACGTATCAGATGAACCCCATGAATCGCCGCGAGGCCATTCGCGAATCACTGATTGATGCCGCCGAAGGTGCCGATTCGCTGATGGTGAAACCGGCTGGCGCCTATCTGGACATCCTGCGCGACATTCGTGAACGCACTGAGCTTCCCCTGGCGGCTTATCAGGTCAGCGGTGAATATGCGATGATTAAATTTGCCGCGCAGGCCGGCGCGATTGATGAACGTAACGTGGTGCTTGAGAGCCTGGGGGCCATTAAACGTGCGGGTGCCGATCTGATCTTCAGTTATTTTGCGCTCGACCTGGCGGAGCAAAATCTGCTGTAGGCAGTCGTTCTCTGCGATGCGACAACGTGTCGCAGAGAGGCCTGTTTTAACTTTGCTCAGGGTGACATTTTACTTGCGGCATGGTAACGTTATGTAATAGTACCACAAAGTCACCCCTCCCACCTTTGCAACAAATAATATACATATCACGCATAAATATAATTGCTCATCATGTTATTTCACATTCCTGGAAATAACCATGCACTTCCTTGAGAATCTTTACGTAACCCCTATTTTGAGAAACATATGTTAATTTAAAATCATCCTCATTATTTAAGGGGGTGTTATGAATGAGAACAAATACAATGAGAGCGTAATTATTTTTGTTACTGAATGGATTAATGAAAATCTCGATCAGCGATTAAGCATTGATGATATTGCGGAAAAGGCGGGCTATTCAAAATGGTATCTGCAGAAGTTATTTTCCCGCTATAACGATGAAACGCTTGCACGCTATATTCGCAAGAAGAAATTAATATCCTGTATTAACGATCTCAAAAACAGCCGTACACCTATTATCAATCTGGCCGTTAAATACCATTTTGAAAGCCAACAATCTTTTACGCGCTCGCTTAAACAGATGATGGGCTGTACGCCCAGCGTTTGCCGCAAAAGACAAATGAAAGGGGGAACGGACAGCGCCACGTCCACCGGTGCGCATCCCTGTAGTCTCTGCATACGGACGCCGAAAAAGGCAAAAAAGCCGGTTTACAGCGGAATAAATGACACCCGGAGCAGCGGCGATTTAGTCCGCTTTTTTTAAATACAGGCGTTACTCGTCCGGCTTATAATATTGCACGCCAATCTGAATTCGCTCTCGCCCGTTGGCAACACGATGACGATTGGTATCGCGTAATGAGTAAATACATCCGCAGTACTCTTGCTGATAAAAGCTTTCGCGCTTACTGATTTCGATCATACGCGCCGAGCCGCCGCCTTTGCGCCAGTTAAATTCCCAGTAGGTCAAATCGGGATATTTTGCCGCCGCACGGACACCGCAGTCATTAATCTGCTGCATGTTCTTCCATCGGGAAATCCCCAGACAACTGGTGATAACAGGAAAACCATTTTCATGCGCATAGAGCGCCGTACGCTCAAAACGCATATCGAAGCACATGGTGCATCGCTCACCACGCTCAGGCTCCCATTCCATGCCTTTGGCCCGTTTAAACCAGTCATCACGATCGTAATCTGCATCGACAAAAGGCACATTAAACTTTTCAGCAAAGCGGATATTCTCCTCTTTACGCAGTTCGTACTCTTTAAGCGGATGAATATTCGGGTTATAGAAATAGATCGTGTATTCAATGCCGGAGGCCAGCATGGCTTCCATGACTTCCCCTGAACAGGGCGCACAGCAGGAGTGCAGAAGCACTTTTTTGTGTCCACCGGGCAACGGTAGCGGTTGACGCTGATAGGGCTGAGACATAAGCACCTTCAATCAATGAAATAAAAAAGGCAGTGTAATGCCGGGACAGGTCTGTTGCAAAACTTCAGTGTATCGGATCGCCCCTGCCTGTAGTGAAGGCCTGAGGGCGAATTCCTTTACGCCATTACCATTGCAGCGTTTTTCCCGCGTAGTCCACATAGTGGTGACCACCGCGCCCCTGAAACATCGTCAACTGCGTGAAGATCCCTTCCGCGCTTTTTTCAGCCGTAAGGGGGGCCTTATCGCCGCCCATATCCGTTTTCACCCGGCCGGGATGCAGCGTTAACAGCGTGCCATTCTGCGCTTCTACCCCTCTGGCAAGGGAACGGGTCAACATATTGAGCGCCGCTTTACTGGCCGAATACAGAGGAGCGTCCGCGCTGCGGTTCTCATTCAGGCTGGCAAGCTGCGAAGACGTTAACGCAATCACGCCCTTTTGCTGATTCAGCAACGGCAGCAAAATCTCAGCGCAACGTACCGGCGCGGCGGCATTGGTCGGGAACAGCTGCATCAGTTCGCTGTCATCCGTCTCGGCCAACTTTTGATGCGCTGGCCCGTAAACGCCTGCATTAATCAAAATGGCGTCATAAGGCTCTCCACTCAGCTGGACCGCAACGTGTTTAACCGCGTCGGTATCCGTTATATCCACTTGATGCCAGTCAACCTCAGGGGGCTCGCCTTGTGGCGGAATAGCACTGCGGTATGTGGCCGTCACCTGCCAGTGATGGGCTACAAACGCGTTAACCACGGCAAGTCCGATGCCGCGCGACGCGCCGATAACTAAGATTTTCCCCTGATGAGCCATAGGATTGTCCTCGTTGATGAAGTCAGTAAGCAGAGTAGAGGCGGGTTAGCGCACGCACTGCATTATACAGGCTGTTTTGTGCGGATACCGCCGCTCCGACCCTGCTGTGTGTCCTGATACGCCCTGCCTGGGTTATTCAATCTGCTGATCAGGCGGCGAAGATTTGTTGCCATCCCGGCTCTTTTCCACACTCTGCGGATGATCTTCCCCCATTGCCAGGGCTGTCGCGCTGGCGGGATCGAACAATGAGAAGCTCTCGATCTGGTCCAGCATGATCACTTTGCGAAACGCCATGGCATTTTTGGGTTCTGAATCCAGCGTGATGCCGTGCTCGGCGTACCAGCTACTGTAATTATGTTCGACCGCCAGCTTTAATGTATGGCTGTCGCGATAACCGCTCAGCATCGGAATGAGCACGATATTGGCGGTGCTTTCATATTCAAAAGTTGCCGCATGCACCATGCCTATGTAGATGCGTCGCGATTTTAGCGTGATCCATGCCAGCTCCCCCTCCTCCATGCACTGGAAAAGCATCTGCTCGACGCCGTTAGAACGGGAGAGTTTTTGATAGAGGTCTTTTCGGCCAGAGACATTAAGCCGTGCGCTGCCCGCCCAGTTCGAGCGATAAAGGCAAAACAGAATGGCGAAGGTCAGCATAATGACTACCGGTGCCTGAATACCTAAAAAGCTCCAGTTCATAAACTTCATTTGCAGCTGAAGATGATCGCCGGGGAAAATATAAAGCGCGTTAGAAACGGAGGAAATAATAAATAAGACAAACCAAATAAATGCGGTGGCAAAAACCCCCTGAAGCACGAATATACAACCGTATAACGCCACCAGAAAATAGACATCCCAGCCTGAGGTACGGCGCATTTTGAAACGGCTGGAAAGATCCCGACTGGTGTACCAGTAACCACTTACCATCAATACCATAAAAATCGCGGTACCCACCTCAGACTCCTTTTAAGCTATTGACGTGCCGGTTGAAATCCTCCTTTACTTCCTCACTGAGGATATTGACCGCGGCGTTACCGTTTTCATCGATAATAATGCGCTCACCATCGGCAATGGAGTCGTTTATGTCCTGGCGGCTCATTATCTGGAGGAATTTATCCGGGCTGGGGCTTTGTTGAATAAATGGATTTTATGCTGTGGTACTATGAAAACGGTTGTTTCAGATAACATAAAATCAATGCATTACATGCTTGCGTATGACGGTGTTCTGTCTGGCATCAGCGTTTTCTACCAAAACAGTGCAGACAAAACAGAATGATTACCTATTATTCAACAAAGCCCCGGGCTGGCGAACAAGGAACGAACAAAGCTGATCATGACAGGTCACTTACTGAGTTAAAAAACACAAGTATGTGACCGAATTGGCTTTGCTGCCATTTTATTGCCGGTAAACATTCTTAAAAGCCTGATTAACGAAGCGGTAAATGTTGCTGATTTTTTCGCGTTCTGCTCTCCCCCTTTATAAAAGATGGCGAAACGAATTCATTCATCCCTGACGATGATGCCCTTCTTAACGCAATCCGGTCTGCCCGATGCACGCCATAAAACGACAGTGCACAAACCGCTTTTGTCGCCTGATGGCAGCTCATCGCGGCGGTCGACAGCGCCGTGCATCGTACGCACCTTGTTGCCGGCCCCGACGTAAAGGATCGGCCACTCGCTCGTACGCGGAAAGAGGAACATCGTTTCTTCAGTCTGGATCACATTACCGGGTTATTTTGTTGCACTAGTGTGATGCAAGTTTCAATTACGTTGCACCTCGATTGCGCTTAATTTATCGGCAGGCTATCAACTCCACCATTCCGTTGCACATAATCACCTGACGTGGCTGTTTTTTAACAGGCCAGGGCAAACTGGCATGCATTGTGCTTGTTACTTAAATAACAACATTGCGAGCAATGACAGCCAGGTAACATTGAGGACGACATGAGCGCTCACACCGAACTGCTGAAAAAAATCGAGGCTGCCATTAGTCAGCAAACGCCCAGCGAAAAACGGATAAGTTCGTGGCTGCTCAGCCATTCCGAACAAATCCCCTTTGAAACGGCGGACAGCATTGCCCAGGCGACCGGCACCAGCGGAATTACTGTCGGGCGTTATTTGCGCAAGCTGGGATTTAAAAATCTTGATGATGTGAAAAACCTGCTGCGCGATGTGCCCAATACGCCGTACAAGCAATGGGGCGTAATTGACCGCCTTGATTCATGGGAGCAGCAACGCACGCTGCCGGATCCGGCCAGCCAGTCACTACAAATGGAGTTAGAGGCTATCCGCTATGTCTACCAACTGGCGCAGACGGAGACCTTTCGCCATATCAGCCAGCAAATAGCCGAGGCCGAAACCGTCATCGTGTTGGGGATTCAGTCCACCCGGGGCATCGCGAACACCTTCTTCAGTCATCTGGAATATCTGCGACCGCGCGTGACCTATGCCGATGGCAGCTCGGGCAGTTGGCTGGAGTCGCTGAACTCCGAGTCGTCAAAGCCTTACGTCATTCTTACGGATACGCGAGCCTATTCCACCGTAGCAAGACAGTTTTGTCGGGTCGCCACCGCACGTGGCGTGTCGATGGCGCTGGTTACCGATATCTGGTGTCCGTGGGCCCGGGATTATCCGGTGGATTTACTCCAGGTAAAAACGGACACCGCCAATTTTTGGGATTCGCTGGCCCCCATCAGTTGCCTTTTCAACCTTCTGCTGTCTGCAGTTGTCGAACGCCTTGGCCCCGCGCTTTCTCAGCGCCTGGCACAAAACCGACTGTTGCAGCAGGAATTTGGTCAGTTTGAACATTGATAAAACAGGGATTACAGAATGATGCAGGAAACAGAGCTGGTCGATATCGCAGTGGCCTTTCCGGCGCTGACTATCGATCTGAAATATGCCACCGCCGATAACATCACGGGCCTGCCCATCTACAGCGTAGCCCGCTGCCTGCTGCATCCCGATGCCGCCGTCGCGCTGGAGAAAAGTATTGCTATTGCCAGCGTGGCGGGTTTTACGCTGCTGGTGCTGGACGCCTATCGCCCACAAAAAGCGCAGGAGCTGCTTTGGCACGCCTGTCCTGATCAGAATTACGTCGTGCCTTTATCGCAAGGCTCGAATCACAGCCGTGGCACCGCGATTGATGTCACGCTAATCGATGCTGACGGGCACATTCTGGATATGGGAACCGGGTTTGATGAAATGCAGGCGCTATCGCACCCCTACCATCCCGACGTGCCGCTGGCTGCTCAGCGCAACAGGCTACTGCTTAATGCCGTGATGTTTGGCGGTGGCTTTACTGGCATTGCGACCGAATGGTGGCATTTCGAGTTACCGGAAGCGGCCCGTTATCCGCTGATTAACGATGTTTTCACCTGCATATCCCCAGCCCAGACTGACGGAGTTTTACCATGACAATGACGCACACAGCACCCCGTTATTTTCGCCCTTTGTTACTTGCTATTACCCTCGCGGCCACGACGACATCCGTGCTGGCTGCGGTACCGAAAGACATGCTGGTGATCGGAAAAGCGGCCGATCCGCAGACGCTGGATCCGGCGGTGACGATTGATAACAATGACTGGACCGTTACGTATCCTGCCTACCAGCGCCTGATCAAATACAAAACAGAAGACGGTAAAGGCACCACGGAGATCGAGGGCGATCTGGCTCAAAGCTGGCAGAGTAGTGACGATGGCAAGGTCTGGACGTTTACGCTACGTCCGGATGCCGCGTTTGCCGATGGCTCACCCGTGAATGCTGAGGCGGTTAAGCTCTCTTTTGAGCGTCTGATGCGTATCAAACAAGGCCCGTCGGAAGCCTTTCCAGCCGACATGAAAGTCGAGGTAGTCGATCCGCATACCGTGCGTTTCACGCTGAACACCCCGTTCGCACCGTTTCTTTATACGCTCGCGAATGACGGCGCGTCCATTATTAACCCTGCCGTGCTGAAAGCGAACGCCGCCGATGATGCGCGCGGCTATCTGGCCGAGCATACCGCAGGATCCGGTGCCTATATGCTGCAACGCTGGCAGAAAGGTCAGCAGCTGGTGCTGGTGCCTAACCCGCACTTTACGGGGCCTAAACCGGCCTTTAAGCGCGTTTCCGTGAAAATTATCAGCGAAAGCTCTGCCCGTCGTTTGCAGCTGGCAAAAGGCGATGTCGATATTGCCGATGCGTTACCGGTAGACCAGTTCGCCGCGCTGAAGAAGCAAGGTGACGTCACCGTCATGGATTATCCCGCCCTGCGTGTGACCTACCTCTATCTGAACAACAGCAAAGCACCGCTGAATCAGCCTGATTTACGCAGAGCGATCTCCTGGGCGACCGACTACCAGGGCATGGTACAGGGCATTCTGGGCGGCAACGGTAAACAGATGCGCGGTCCGATTCCGGAAGGCATGTGGGGCTATGATCCTCAGGCCATGCAGTACAGCTTTAACATGGATAAAGCCAGGGCTGAACTGGCTAAACTGCCCAGCAAACCGCAGACCTTGTCCTTTCTCTATTCGGACAACGATCCAAACTGGGAGCCGATTGCCCTTTCCATGCAGGCCAATCTGAAGACGCTGGGCATCAACGTTAAGCTGGAAAAACTGGCCAACGCCACCATGCGCGAGCGTATCGGTAAAGCGGACTATGACATTGCCATTGGCAACTGGAGCCCGGATTTTGCCGATCCCTACATGTTCATGAACTACTGGTTTGAATCAGACAAAAAAGGTCTGCCCGGCAACCGCTCTTTTTATTCCAATCCGGCGGTCGATGCGCTGCTGAAGAAAGCGGTTTCCACGACCAGTCAGGCTGAACGGACCCGCGATTACCAGCAGGCCGAGCAGATCGTGATTAACGATGCGGCTTACGTGTATTTATTCCAGAAAAATTATCAGGTTGCGATGAATAAGTCGGTTAAAGGCTACGTGTTTAATCCGATGCTGGAGCAAATCTTTAACCTCGCCACCATGCATAAAGAATAACAACCTTCACGCCCGTTCACGCAGGGCCTGCCTGGCCCTGCTGAGGAAGACATGATGAGTTACTGGAGTCTGTTAAGACAGCGTAGCTGGGGACTGCTGTTGGTCGTCGCTGGCGTCTGCGTCATTACGTTTATTATTTCGCATCTTATTCCCGGGGATCCGGCCAGGCTGCTGGCCGGCGATCGTGCCAGTGATGAAATTGTCCAACACATCCGCCAGCAGTTAGGGCTGGACTTACCGCTGTGGCAACAATTTATCCGTTATGTACAGCAACTTTTGCATGGCGATCTGGGCACCTCGATCCGCACAGGCCGCCCGGTGTTAGATGATTTGCGGGCATTCTTTCCCGCCACGCTGGAGCTGGCCTTTTGTGCGCTGTTGATCGCGCTGCTGGTCGGCGTGCCGCTGGGCGTGCTTTCTGCCGTTTATCGCAACCGCTGGCTTGATCATCTGGTGCGTCTGCTGGCGCTGACCGGTATTTCGATCCCGGCGTTCTGGCTGGGACTGGGTGCCATCGTCCTGTTTTATGGCAAGTTGAACCTGCTGCCCGGCGGCGGACGCCTGGATGACTGGCTTGATCCATCCACACGCATCACCGGTTTCTACCTGGTTGATGCCTTGCTGGAGGGCAATACTGAGGTCTTTATGAACGCCCTGCAGCATCTGATTTTGCCTGCCACCACGCTGGCCTTTGTCCATCTGGGCATCGTGGCGCGTCAGATTCGCTCGGCCATGCTGGAACAGTTAAGCGAAGACTATATTCGCACTGCGCTGGCGAGCGGACTGCCTAAGTTTACTATCGTCGTGCGCTATGCCCTGCCCAACGCCCTGATCCCCTCTGTGACCGTGCTGGGGCTGGCCCTGGGTGACCTGCTGTATGGTGCCGTCCTGACCGAAACCGTGTTTGCCTGGCCCGGTATGGGCGCGTACGTGGTGTCCTCGATTCAGGCACTCGATTTTCCCGCCGTGATGGGTTTTGCCATCGTCGTGTCCTTTGCGTACGTGCTGGTCAACCTGTTTGTGGATCTTCTTTATCTGTGGATTGACCCGCGCATGGGTCGGGGAGCGTAACGCATGATGATGACGCAAGAACAGCCTGCTGTACGTCAGGCGAAACCCACGCTTCTCGTCTGGAAGCGTCGCCTCTGGATGGTGCGTAAAAGTCCACTGACCCTGCTGGGGGCCGCCATTATTGTCCTGATGCTGGGATTGATGGTGTTCTCGCCCTGGCTGGTGCCCCACGATCCGAATGCCATCAGTTTGACCGACCGTCTTCAGCCGCCCAGTGCTGCGCACTGGTTTGGCACCGATGAAGTGGGCCGGGATCTGTTTAGTCGCGTGTTGGTCGGCAGCCAGCAGTCTGTCGCGGCCGGACTGGCCGTGGTGTTGCTGGCGGGCATCAGCGGTTCATTACTGGGCTGTCTGTCCGGTGTTCTGGGCGGTCGCAGCGATGCGCTCATTATGCGTCTGATGGACATCATGCTGTCTATCCCTTCGCTGGTGCTGACCATGGCGCTGGCCGCGGCGCTGGGACCGAGCCTGTTTAACGCCATGCTCGCCATCGCCATTGTGCGTATTCCTTTTTACGTCCGGCTGGCACGCGGTCAGACGTTGATTGTCAGACAGCATACCTTTGTCGAAGCCGCCAAAACCTTTGGTGCCTCGCGCTGGCATCTGATTAGCTGGCATATCCTGCGTAATGCACTGCCGCCGCTGGTGGTACAGGCCTCGCTGGATATCGGCAGCGCCATTCTGATGGCCGCGACGCTGGGCTTCATTGGCTTAGGCGCGCAGCAACCGACCGCTGAATGGGGCGCGATGGTAGCGAACGGGCGCAACTACGTGCTGGACCAGTGGTGGTACTGCACCTTCCCCGGCGCGGCGATCTTAATCACCGCCGTTGGATTCAATTTGTTTGGCGATGGGATTCAGGATCTGCTGGATCCGAAAGCAGGAGGACGTCACTGATGCAAGAGAGAATCCTGACGATTGAGGATTTACGCCTCAGTTTCCCGGTCTATCAGGGCGAGGTGAATGTGCTGAACAATGTGTCCATGCACATTAACCGTGGTGAAATTGTCGGCGTAGTCGGGGAGTCCGGTTCGGGGAAATCGGTCACCGCCATGCTGGCGATGCGGCTGATTCCCGAACACAGCTATCAGATCAAAAGCGGCAAACTGGAACTGGCGGGACAGAATGTCCTGACCGCCAGTGAGGCCGCGATGCGTAAAATGCGCGGCAATCGCGTTGCCATGATCTTTCAGGAACCCATGACCGCCCTGAATCCCACTCGCCGCATCGGCAAGCAGATGGTAGATGTCATTCGACAACATCGTCCCGTGTCAGCCCGTGAGGCCAACGCACGGGCGCTTGCGCTGTTGGGCGATATGCAAATCGCGGACGCAAAGAACGTGATGGCGCGCTATCCCTTCGAGCTTTCCGGCGGCATGCGTCAGCGTGTCATGATCGCCCTGGCCTTTTCCTGTGAACCCGATCTGCTGATTGCCGATGAACCCACGACCGCGCTGGATGTCACCGTACAGCGTCAGGTACTGCGCCTGTTAAAACAAAAAGCGGAGGCAACGGGCACGGCGGTGCTGTTTATCAGCCACGATATGGCGGTGGTTTCGCAGTTGTGCGACCGGATTTACGTCATGTACGCCGGCGCAGTCATTGAAAGCGGCATGACAGAAACCGTCATGCATTCACCGAGCCATCCCTATTCCATTGGCCTGCTTGCCTGCTCGCCCGATGCCAGCGAACCGCGCGCCCCGTTGGCGTCCATTTCCGGCACCGTCCCCAACCTGACCTGCCTGCCCTCGGGCTGTGCGTTTCGCGAGCGCTGCTTCGCGGCAGGCGAACGCTGCACCCGCGCACCACGTTTACAGGCAACGGGCAACGCTGCCCAGCAGGTAGCCTGCTGGTATCCACAACAGGAGACGCGCCATGTCTGATGCTCTGCTCACGCTACAAAACGTACACGTTGCCTTTCCTGCGAAGAAGAACTGGCGTGGCAAAGTGACGGAACGGGTTCATGCACTGAATGGCCTGGATATCCAGGTCAGACAGGGCGAAACGCTGGGCATTGTCGGTGAATCCGGTTGCGGCAAAAGCACCCTGGCGAAACTGTTGATGGGCATGCTGAGTCCGACAACGGGTCAGCTTGACCTGGCCACCGCCGCTGGCGGAGGCCAGGAACGTCGCATGCAAATGGTCTTTCAGGATCCGCTCTCGTCACTGGATCCCCGCCTGCCGGTCTGGCGTATCATGACCGAACCGGTCTGGATTCAGTCACGCGCGTCAGAAAAAACGCGACGCGCCCTGGCTGAATCCCTGGCCCGTCAGGTGGGGATTCGCCCGGAATACCTGGACCGTCCACCGCATGCGTTTTCCGGCGGTCAGCGTCAACGCATTGCCATCGCCCGGGCACTGTCCTCCCAACCCGACATCATTGTGCTGGATGAACCTACCTCGGCACTGGATATTTCTGTCCAGGCGCAGATTCTGAACCTGCTGGTGGAACTGCAACAGCAGTACAATCTGACGTATATCCTGATCTCTCACAACGTCTCGGTCGTCCGTCACATGAGCGATCGCGTTGCGGTCATGTATCTGGGCCAGATTGTCGAACTGGGCGCGGCTCAGCACGTTCTCGATTCGCCTCAGCATCCCTATACGCAATTGCTGATGGACTCTGTGCCACGCATTGGCGCGCCGCTGGAGGGGGCTCCCGTCAACACCGAACTACCGGGTAACCGCCACCTGCCAACCGGCTGTTTCTTTCGCGCTCGCTGTCCGCAGGCAACAAGTGGCTGTGCCACGCCTCAGCCTTTGCGCGTTCAGGATGACGGGCGGGCGGTCAGGTGCTGGCTGGCCCATAACCTTATGCATGCCTGATTCACAACACATCAAGCGGGTGGCGCAACGCGACCACCTTTTAACGATCACTCTTTCAGGAAGACATTGCGATGAAAATCATTGTGCTTGGCAGCGGCGTGGTGGGCGTCACCACCGCCTGGTATCTGCAGCAGGCAGGGCATCAGGTCACCGTGATCGAACGCGAAGCGGGCCCGGCATTGGGTACCAGCGCCGCCAACGCCGGTCAGATCTCGCCTGGCTACGCCGCGCCCTGGGCCGCACCAGGCGTGCCGCTTAAAGCGGTGAAGTGGATGGTGCAGCGCCATGCGCCCCTTTCGGTACGGCCGGATGGATCTCGCTTCCAGCTGGCCTGGATGATGCAGATGCTGAAAAACTGCAATTCTCACAGCTATGCCGTCAATAAAGCCAGGATGGTCAGACTGGCAGAGTACAGCCGTGACTGCATCAGTGCGCTGCGGGCCAGCACAGGAATTGAATATGAAGGACGCCAGGGCGGCACCCTGCAGCTGTTTCGCACAGAACAGCAGTTTGAAAACGCAGCGCGTGATATTGCCGTGCTGCAGGAGGCTGGCGTGCCGTATCAACTGCTTGAAGCCGACCAGCTGGCGACCGTCGAACCTGCACTGGCTGACGTCAAGCACAAGTTGACGGGAGGTTTACGGTTGCCTAACGATGAGACTGGCGATTGCCAGCTGTTTACCCAGCGACTTGCCGCCCTGGCGCGCGATGCCGGCGTCACGTTCCGCTTTAACACGCAGGTGGATGCGCTACTGAGCGAAGGTGACAGGATCAGGGGGATTGTCTGTGGCGATCAGACGCTGACGGCAGACGGGTACGTTATGGCATTTGGCGCTTACTCTACCCAGTTGCTTCGACCACTGATGTACATTCCGGTGTATCCGCTGAAAGGCTATTCCCTGACGATTCCCCTCGCCGATGAGGCCGGTGCCCCGGTTTCCACGGTACTGGATGAAACCTATAAAATTGCCATCACGCGTTTTGATAATCGCATCCGCGTCGGCGGTATGGCGGAAATCGTAGGATACAGCAAAACCCTGCTGCCCGCGAGACGGCAAACGCTTGAGATGGTGGTAAACGACCTTTATCCCCGTGGCGGCCGCGTTGAGCAGGCGACCTTCTGGACCGGATTACGGCCGATGACGCCTGACGGCACGCCGATTGTCGGTCATACACATTTCACCAACCTGTGGCTGAACACAGGACATGGCACGCTGGGCTGGACGATGGCCTGCGGATCCGGCCAGCTGTTAAGTGATGTGATTTCAGGCAAACAGCCCGAGATTGCGCACGCAGACTATGCGGTTTCACGCTATGCCTGAGCGCGTCACTGATGGCGAAGCTCGTTACACGGCCTGCGCGCAAGCCCAGGCCGAGCTCCAGGCCCACTGGAAATTATAGCCTCCCAGCCAGCCGGTCACGTCAACGACCTCACCGATAAAATAGAGTCCCGGCACGTCACGTGCTTCCATTGTTTTAGATGACAGCTGAGTCGTATCCACACCGCCCAGCGTGACTTCAGCGGTACGGTAACCCTCCGTGCCGTTGGGCTGCACCTGCCAGTTGTGCAACGTCTGCACCAGCGCTGACTGCTGCTTGCTGTTCAGCTGCTTCAGCGTGACATCCGGCACCACCTGCATTTCCTGTAAGATTTCGACCAGGCGCTTAGGCAGAATTTTCGCCAGACTGTTTTTCAGACTCAGATTCGGGTGCGCGTCACGCTGAATCGTGAGGAACGCATCCAGCGGCGTGGCAGGCGAGAGATTGACCGAGATAAACTCACTCGGCTGCCAGTAGCTGGAAATCTGCAAGACCGCCGGGCCGGACAGGCCACGATGGGTAAACAGCATCGCCTCTTTGAAGACGGTGCCGTCTTTCGCTTCGATGCTCGTGTCCAGCGCCACACCGGACAGTGTCTGCAGTTGTTCAAGCAGGGGTTTATGCAGCGTAAAAGGCACCAGGGCGGCACGGGTTGGCAACACCGTTAACCCAAACTGCTCGGCCACTTTATAGCCAAACGGTGACGCGCCCAGGCCCGGCATGGAAAGCCCGCCGCTGGCGATGACCAGCTTCTCTGCCTGTACGCTGCTGCCGTTGAGCTGCAGGACGTAGCCCGCTTCATCGCGGGTTACACTCAGGATTTCGCTGCGCAAACGCAGGGTCACGCGCCCCTTTTCACACTCGGCGAGCAGGAGATCGACCATCTGCTGCGCAGACTCATCGCAAAACAGTTGCCCCAGCGTTTTCTCGTGCCAGGCAATGCCGTGACGATTCACCAGATCGATAAAATCCCATTGGGTATAACGCGCCAGCGCTGACTTACAGAAATGGGGATTATTCGACAGGTAGGCGGCCGGTTCGGTATAGAGATTGGTGAAATTGCAGCGCCCGCCGCCTGACATTAAAATCTTGCGGCCCGGCTTTTTGCCGTTATCCAGCAGTAATACGCGGCGACCGCGCTGTCCAGCCTGCGCGGCACAAAAAAGCCCCGCGGCCCCTGCTCCAATCACGATAACGTCAAACTGTTCCACTGCCATTGTCCACCTGATAAAAGAGGGGCAGATTGTAGTGATCTGCCTTCGTTGATGCCAGTGTCAAAAAATTGCCGCAATTATGTCATAATGTAACTTTATAATTTTTAAGGAATTTACGCCTTTAAGCTTACAAAATTGACACTTTTAAGCCGGTTCAGGTCTATATTTTCCTTTCCCAGACCACATATTGTCGCGGATAATGCGCCGCGTTCATGTCCTCCAAAATGGCGTAACGTCTATGCTACATCTGTTTGCTGGTCTCGATCTTAGCACCGGCCTGTTACTGGTTCTTGCTCTGCTGTTTGTATTGTTTTACGAAGCAATTAACGGCTTCCATGATACGGCCAACGCGGTTGCGACGGTCATCTATACACGCGCTATGCGTGCTCAGCTTGCTGTGTTAATGGCTGGGGTATTCAATTTCTTTGGCGTGCTGCTCGGCGGATTAAGCGTGGCTTACGCCATCGTGCATATGCTCCCGACCGATCTGCTGCTCAATGTTGGCTCCGCTCACGGTCTTGCTATGGTCTTCTCCATGCTGCTGGCCGCGATTATCTGGAACCTGGGAACGTGGTATTTAGGGCTTCCGGCCTCCAGTTCTCACACCCTGATCGGCGCGATTATCGGTATTGGCCTGACCAATGCGTTAATGAGCGGGACATCGGTGGTGGATGCGCTTAACATTCCGAAAGTGCTGAATATCTTCCTGTCGCTCATTCTCTCCCCCATTGTCGGTCTGGTGATTGCGGGCAGCCTGATTTTCCTTCTGCGCCGTTACTGGAGCAACACTAAAAAGCGTGCACGCATTCATATGACGCCCGCTGACCGTGAGAAGATTGACGGCAAGAAAAAACCGCCTTTCTGGACCCGTACCGCCCTGATTGTCTCCGCCATTGGCGTCAGTTATTCACATGGTGCTAACGACGGGCAAAAAGGCATTGGTCTGATTATGCTGGTCCTGATTGGCGTTGCGCCAGCGGGCTTTGTGGTCAATATGAACGCGTCGTGTTACGACATCACGCGAACGCGCGATGCTGTGAATCACCTGGAACAGTATTACCAGCAGCACAGCGAATCACTGACCCATATTATCCAGATGGCACCGCCTAAGCTGCCCACGCCGGAAGAAGTCGAACCCACCAGTCCCAAAGAGTTTCACTGCGACAGTGCGCGTGCGCTTCAGGCCGTGCAGCGTGCGCAGGTGCTTCTGAACAATCTGCAAAATTACAACGACTTGTCGGTTGAGCAACGCAGCCAGATGCGTCGCCTCTTGTTGTGTATTTCCGATACGGCCGATAAAGCGGCGAAGCTGCCGGAAACCTCGCCAGAGGATAAACGCTTCCTGGGCAAGCTCAAAGGCGACCTGCTGAACACCATTGAGTACGCCCCGGTGTGGATTATCATGGCGGTCGCACTGGCATTGGGAATCGGCACGATGATTGGCTGGCGCCGTGTGGCCACCACCATCGGTGAGAAAATCGGTAAAAAAGGCATGACGTATGCGCAGGGCATGTCGGCGCAGGTTACTGCCGCAGTGTCCATAGGGATTGCCAGCTACACCGGCATGCCGGTTTCCACGACCCACATCCTTTCGTCTTCCGTGGCCGGCACCATGCTGGTCGACGGTGGCGGACTGCAGAGTAAAACGATCAAAAACATCGCCATGGCCTGGGTTTTCACCCTGCCGGTCTGTATTTTGTTATCAGGTTCACTCTACTGGATAGCGCTGAAGCTCATCTGAGTAAGCAGCACATCAGGGCGACTTCGGTCGCCCTTTTTAATGCCAGATAGCCAGGGCGATCAAACTGATAATGACTAATCCGCACAGCGAACTGGTCAACAAAAACAAGCCTCTTACCCGCTCACACCGGCGAATAAATTCGTCATCATGATGATCAAGATAGCGCCTTGCCCAGATATAGCGGACCAGCCGCACCTGCTTGCCAGGCTGACCATGGGAGGTGAAAAAACCCGCGCCGTCAACATATTGGTATAAGAGGGGATCGCAACCCCGCAGAACCACCAGCAGCGCACGCAACGAAGAGAAATAGCGCGCCATATTTACAAGGCATACCACACAAAGAGCCCAAAAAAGCGCGATAGTGCTGATCATGTCACCCTCCTTACCGGCACCGCAGAACAGTGCAGAACGCGCACCGTGCTGAACAGTCCCTGCAGAATTTGCCAACAACCCCGTTAAGCGATTTGTAGTTTTATTTTTGAATCATCAGAAAAGTAACAGCCATGTGATCAAGGCTGCTTTTTTTAGTTTAGGAGAAATGTTCAATTTTTTACCAGCGAGGATTTTCGTTTTATACGAGTAAAAATCGTTCATCATTGATCTTATTCACAAGCCAGACGGCTTCAGAAGCATTTGTTAACACACAGGGCTATACTTTCAGGTATAACAAAAGCATTGCCTGTATTGCAGGTTACCCATTTTGGTGGCGCTCATCGCCCGTTCGCGCAATGGATTTCGCAGCTGTGACGCGTCTGGAAACCGCTGCCATTCTGAATCTCGTGGAAGGAGTTATATCATGGCTTATAAACATATCCTGATTGCAGTCGATCTTTCGCCAGAAAGTCAGTTATTAGTGGATAAAGCTGTCTCGCTCGCGCGCCCTTACGACGCCAAAATTTCGCTGATTCATGTCGATGTGAATTACTCTGATCTGTACACCGGCCTGATTGACGTCAACCTGGGCGATATGCAAAAGCGGATTTCTGAAGAAACCCATCTGGCGCTGAAAAATCTGTCAGATGCGGCGGGCTATCCCATCACCGAAACCCTGAGCGGCAGTGGCGATCTGGGCCAGGTGCTGGTCGATGCGATTAAAAAATACGACGTGGACATGGTGGTGTGCGGTCATCATCAGGACTTCTGGAGCAAGCTGATGTCATCAGCGCGTCAGTTGATCAACACCGTGCATATCGACATGTTGATCGTGCCACTGCGCGACGAGGATGACGAATAACCCGCACGAAAAAAGCCGGGGCGGTTGACGTGAAGGAACGTCGTCGCCGACCGGCTTGACATGACTACTCCGCGAGCGGCGGATAGATATCGAAGCGGTGGCTTTTCGTGACCACCGCAGACTGCGTACCGACACCGGCCAGCGGTGGCGCATAATCAGGACGTTTCACCACGATACGCTTCTTTGCCAGACGGCGGGCCGGTTCCAGCAAGGCATCCGCATCCTCATCCGCGCCGACTAATGACTGAAACACCCGCATCTCTTTTTTCACCATGGCGCTTTTTTGTCGATGGGGATACATAGGATCGAGATAAACCACATCTGGCGGTGGCGCAATATCGGTGAGTGCCTGAATACTGGAGGCATGAATCAGTGAAAGACGCTCACGCAGCCAGCCACCAATTTCCGCATCCTGATAGCCACGCGCCAGCCCGTCTTCCAGCAGTGCCGCCACCACGGGATGCCGTTCCAGCATGCGCACCCGACAGCCTAAGGCCGCCAGCACAAACGCATCGCGCCCTAACCCGGCGGTCGCATCCACCACATCGGGCAGGTAACTGCCTTTAATGCCGACCGCTTTTGCTACCGCTTCGCCACGGCCACCGCCAAAACGCCGGCGATGCGCCATGGCACCGGAAACAAAATCCACGAAGATGCCGCCCAGTTTAGGCTCATCCCGCTTACGCAGTTCAAGATGCGTTGCGGTCTTTACCAGCGCCAGCACCGCATCGTCACAATGCGTCAGTTGCCAGCGTTCGGCCAAAACAGATAAGGCACCGTCACCGGCGCCTGTTTCATCAAACAAACAAATTTTCACGTACGGCTTATCCCTGAATACCGTAGTGTTCCAGCATGGCATCCAGCTGAGGCTCACGGCCACGGAAGCGTTTAAACAGCTCCATCGGTTCTTCCGAACCGCCGCGCGTCAGAATGTTGTCGAGGAAGGACTGACCGGTTTCGCGGTTAAAAATGCCCTCTTCTTCAAAACGTGAATACGCATCCGCCGCCAGTACATCGGCCCACAGATAGCTGTAATAACCCGCTGCGTATCCGCCCGCGAAGATATGGCTGAACGCATGCGGGAAGCGGCCCCATTCCGGGCTGGGAACCACGGCGACTTTGCTTTTCACTTCGCGCAGCGTCTCCAGGATCTGTGCGCCTTTTTCTGGGTTGAATTCAGTATGCAGACGGAAATCGAACAGACCGAACTCCAGCTGGCGCAGGATGAACAACGCCGCCTGGTAATTTTTCGCTGCCAGCATCTTATTCAGCAGGTCTTCAGGCAGTGGCTCGCCGGTTTCGTAGTGCCCGGAAATAAACGCCAGCGCCTCCGGCTCCCAGCACCAGTTCTCCATGAACTGACTTGGCAGTTCCACCGCATCCCATGGCACACCGTTAATGCCTGACACGCCAGCCGCCTCAACGCGGGTCAGCATGTGGTGCAGGCCGTGACCAAACTCATGGAACAGGGTGATCACTTCGTCGTGCGTGAACAGCGCCGGTTTACCATTGACGGGACGGTTAAAGTTACAGGTCAGGTAAGCGACCGGTTTTTGCAGGCTGCCATCGGCTTTACGCATCTGCCCAACGCAGTCATCCATCCACGCGCCGCCACGCTTATGCTCACGCGCATACAGGTCAAGGTAGAAGCTGCCGCGCAGCTCGCCACTTTCATCAAACAGATCGAAGAAACGCACATCCGGGTGATAAACATCCACATCCGTCCGCTCTTTGGCGGTGATGCCATAGATGCGTTTGACGACTTCAAACAGGCCAGACACCGCACGGGATTCCGGGAAGTAAGGACGCAGTTGCTCATCACTAATGGTGTAGAGGTGCTGTTTCTGTTTTTCGCCATAGTAGGTCAGATCCCAGGGATTCATGGTCTCCACGCCGTACTCTTTCTTCGCGAAAGCACGCAACTGCGCCAGCTCTTTCTCGCCCTGTGGACGTGCGCGGTCGGCCAGATCGTTCAGGAAATCGATCACCTGAGCAGGGCTTTGCGCCATTTTGGTTGCCAGCGATTTATCCGCGAAGGAGTCGAAACCCAGCAGCTGAGCCAGTTCGTGGCGCAGAGCCAGCTCCTCGGCCATAATCGGGCCGTTATCCCATTTGCCCGCATTAGGGCCTTGATCGGAGGCGCGGGTGGAATAAGCACGATACATTTCTTCACGCAACGCGGCGTTATCACAGTAGGTCATCACCGGCAGGTAGCTGGGAATATCCAGCGTCAGCAACCAGCCTTCCTGACCTTTGGCTTCAGCCTGCGCTTTCGCTGCGGCCAGTGCGCTCTCCGGCATGCCCGACAGTTCGCTTTCGTCAGTGATCAGCTTGCTCCAGCCCATCGTGGCATCCAGCACGTTGTTACTGTAGGCAGAGCCCAGCTCAGACAAACGCGCGGCAATTTCGCCATAGCGCTGCTGCTTGTCTTTTTCCAGACCAATCCCGGACAGTTCAAAGTCACGCAGGGCGTTATCGACGGCTTTCTGCTGCGCCTGATCCAGCGTGCGGTAATGACTGCCTTCCTTTAAATCCCGGTAAGCCTGATAGAGCCCTTCGTGCTGACCAACCCAGGTACTGTACTCAGACAGCAGCGGCAGCGTTTGCTCGTAGGCTTCACGCAGTTCCGGGCTGTTTTTAACCGAGTTCAGATGGCTGACCGGCGAAAAAATACGGCTCAGGCGATCGTCGGCTTCTGCCAGCGGCTGGACAAGATTATCCCAGGTGTAAGGTGCGCCGTGCGCTACCACTTTTTCCACCATCGCCCGGCATTCATTTAAAACGTCGGTCACGGCAGGCACCACGTGCTCAGGCTTAATCGCCGAAAACGGGGGAAGCGTGAACGAGGTGAGTAACGGATTAGTCATAGCGCAGTCCTTTAACAATGTGTGGGGCGCGATGAATCGCGCAACGCAATCTTATTAACATGCGGTCTGGAATGCTGAAAATCAATGGTGTAACCGGTCATGAATAGCAGAATAGCGCCAGGCTGGCCTTCCGCCGGCGTTTGGATTAACCATAGCAGAGGATAAAACAGGCTAACACACCGATGGCGTAGAAGGTTTACCCTGTAATCCAGGGCCAGAGGCCCGCTGCCGTGCGCGAAATGCCAGCAATTATTCTTATCTGTCGTTATAATCGGGCCAACTTGATTATTTTTAGCTTCAACCGCGGACATACCCTTTTTTATGTTGAGTTATCGCCACAATTATCATTTATGGTTTTTGTGCTTTCTTATGCTTTCTCTATTTCATTATTTATCAAACACTTAACGCCCAAAACCCACTGTATATTGTTCCAGTGCTTTTTGACGTTTGCGTAGTTATGCGGCAGACTGTGGGGTAATCGGTGGGGTAACAAAATCGGCGTAAACCAGAATGGCATCGACCATAAACAGGCTCAGCGACAGAAAGCTACGATCATTCCTTGGTGTTCCGGCAGAGAAAATCAAAAAAATTTCTGACGGTGCAGGCCTTATGGTCCGCATTACCAAAACTGGATCCGTAACGTGGCTCTATAAATACCGCCTGGGTGGACGTGAGGCTGAGGCTAAGCTGGCTACGCTGGGCCGATATCCTGACCTGAGCCTGTCTAAAGCGCGGGAACTACGCGACCAGTGCCGCCAGTGGCTTGCAGAAGGGCTGGATCCGCAGAGAATGCTAAAGCTGGACAGACAGACCACGCTTAAGCCTGCCACGGTGAGGGATGCGATTAACTACTGGCTGACTGAATATGTTGATGGAAACCTCGTCAACGACACCAGATACCGTGAACGCTTCGATAACCACATCATGCCCCATATTGGCGACATGGCCCTTTCTGACTGCGAAACGCACCACTGGCTGACCTGCCTTGCCCGGACAAAGAAAACAGCCCCCAGCGTGGCCGGGATGCTCCTGCAAATGTCACAGCAGGCTTTTAAGTTTTGCCGGGTGCGACGATTTGCCGTTTACCACGCGCTGGACGGCCTGACGATGCAGGATATCGGGGTAAAGGTGAACAGGCGTAAGCGTGTTCTGTCGAACCGTGAATTACGCGATCTGCTCACCGCCCTGCATAGCGACTTCTTTGCACCCTACTATCAGAACATTATTTTCCTGCTGCTGGCTTTTGGGGCCCGAACGGTAGAACTGAGACTTTCAGAAATCAGAGAATGGGATTTACGGGAAAACCTCTGGACGGTACCAGAGAAACACAGCAAGTCAGGCGAGAAAATAATCAGGCCAATTCCTGACAGACTAATCCCGATGATTACCCGGCTTTTGGAAGAAAACAGGCATACAGGCTATTTGCTGGGCGAAATGAAAAAGAATACCGCAGTTAGCCAGGTTGGCGCATACGTGGCTAAGAGGCTGGGGCACGATGAGCACTGGCGGTTGCACGATCTGCGCCGCACGTTCTCAACCTACATGAATGATTTAGGCATCCCGCCGCACATAGTTGAATTGCTTTTGGGGCATTCTCTGGGCGGCGTCATGGCGGTTTACAATCGCAGTCTGTATCTGCCTGAAAAGCTGGACGCGTTGAATAAGTGGCTTGACCGTCTCGATGTTCTGTCAACTAGGCATGAAAATGTTGTTTTATTAAAGGCTGGTGAAAAATGAAAATGTTTAACAGAAACGCCTATGAGAGATTAGTTGCCCAAAGACTGGTTACTATCGCTGAAGTTGTTAATTCTCTTTATGCAATAAACCCTAACACTAAAACAAAAGACTTGAGCGAAGAATATATTGAAGAAATTCAAGAGACTAGAAAAGCAGTTATCAGAAACATTCGCTATCTAAATATTCGCGTTGCAAGCGTTAATGAAGAAATAAACGCCGATTTAGCTTTTGCTGCTGCGTATGATTATTTAATGGAGGAAATAACACCGGAAGAAATCATTGAAAGAGTTAAAGAGGGGGTTATAGCTTTCCACTATAGCAATGACTGGCAAGAATACATGATGGCATTTGGAGGAAGAACACTTGTCGAACTTGTAGCACAAGTAAGAAAATCAGGTAGAGGTCAACATAGAAAGTCTGATGAAGAAGTTGGCACTTTTAAGATGATGGGGCTTCTTCTACAGCTATTGGCACAAAAACATCCTACAAAAAAGTATGGAAGCTATGAAAAGCCAACTATTTCTGAAATTTATAATGACGTACTTGTATTGATTGAAAACGGTTCTTTGACGACAAAGGGGGTTGGTAAATCAACATTTTCCGCTAAAGCATCGTTAGCCTTAAGAGCTTTGATCGATAATGAATAATAGTAACAAACTCACCGGTTAACTTTTCTCAACTTTCTATATTTCTTCTCATTCTCGCTCATTATGTCTCATTACGTTTCATCAGTGTTCACGGGGGTTCCTGTCCGTTCACTGTCGTTCATGGCATTGCGAGGAAAATTACTGAAATATCAGTAAAATTCACTAGAATAACAATACTTTATAAGCAAGGGCGGGATAGATGTATCAATCCGCATATTTCAATGGATTTGGCTTCTTTCAATGGATTTGATGGTTTTTTTAATAGATTCCATTCTCAATGGAAAGCTGGATAACCAGACAGTATTCTTGCTTCCACGAAACACAGAAACAGTGGAGGCAACATGCCAGAGACCTTATTTACCCCGCCTAACCCGGAGCAGCGCCGCGCCATTCTCGATGAGTACGCTTTCAAATACGACAAGCGTATTCGTGAGGATGAGTGCGGAGAAATTACCAGCCTTTCGCGCTCCAGTCGCTGGAAGATGGAGCAGGAAGGCCGCTTTCCGGCCCGCTGCCATTTTGGCCGCAATAGCTGTGCCTGGCTTCTCTCAGATGTGCTGTGGTGGGTGCGTAACCCGCCTGCTGTCGATAACGTCAACAATCCGTTTGGTCGAAAGGCCGGAGAAATGGGCGGGGAGGCTGCAGCCTGATGGAAATGAAAAACCGCCCCGAAATGCAGGCGGCTAATCAGTACCGTGAGAAGTCTGATTTTAAGCCAGCCAGTGTGAAAACTCCAGTTATTACCGCCAGCGTTGATCCCGGCGTCTGTTCGGGCTATCCGACAATTAGCCCCCTGACCTACGAAAATTTCGGAGGTGAAAAACCAACCTACACGAAAAGTGCAGGTCAGCCCTTTGGCTCGATCCCTTGCTGGCTGGCAGGCGCAGAAAACTTTTCCTTGCCTTATTCTGAAAATGCCTGCTATCTTCTCCCTGTCGCGGCAAAATCCGTGACCGGGCGTAGCAACCCGTGTATGTTACTGGCGACACCAGACGCCATATATAATCGCGTCTTTTTTTGTGTCGACGCCTCAGCGCATCCATTCACAGCGGCTTTGATCCGTACCGTGTCAATGGTGGCGCTGGTGGGGCAGCCTTCGGGCTGGCCGGTTTCCAGTAACGCCGGTATTGCTACCCCCGCCAGCGTCACCGCCCCTTATGAGCGTAGCAACTCAGGCGGTGACAGTTTTAGACTGTTACTGGAGTTCATCGCCATGATGACGATCCCTGTCCAAAATCACCCTAATTTCCGTTTTCGCTTCCTGGCTCTCTGCGCCACCGGCAGCGCCATCATCCACATCGTCGCCCCGTCAGAGCGTGCAGCGCGTGAAATGTCGCCTGCTGGCTTCGTGATAGTCTTTGCAGGCCGTCTGCCCGTTCAGGAGGTGCGCCATGCTTAATCTCCAGACCCTGACCGCCAGAGCGCGTGAACTGCGTGGCAACGTTGTAAGCGCAATCAGCACACGCGGATCACGCACCATGACGCCTGTCTATGACCGCGAAGAACAGCGCAAACTCCGCGAACGCATCCAGCAGACGCAGCCGGAATGGTTGCTGCTCTGGTGGGATATTTCCGTCTGCACTGGCTGGCGTACCAGCGATGTGTGCGCCCTGCGCTACTCCTGCATTAACTGGGAAACCGGACAGGCCACTATCGTGGTTGCCAAACAGACCAAGGCCGCCGAAGCCCGCGCCACCCGAAAAGGCATCGAGATTGTGCGCCAGCAGCGCAAGGACGCCGCACGTCTGGCCGCAGACCATATCGCCTACATGAAGTGGGACAGCGTGAGCTGCGACGAACTGGCCGCTGACATGACCGCCGAGGAACAGGCCATCGTGTTTGAGCTGGTATCCCGGGCTGACGTGAAGCACGACACCAAGCAGCTACCGCCCGGCATCATTAAGCGCCTGCGTAACCGGCTGGAGAGTAATTTCGTTGATGATGACCTGGTGTTTTCACGGAGCCAGATTGAAAGTAACCGTTGTCATTCTCTGGAAGGTAGCGTGACGCGCCAGACCATCTGGAAGAAGCTGCACAGCGTTATGCAGTGGTTCA
>NZ_VZPF01000028.1 GCF_008801695.1 Pantoea stewartii subsp. stewartii
GACGTGGTTGCGTTACGTCATCGGTCATATACAGGACTGGCCGGTGAACCGGGTCCGCGATCTGCTGCCATGGAAGGTCGAGCTTCCCTCTGCCTGAACGTCAATACGGTCTGAATGCGACGCTTACGTGCCTGCTGCTGACGGAAATAAGAGCTAACGAGCTCACGCTGAACCTGCCAGGACAACGGATCATTGAATGGCTTAGTCAGCATCAGATAGCCGGTTTCGAAAAGAATGATTCCTTTGGGGGTTCGTGGGGCAAATACATCAGAAATTGACTCCGTACGTATTACGTCCGCAGTCAGTTCAAGGAAATCCACTCCCGCGATAAAGTGCTCACGATTGCGGTTGAAAGCAGATCGCGCCGTCCCTTCGGGGCGATTATGTACTTCATCAACCATTGCCAGTGTTACTACGCGCTGCCCCTGATAATTGACAGCAGGAAGTTGTTTGTTATTGATAGTTACTGTTTGCATGTCTATTCCTCAGTGCATAACCGGCGCGGCTGGCACGCCATTTTTGTTAAGTTCTTCGATAAAGCCGTCGTGCAGCATTTCGAAAGCCTCCTGCCCGAACTCTGAGAGCCTGAATCCGTAACCCGGGCGAGCAGTAAGCATGTTTTTGTACATATCCAGAGCAAGCAGCAGCCCTTGTTCGGCTCCGCACTTTTCAATAGCGATGCTTTCAACGTGATTAGCGAGGGCGAATCGTTCTGGCCCCGGGTAAATACCCATGCCACCATTAGTGCCGCGATATATAACGGCCCGATCTATACCGCCTTCGTCATTAGGCACATCAGCGGTGCCGTTCTTGTCTTTCTCCTGCCCGATGAAAACGGCAACAACCAGCCAGCGCCAAATGATGATTTCTCTGGCAACGCTCAGGCGGTACCAGCCGTTCTCGACGGCTTCCCAGAGACAGGCCAGAAGGCGAAGCCCCTTAACCGTGTTAGCGTCATGCTCACCATCGTTCAGGGCGCGGATGATGACCGAATAACCGGTGACCTTGCCGTTATCTAAAACCCCGTCTGGTGTTGCCTGTGCATTTTTCGCGTTATCCATTACTCGGGCCTCAATAAGGTTTCTGGCTGTAGAGTTCATCGCGCATAGCAACCCATGCGGCATGTTTCTTTTCCCACAGGGCAATATCGCGTTGCCGGGCCAGCAGCTTCATGACGCGGCGATGAGTGCGGTGATGCGCGTTCCAGTAACCCTCGGTCAGAGAGCCGCGCTGGTTTACGTAAACCCCTTCGTGCAGAACGCGCTGAGTGGGCTCATGGGTGGGAATGCCAGCTTTGTCGAATGTGCCGGTTACCATGAAATGCACCAGATTGTTGATTGCAGCGCTGCGGCTAAGAAAACGGCGGCGGCGTCCGTGACGTGTCACGACATAAACAGTGGAGTCGCACGCCTTGAGGTAGTTATCGATTAGTAGCTTGCTGGTGGCTGATTTCATTTTTTTCCGTCCTTACATTTTGAATACGTTTCATGTGTCATTAACTGCCAGTCTTTGCCGTTATTCCGCGACAGCAGACGCCAACGAGGATTAACAGCCAGGCTGAGGTAGCCGGTACTACGAATGCGGCAGGCGAATATCCGGCGCTTCCTGTACTGCGATAATTTCTTCGTTGCCTGAACGATTACCCATTCAGGCGCTTTAAAAGTTGTAAGGCTCATTTATCACCACTGCTGGCGAATGCTTCCTCTGCAACGTTTTCAATCAGCCCGCTCATGAATTCAACGCCGACAGAAGTTAAACGGTCTTTATTTGTATTAAGGCAGTTCTGATAATGACCCCTTATTTCGCCCTCGGCCTTGTCACGGGGATAATCTGCATAAACAGCCGTCTCAAAGAAATGAACCAGAGCGCCAATCAGCTTTGTCTCATTAATCTGTAACCTGACTGATTCACCATTTGATAATTTTACAGTGCAAAATTTATGACCATTTTTCATCAGCATTGAATTGATGGTCGTAGCGACTAAACAATTGCGGTTGTTCTCAAGGATGCTGGTCATTGAGCGTCCTCTTTTTCAAAACCCGCCATGCAGAAGTTAGTAAGCTCACAGCTTAAGTTAAGGCTCAGGCCCGTTAAAATATCCTTTTCATGCTCAGTCAGGTCATATGAATACATAACCTGAATTAAGACATTCAGTTGTTGCGATACGTTTTTTGCTTCTTCGAAAGTATCAATGCCGGACATGTTAATCTCCCGCCTTTTCGTCAAGGTCAATTAGAGTCTGAGAAACGTCACCCGATAAATGGAAAGCAAGTGAAATTAATGAGGCCAAAATGGTTTCTTCATACTTAGCGCCATCCTTGTCAATCACCGCCAATAATGCACAAAGTTGATCGGCTTTTTGGTTGGCTCTTGAAATTGCGAGTTTACTTGCCATTTATTTTTAACTCCGATTCGATGTGAGCTAAATCATTCATAATTTTTGAGCTGAGGTCATAAGCAAGACCGACCAGTTCATCATCGGCTTGGCAACCTTGCGTGCCATTTTCAAATATCGTTTCAAGTAGAGCGAAAAGCTGCTTGGCACGCGATGCAGCACTTAAAACGCCCGACATATCTAATGCGGCTTGTTTCATCACTTCACTCCATAAGCAGCGCGGAGAAACAGGTTTGCAATAACGTCATGGCCTGATTTGTGAAGCAGAATAGCGCGAAGATACTGCTGATTAGTTCGAATGCTTTTCACTGTCATTTTCACTTTTACTGACCTTATCTAAAGCATTTTGAAGGTTCTCAAAAGCAGTCATGCCTGAATGAGTGGCAACGCCAATGACTGCAACGATATCTGACGCATCTTTCGAACCGTCATAATTACGATATGCAAACTCAAGCGCAGAAAATGCATCGCAAATTTGCACCATTCTCCGCCCAATTTCCTTTGATAGTTCTTTATTCATTCCCCGCACTCCTGATTTTGGTTGCACGAACCCCGCGCCGTTGGGCGTGAAATTGAGTTTTTTTATATTTAGTTAGATGCTGTTATTTAATTGACTAACAAATAAATTTGCTTTTTCTTTTGTTTTATCAAGAGAACGAATCAAACATGCAATCGTGCAATCGGTTTCGTGATGTTCATTGCTGTTGTTATAAATTAATTCAAGGAGTGCAATGCTTTCGATTATTTCAGCGCTTAACGCTTCAATCATTTCTGTAGGGGATTTGGTTGTGATATTTTCCATCTCATGGGCCTCGTTGTTTGCCGATGGAGTAATTAAAAACTATGGTTGTTGATATGTCAACGAATTTGGTTGTTATTTCTGTGAATGCTATGGTTGTTTTGTTTATGTGTTTGATATTTATTGGTTTATTTGGTTTTTCACATTCTTTAGGCAAAAAAAACGCAGCGTTAGTATTCCGCTGCGTTTCGAAATTTTATAGCTATATCGTTACCAGATTACACTTGACCAAAACATGCGACCTATTATCTCAAGATCCTTCAGCTCTACCTCTTCAGGGGGGTGTCCTCCATCATTGAAACTTCTAATGCTTACGGTGTTTGGCCCTGTTCTGTATAGCCTTTTAAGGCGCTTCCAGCCCTCTTGGTTTATCGCATAAACCTTGCCATCGATAATTTTCTTATCGTTCGTATTTATCGCCACAGTTGAACCATTTGGAATGAATGGCTCCATACTATCGCCAGTGGCAGGAAAACAAAGCACACCTGAGCCATCTGAGTTCGCGCCCACTTGGCGCATCAAAGATTTTGAAAATCTCAGACTGTAGCCACTGTAATCGTCGTCGCCAACGCTTCCGTCACCACAGGCAAATTCAATATCCTTCAGGAAAGGAACTTCAACCTCGTCCTCTTCGAGTGGGGTACCACGGTCCCAAGAGTAAGCTCTCCCACCCCAACGCGATCCAGCAGCATCCTGCCCTAATTGTGGATTATTCCGAACGGCTTGCTCGCCAGTATCACCTACGCCATTCGCTAGCCAATCAGGGTTAACGTCAAGAACTCTAGCTATGTCTAACAATTTAGTAGTCTCTTTTGCTCTTCCCACCTCAATTTTTTGTATTGCTGCTTGAGATATACCGACCAATTCCCCCAATGCTTTCTGGGAGAGCCCTCGCTTACTTCTGGCTAAACGAAGCCGTTCTGAGAGTGTGCTTTTCATGTGTTGATAGTACAACTCTGGTTGTGTATGAGCAAGCGAAAATAGTTATCGACATATGACAACTATAGTTTTATATTTCTACCATAATCTTAGGAGGTACCATGAACGAATTCATCGGAAAGGCAATAACTATCGTTGGCTCTCAAAGGAAACTTGCTTTGACATGCGGTTTAACCCAGCAAGCCGTTTATAAGTGGTTGCATAACAAGTCTAAAGTGTCACCGCAGTATGTCGAGTGCATTGTCAAGGCGACAAATGGCGCTGTGCAACCCCACGAATTACGCCCAGATCTACCAACACTCTTCCCCCACCCAACAGGCCCAGACCATGCAGCCTGATTACCTCTCAGTCGTCATGCCAGCCTTCTACGTGCAGGAAGACGGCAAGTGGATTCAGGAGCAGCTTAACGGGCTTCCTGCGTCGATGCGGCACAAGGTAGCAACGCAGTATGCCGAAGTCTATCAGGCTGCATTCGATGCAGAACCGACCCCATACCGCCAGCAGAACGCCGGACGCCGCGAGGCTAACACGCGCCTGCGCCTGTATGTGCAGCGTTATCAGAATGCGGCTATGGGGCTGACCGAAAAACCCGCCTTGGCCAGTAACCATGCCAAGCCGGTTGCCGCTGCACAGATCGGCGGCGATCAGCTTGCAGAGGGGTGGTGGTGAGAACGGAACAGAAAGCGGCTCAGATTTGGGCCTGTGCTACTGGCAAAGGTGCTTTTTCTCCGATCTGCCAGAGATCACTTACTTAAGTACCCCCATATTTTTTTTGGACAAATGATAATGAATATCAACAACGAGAAAGCCCAAAAAGTAATCGATAAGCACCGGAAATTGGTCGCATGGAAACCGGCACGCGTTGTTGCAGACTTGGTTAAAACTGGCATGGATCAGCAGCAGGCCGAAGTGCTTGTGAAATCCGTCACGCCTGCCCGCAAAGAAACCAAGGCGCACAAGCCCCACAACAGCCATGCAAAGCCGGTCAACATGGAAGACCTGAGCACGCATTACATCGTTGTTGGCGATTACGACATGCTCAGCCTGCGCCATCAGGACGCGCTGATCGCCGCTGTCCGCTGCGCTAACGGCAAGTCTGGCCGCCACGATGGCGCAACCGCCGTGAAGCTGTTTGGTTTAGTCAAGGCGTACCCGATTATCACCACGGCTGAGGTTAACAAACACCTTAACCGTGATGCGTTTCTCGACAGCATTCCGCTGTATATCGACGGCGTGGAGATCCCCGGCGAACCCATGCCGTCCGCTGACAATGACTACGTGAAAGAACTTTTTCGGGCCGTTAAGCAGCTTCGCAAAATTGCGGATGGCCTTGAGGCGTCAGGTGAGATTGAGTTTAAGAAGTATCTGGAGCGCGTACCGAACGAGGAAGACGTGAAGCGTGCCGTGGGGATTGTGGCACCGAAAATTACCAATCCCCATTTTCACACCATCGACTATGAGCGTGACTATCGCATGATGCCGCACCCGGCACACCGCGAGGACAGCAAGCGGATCATCGAGGAATGGAAAGAACAGCTTTTAAACGGAGGACGCAGCAAGCCGGACGGGAAAACTTTGCAGGGTAGTACCGAACCGGCTGCTGCTGGTAATCAGAATTACGAGGCCGACCACCATGAGTGATTATTACACACTTGAATCAGTTGCGGAACAGGTTTCCTGTAAAGAGGGCGATCATACGGTGTTCATGCGGAGGACTGCTCATGCTTAATCTCAAGCCTAAACTCAAACAGGTTACAGCCTTGCAGATGTTGCGTCAGGACTGGAATGATTATCGCACTTTCCTACTGTATGCCCCTGTCGGATATGGGAAAACATTCATATCAGCATTCCTTGCTGATCGTGCACTTGCCAGCGGTAAGCGCACAATGTTTGTAGCGCCTTACCTGACGCTTGTACACCAGACGGCGGCGCGTTTCGTTCAGTACGGCATCCCCGAAGACCAGATCAGCTACGTCTGGCGCGACTACAAGCCGCATGACCCGGATCGCCTGATTCAGATTGCTTCGGCAGATACGCTGATTCGCCGTGAATTCCCGGACAATATCGACCTGCTGATCGTGGACGAGGCCCACATGAAACGCCGCGCCCTGCTTGAGGTTATCCGCGACAGCGACATTCGGGTGATCGGTCTGTCAGGTACGCCGTTCTCGTCATGGATGGGCCAGTATTACGAGCGCCTCATTAAGCCAACCACGATGAAAGAGCTTATCGGCATTGGTGATTTGAGTCCGTATGAGTTTTACGCACCCACAAACCCGGATCTGAATGGCGTGAAAATGTCCGCGAAGGGCGGCTTCGGCAAGGACTACAACGAGGAGCAGCTAGCGGAGATTATGGGCGACTCAGCGCTGGTGGGCGATATCGTCAGTAACTGGCTGCAGCATGGTGAAAACCGCCCGACAGTATGCTTCTGCGTCAATCAGTCGCATGCGGGATTCATCACGACAGAGTTTAACCGTGCTGGCGTTTCCGCAGAAATCATCATCGACGCCACGCCGTCCGATGAGCGCCGCATGATCATCCACCGCTTCGAACAGGGTGCCACGAAAGTGATCGTCAACGTGGGCGTGCTGACGGCGGGTTTTGACAGCGATGTGCGCTGTATTATTTATGCCCGCCCGACCAAATCAGAAATGCGCTGGATACAGTGTCTGGGGCGCGGACTGCGCACAGCCCCCGGTAAAGAACACTGCCTGATATTCGATCACAGCGGCAGCATTCACCGCCTGGGCTACCCGGACGATATCGAGTACGACACGCTGCCTGGCAAAAATGACGGCATGAAGGCCGCAGCCGGTTACAGCGAAAGTGAAAAGGCAGAGAAGAAACCCAAAGAGTGCTCACAGTGCCACTTCATGAAGCCCGCTGGCGTTTATGTCTGCCCGAAATGCGGCTTCAAACCCGTTGGCGGTGAGAACGTCGAAACGGACACATCTCGCAGGCTGCACAAACTGACAGGCAAAAAGCGCATTTACACCCGCAGCGACAAGCAGGTGTGGTGGAGCCAGATTAAGGGCTATCAGCGGTTCAGGGCAATGAGCGGGAAGAAGCCCGTATCAGACGGATGGTGCGCCCATACCTTCCGGGAGAAGTTTGGAGAATGGCCTAACGGGCTGTCTGATTACCCGATGGAAACCGGGCCGGAGGTTGCCGGGTATATCAAGGCGAAATTTATCGCATTCAGCAAGTCGCGGGGTGCCGCCTGATGAATACCAGAGACGCAGTGATCGGGCGCTGGCCGGAAGTGTTTAAGGCATTTGGGATGCCACCCGTAACCGGGCTGAAGCACTGGGCGAAGGAATGTCCGGTCTGCAACCGAAAGGGCAAATTCCGCATCGATGACAAAGAGGGCCGGGGTACGTGGATTTGCAGTTGCGGCAGCGGTGACGGCTGGAAGCTGCTTGAACTGACGCAGCAGAAGACCATCGGCGAACTGTTTGCAGAGGTGGATCAGATTATCGGCAACGTCTGGCAGCGTGACGCCAGCGCACCGCAGCGACAAAAGCAGCCTGCTCCGGTGGATCAGGTGCGTGATGCCGTTCTGCGCAAGTTCTCAGGGATGCAGGGGCTGCGAGACACGCCAGCACAGGATTATCTCAGCAGCAGGGGGATATTCACGCTGCCCACACCGGACGCAGCCAGATACTGTACGAGTCAGCCTCTGCACGCTGGCGGCACGTTTCAGGCGATATGGTCACTGGCAACCGACAGCAAAATGAACCTGTGCTATCTCCACCGCACGCTACTGGACGGTGACAAAAAGGCATCAGTCGATATGGCGAAAAAGCAGAAAAAGCTACAGGACGATAACTATCTGGAATATGCCACCTCAGTTGCTATCCGGCTTTTCCCGGTAGCGTCCACGCTGGGTATCGCAGAGGGGATCGAAACGGCCCTGTCGTGCAAACAGCTTTATGGCGTCAATACCTGGTCAGTCATCAACGCAAACTTCATGGAGAAGTTTCTCGCGCCGGCAGGGGTAACTCACCTGATTATTTTTACCGACATGGACAGGCACACGGCAACAGGGCACGCAAAGGCGTTCGAGTGCGCACATAAAAACTTACTGGCTAAAAACGATGTTGAAAAAGTTACAGTTCGCTGGTGTGACGGCGGCGATTTCAACGATTTGATTATGAACGGCGATCAGGTTCGGGAACTCACATTTAACAAAAAGGCGGCAGCATAATGCGTGATATTCAGATGGTTTTATCTCGTTGGGGCGCTTGGGCAGCGAGTGGTGAAAGTAATATCGGCTATCCGCGCACGGCTGCCGGACTTTCAAGGCTGCTTCCTGCCAGTCGTCAGGGGCGGGTATCTTGCTGCGATGATGACGGAATGTTTATCAACGAGGCTATGATTCGCCTGAGCAAGCACGATGAATATCTCTGTGCGCTGCTGGAATGGCATTACATCGAGAATTTGCCGCTCCGTGCAATGGCGACAAAGCTGGGTATTTCACATAACCAGGTATCGGTAAGAATTCAGGCGGCCGAAAGCTTTATTCAAGGCTCACTTTGCACGCTGGATATCAGGCTGGAAATGGACAGGGAATGTCGCAAAGAAAATATTTTGCCGCCTAAGCTGAAAAGAGTTGTGTAATTACAAAACCCAACTTATTCTGCTATGAGTTGACACAACGCACTGACACATAACATTCAAGACCTCGCTTCGGCGGGGTTTTTTTGTGCCTGTAATTCATGGTGAGAAGCACAGCGGTTGTGCGTTCGGCTGTTAATCGATTGGTCGCAGGTTCGAATCCTGCCTTGCCCGCCAAAAATGCAAACTTAGCTGAGAAGAATTAGCGCTTGCCTGAAGAGCTTGAGAGGGTGGATCGTTACCATCAGTTTGCACCAAATTCGCTCTGGGCAGATATGCCAGGCAGTTAATCGCAGTAGCGTCAGAGCAACTATTTACAAAGGGCCGCTACAGAGCGGCCTTTTTTCATTTCCACAGCAAGCCGCCATCATTCCGGTGGCGGGAATAAAGTATGTCCTCACAAGACCCTGGCTTCTGGGCCAGAGTTTTACTCTGGCTATACAGTCACAAGACCGAATGGGGATATGCCGGGGTAGCAGGCATGTTTTCACTATTACGCAGTGCCTATGCAAAAAGCCCGTGGAGCAAACGGGTTCTCGACGCTGTTTCCTGTAGTGCGCTGGCCTTTTTCGCAGCGCCAACACTTCAGGTAGTCGGCGCTCTCTTCAACTGGAACATACCCGATGCTGCCGCACAGGTTTTCGCGGTTTACATCGGGTATGTCGGCAATGACTACATCAGCGCCAGACTGCGCGGGTGGATAGACAGAAAATCAGGGGAAACCAATGAAGGTCAGTAATAACGGGATCAACCTCATCAAGCGCTTCGAAGGTCTGGAAATTGAGGCATACCGCGACAGCGTAAACATTCCTACCATCGGCTACGGTCACACCCGCGGCGTAAAGATGGGCGATGTCATTACCGGCGAACAGGCCGATGCATTTCTTCGTGAAGATTTGCAGGTTGCAGAGCTGACCATTAACACCAACGTCAAGGTGAAGCTGACACAGAACCAGTTCGACGCGCTGACGTCATTTGTGTTCAACCTTGGCTCCGGCAACTTCGTTAAATCCACATTGCTCAAAAAGCTCAATCTGGGCGACTACGCAGGTGCAGCCGATGAGTTTGGCAGGTGGGTTAACGCTGGTGGCAAGCAACTGGCTGGCCTTGTTAAGCGCCGTGCCGCAGAGCGAGAGGTATTTCTCTCATGAATCCATTGGCAATCATCAAAAACTTTGCGCCGGTAATCGTCATAGGGCTGATATGCGTAGCCTTATGGGGTTTGAATGCCCGCAACTCGCAGTTATCAGCAACCAATGAACGGCTTGAAAAGCTGGCTAACAGCAAAGACGGCCAGATCAACGACCTCCGCTCCAAGAATGACGGTCTGGCTGCCAGCGTCAATGACCTGGTTAATGCCGTAAAAGAGCAAAACGAAGTCATGGGTCAGGTCGCAAAACAACGCGCCGCAACAGCAGAGCAGAACCGGAAACTACAAGATGAAATCAAGCAATACCTTGCAGCGGATAAAAACGCTGCCGCGCCTGTTCCTGCTGATGCTGTTAACCGGTTGCGGAGTGCAGCAAAGGCCGCAGGTGGAGTACAGGACAATCAGCCAGCCACGTCTAAATCTGCCAGCGGAACTGACAAGCCCCATTAGTGTACCTCTGCCGCCCGATAATATGACCTACGGCAACAGCGTTGGCCTCAACATTGAACTCTATGGCGTTATTGAGCAGTGCAACACAGACCGCGCCGCAATCCGAAAAATCGAATCAGGGAATAAGCAATGAACGAACAAGCCAATAAAATACTGGCCGACTTATTACAAAAGGCCAGCAACGGTATTGATGCCGCTGTGTCATTCAGCCAGGCGCAAATCCCGGATGTGATTCATCAGTTGCTGGTCTGGAACTTCACATTCAGTCTGATTACCACTGTTGTGGCCGCGCTGACAATTCCTCTTTTGGTCTGGTTTTTGCGCTCTCAGTTATCGCGCAAACAGACAGGTACGATAGCCCGTGGCGAAAGTTATTCCTGGGGTGAGGGCAAACCTAAGTACCGCCCTACACTCATGTGGGATAGCAAAGGTGAACTTTCTCCAGGCGCAATGCTTTTTGGTTTCATAGTCCCTGTATGGGTGCTTTGCATAGCCGATAGAGTTCTGGACCTGACCTGGCTGAAAATCTGGGTAGCCCCAAAGCTCTACCTCATCGAATACGCAGCCCACTTAATGAAGTGATCACCACAAGGCGCATTCCAGCAGTGCGCCTTTTTATTTTGTTCTGAAAAATGCATTCACTGAGTTCACTTTTCAGCATAAACACGATGAATCATCGGATGGTGGTCTCGCCAATACCGAGCATCTATCGCACCCAGCCAGCAGGATATTCTAAATGAGCACTCAAGAAGACAGTTTTGACGGCGGCAGGTTACCGTTTGGTGGCTTCCCTTTTCCGAAGAGGAAGATTGGTATAACCATTTCTGGTCTTGAGGAATGGAAGGAAGGGATTGTCAGAGGCACTGCTGTTCAGGTGGATATCCTTCAGAAGGGCGAAAAAATTCACAGCGAAGTGTTCTCGGGCAAATCATCAGGTCAGTTTACCCGACAGGTAGTTATTAACGCTTCTTCCGTTGATCTGGTTGCAGTGCACAACCGACCAGACCTGCCAAACCTGAAGGTCTCTGTAGATTTCATTGCTGAGCGGAACCCTTTCACTATCAAAAACGGCGTAGTCTTCATCAGTGAAGCCCTCAACACCAGACAAATGTGTGTCGGAGTAAAAAAAGCTCAGGACAAGGCTGATAAAGCGCTGGATGAATTGTTTGCAAATGAAGATAAGCCTTTTATTAATGACTTACTGGAAGGCTTGAGCAATGAGTTCAGCGAAGAAATATCAGGCGTAGTCCGGGAAGTGATCAGGAAGGAACTTCAGCCCGGCGGCTTACTCTTCAGGCGGTAGTCATGAATGTTCTTATTGATGGCATTGCTTATGCGCCAGTGACTGATCGGGCATCAAATATCGGTATTGCCATAACAACCCATAACCGCCATGACGTTTTGTCCCGTGCTCTCGATCACCACATCAGGTATCTGCCAGCCGGTGCGCTGGTGGTTGTGATTGATGACGGCTCAACCCTTCCGGTGACTGTTCCGGCTGGAGTAAAACTAATTCGTCGTGACGTGTCACGCGGCATAGTGTCATCAAAGAACGCCAGCTTACTGACGCTGATTGATGCAGGCTGTGAACATCTTTTCCTTTGGGATGATGACGCATGGCCTGTAGCTGGTGGATGGGAGCAGCCTTACATCGACTCACCCGAACCGCACTTGGCCTATCAGTTTCAGGACTTCGCTACAGGCCAGAAGTTAAACGACATAGCCGTGTTGTACCGTGACGATAGGCACGTAGCCTACACAGGCCAGCGCGGCGTGATGCTGTACTACCATCGCAGCGTGATTGAAAAGGTGGGTGGGTTTGACCCCATCTATCAGCGCGGCATGTACGAGCACTCAGATTTAGCGTTACGCATTCACAATGCCGGGCTCACGTCATGGGCGTTCGCTGATGTCGTAGGTTCGGAAAAGTTAATTTACTCGCTTGATGAGCATCAGGCTGTTGAACGTTCTGTACCGAAGCCAGACCGTGAAGCGCAGGTTAAGCGCAATGTGACAATTCACAACGAGCGCCGTAACAGTGGTTATACCGGGTATGCAGAGTACCGCGACAGGCACAATGTGGTTATCACCACGTTACTGACAAGTCAGCCTGACCCTCAGCGCGGCGCGAAGATAACCGCATCACCTGACCTGCTGGCTAAGTGGGCATCCTCGCTCAGTGGTTGTGGCCGCATCGTCCTGGCTGATGAGCTGGACATTGCTCCGGCAGATACCGAGTTATTTCGTGTGCCCGATGTGAAGATGAATGTCTACTTCCGGCGCTGGCTGCATATCTGGCAGCACTTACGCGATCACCCTGAATATCACTTTGTCTGGTGTACCGATGGCACTGATGTAGAAATGCTTCAGGAACCATGGCAGGAAATGGAGCAGGGCAAGATTTACGTTGGCTCTGAACCCAAGACTTATGCCGACAACTGGGCTAAGCAGAATCATCCCGAAGCTATCTGTCAGGCATTCATTGATGAGCATCGCAATGATGTGATGTTAAACGCTGGCCTGCTGGGTGGCACCCGCGATGATGTGATGGCAATAGCACATGGCATTGTCCGGCTGTATTACCACATCGAATCATTGCGGTTCTGGGGCAAAGAGCCTTCAGCATCGTCCGTTGGCGACATGATCGCTTTCGGTATAGTCGCTCATCGTTACCGCGACCGGCTGGTAACAGGCCCACGCGTCCACACAGTTTTCAAATCTGACGGCATCGGTAAGGAGTTCGCTTTCTGGCGCCATAAATAAGGAGCAGGTTATGGATTCGAGCACAATTATTTCCATAATCGCCCTCGCGATAAGCTGCCTTTCTCTGGGTATCACTATCGGGAGATATCTCGGTGATTAAGTTTGCCATAGTGGCGCATCACTCACGATTAGAAGCAGTGATGAACCTGAAGCACGTGCTTAATGCGCACTTCCTGCTTGATGATAAAGATGGTGGTGCCAATGCCAATCACCGCCGCGCCATTGAGTGGGCCAGTCAGCAGGATTGCCGTGTAGTGATACTGGAAGACGATGCGCTGTTAGTTGATGGCTTCACCGAAAAGGTAACAGCCTGGCTTGACCGGTTCCCTGATGATTTGCTGTCTTTCTATTTAGGCACCGGCAGGCCACCACAGTATCAGCTTGAAGTGGCAACAAAGCTTATCGACAGCGACCAGTGCCAGACTGACTACATCACCATGAGCAGGCTGATTCACGGCGTCTGTTACAGCATACCGCAGCATCGCATCGGTGATGTGCTGACCAGATGGGACAGCGCAAAGCCAGCTGACTACGCGTTTGGTGATGCCTATGGCGGTGATGTTATCTATCCCTGCTACTCACTGGTTGACCATGCAGACTCTACAACAGTAGAGCGGCACCCCGACAACGAGCAACGCACAGAACGCCGCAGGGCGTGGAGGCTTGCATGAGTAAAGAGCCGCGCGTGTACGGATCACGGTGGGATAAAGCGCGACTCAGGTTTCTTCAGCATAACCCACTGTGTGTTATGTGTGAGCAGCAGGGGCGCGTATCACCCGCCTCAGTCGTTGACCATATCGAGCCGCACAAGCTCAAGGACGCAATCAAGTCAGGCAACCGCGATGCAATAGCCAAAGCACAAAAGCTTTTCTGGGATACCGCCAACTGGCAGCCACTGTGCAAGCAGCATCATGATTCAACCAAACAGAGAATGGAGAAGAGCGGTACGATTATTGGCTGTCATGCCAACGGCTATCCTCTGGACCCCGCGTCTCACTGGAGTAAGTAATGAAAGACCTGAAGATTGAATATCGTGATGGAAATTTTGTTCATGTGGTAGTCGATGGTGTTGAGATGAACCATATCACCGCGATCCAGTTCTCACACGAAGTGGGTGAGACCTTGCCAACCCTCTCGCTATCCGGCCACATAATGAGCGGACCCAATAAGTCAGGCAAAGAGCTTGAGCAGGTAAATAAGTAACCAAGAGAAACCATTTCATCTGCAACCATCGCAAATGAGAACGAATCTCATCAAGGCAAGGGGGGGGAGGTCAAAACTTCAAAATGAAGGCCCCAAATGACCGCCGCCTAACCTCCAATTTAACGCTAACCCGATTTTTTCAGTTTTAAGGGTGTTTACAAATGGCACAAAAAAGAACGCGCTCCGACAGTTCGGCGGCTGCCGTTCAGACCATGCAAAATGCGACAGTGGACACCATCCAGCCCCCGTCGCATGCGGGCCTGGAAAAAAAAGCCGAACCATTCTGGCATGACAATATTAGATCAAAGTCTCTGGACAGTTGGACTCCTGCTGATCTGCTGGCGGCTGTGGAACTGGCAAATAATCAGCTTTATATCACCGTTTTACGCAAAGATTTGCGCAAAGAAGAGCGTATACGTGGCGAGGAACGCAATGAAGCGCTGATTAAGGACCTGCGAAAGCAGATCGTTGAATTACAGCGAACCATTCTTGCACAGCGCCGCGACTTGCAGATTCATTCTCACGCGACCAACGGCGAAAGCCGTGACCAGCAGAAGCGCAATCAGAACGAGCGGGATGCCCGCAAAACTACCAAAGAGCACGAGGACGATGACGATAATCTGATCGCCTTCCCGACATACGGATAATCACATGACGCGTGGCGAAAAGGTCATCCGCTTTATTGAAAAGTTCTGCATCGTCCCAGAAGGCGAACTGATGGGCCAGCCGATGCGACTGGACGATTTTCAGAAGCGTTTTTTACTTGAAATTTATGATAATCCAGCCGGCACGGACAAAGCATATCTCAGCATTGCGCGTAAAAACGGGAAAACAGGGCTGATAGCCGCCGTATTGCTGGCGCACCTTGTCGGTCCCGAGTCTGTGCAGAACAGTCAGATAGTCAGCGGCGCAATGAGTCTTGAGCAGGCTGGCATAGTATTCAGCCTGGCAGTGAAAATGATCAACTTCAGCCCTGAGTTGCAGAAGATCATTCATATTATCCCGAGCGGCAAGCGCCTCATTGGTAAGCCCATGAATGTTGAGTACAAGGCGCTGTCTGCTGAGGGGAAAACCACGCACGGGCTTTCACCTGTTCTGGCTATCCTGGATGAGGTGGGTCAGGTTACCGGCCCCCAGAGCGACTTTATTGACGCCATCGTTACCGCTCAGGGTGCGCATAAAAGCCCTTTACTGATTGCGATCAGCACGCAGGCTGCCAATGACGGTGACCTGCTCAGTATCTGGCTGGACGATGCCAAAAATTCGAAAGACCCGCACATTGTTTCGCACGTCTATGCGGCCGCTAAAGACGCCGATATCAGCAGTCCCGAAACGTGGCGGTCTGCCAATCCGGCAATGGGTGTTTTCCGTTCGCTGAAAGACATGGAGCGTCTTGCTGAGCAGGCAGGGCGTATGCCCAGCTTTGAGAACACCTTCCGCAACCTGAACTTAAACCAGCGAATCTCTACCGACTCGCCGTTTGTCTCCCGTAGCGTCTGGGAGGCGTGCATTGATGAAAGCATTCACCCTGGCATGATAGTTGGTGAGTGTTACGCGGGGCTTGACCTGTCGGAGCGCAACGATCTCACCGCGCTGGTGGTTGTCGGGCAGGACGCTGAACGTAACTGGCTGGTTTTCCCTTATTTCTGGACGCCCGGAAAAACTATTATCGACCGCTCAAAGCGGGATCGGGCACCTTATGACGTATGGGCCAGAGAAGACCGCATGTTCACCACGCCCGGCGCATCAGTTGAATACGATTTTGTTGTGGTGAAACTGCCCGAAATACTGGCCGATTTTGATATGACAGCGATTGCATTTGACCGCTGGCGCATTGAGATATTTAAAAAAGAGCTTGATCGCATCGGACTGACTCTACCGATGGTTCAGTTCGGGCAGGGTTACAAAGACATGGCACCCGCGATAGACACCCTTGAGGGTGCGCTACTGAACGGAAAGATAAGGCACGCCAATCATCCGGTGATGAACATGTGCGCGGCTAACGCAACTGTCATACGTGACGCAGCAGGTAACCGCAAGATTGATAAATCCAAAAAAACAGGCCGCATGGATGGCATGGTGGCGCTGGCTATGGCGCTGGGCGCGGCAAATGGTGAAGGCGCTGATCCACAGGGCGACTTTGACGACTTCTTAAACAGACCGCTGAGCATGTGATGGATGAACCCAAATATTCTATTGACCTGAGAACCAATAACGGACTCTGGGCGCGTCTACAGTCATGGTTTGTAGGCGGTCAACTTATCACGCCCGGGCAGGGATCGCAGGGTGGACCCGTATCAGCTTCCGGTCACCTCGGCAATTCAGCCGTGACCGATGAGCGTATTCTCCAGATTTCTACTGTCTGGCGCTGCGTGAGCCTGATTTCCACGCTGACCGCTTGCCTTCCGCTGGACGTTTTCGAAACTGACCGCAACGACAACCGCAGCAAGGTCGGCATGGATAATCCGCTGGCCCGCCTGCTGCGTTATGCGCCCAATCAGTACATGACCGCGCAGGAGTTTCGCGAGTCAATGACGATGCAGCTCTGCTTCTATGGCAATGCGTATGCGCTCATTGACCGAAACGGTGCAGGTGACCCGGTCAGCCTGCTACCGCTACAGTCGGCCAGCATGGACCCGCGCATGGTGGGTAAATCGCTGGTTTACCGCTACCAGAAAGACGGAAGCTATGCAGATTTCAGCCATTCAGAGATTTTACACCTCAAAGGATTCGGCTTTAACGGTCTGGTGGGCCTCTCACCCATCGCTTTTGCTTGCAAATCGGCAGGCGTGGCGGTGGCCATGGAGGATAACCAGCGTGACTTTTTCGCCAACGGTGCAAAATCACCCCAGATTCTTTACTCCGACAGGGTGCTGACCAAAGAACAGCGCGATCAGTTAGAGGGTAACTTCCGTGAAATTGCGGGTGGGCCGGTTGAAAAGCGCCTGTGGATACTGGAATCAAACCTCAAAAACTCGCCGATAGGGGTCACGCCGCAGGATGCTGAAATGATGGCATCGCGCAAGTTTCAGGTCAGCGAACTGGCCCGCTTTTTTGGCGTACCGCCGCACCTTGTCGGCGATGTGGAAAAATCGACGAGCTGGGGAACCGGCATTGAGCAGCAGAACCTCGGGTTTCTTCAGTACACGCTTCAGCCTTATATCTCCCGCTGGGAAAATGCTATTCAGCGCTGGCTTATCCGGCCCGATCAGGTCGGACGCTATCACGCTGAGCACAATCTTGACGGTCTTCTGCGCGGCGATTCGGCTTCCCGTGCTGCATTCATGAAGGCTATGGGTGAAGCGGGACTGCGCACGATCAACGAAATGCGGCGCACTGACAACATGCCGCCGTTACCTGGCGGCGATGTGGCCATGAGACAGGCGCAGTATGTGCCAATCACGGAATTAGTTACCAACAAAGAGCCCCGCACTGACGGGGCTTAATTTTTATGGGGGCCGTAATGGCTGAGATCGTAAAAACGCTGGCGTTTGAAGAAACCGAAATCAAGTTTTCCGGTGACGGAAAGCAGGGAATTTTTGAAGGCTACGCCTCCGTGTTCAACAACACGGACTCAGACGGCGACATTATCCTGCCCGGCGCATTCAAAAACGCCCTGGCAAACCAGAGCCGCAAGGTTGCCATGTTTTTTAATCATAAAACGTGGGATTTGCCGGTGGGCAAGTGGGACAGCCTGGCAGAAGACGATAAAGGGCTTTACGTGCGCGGCCAGCTTACGCCGGGACACAGCGGCGCGACAGACCTGAAGGCGGCGATGCAGCACGGCACCGTCGATGGCATGTCGGTTGGCTTTTCCGTCAACAAAGATGATTACTCGCTGGGTACCAGCGGGCGAATATTCAAAAACATTGCGGCGCTGCGAGAAATCAGCGTATGCACCTTTCCGGCCAACGAGCTTGCGGGCGTCTCTGCCATGAAGAGCGTGGACGGGATCGAAACCATCCGTGACGTTGAGAACTGGCTGAGGGATTCAGTCGGACTCAGCAAGTCACAGGCAGTCGGGTTAATCGCCCGGTTTAAGTCAGCAGTTCGGAGCGAGTCCGGGAGCGGCGAAAACGAAGCGCAAATTAACGCTCTGTTAGAGAGCATCAAATCTTTTCCCTCTAATTTAGGTAAATAACATGTCCGAACTCGTACAGATTCAGAAGGCCATCGAAGAGTCGCAGTCTAAAATGACCCAGCTTTTTGAGGCGCAGAAGTCCGAAATTGAAAGCACCGGTAAAGTGTCAAAGCAGCTTCAGGATGATCTTGGCAAGGTTCAGGAAGAACTGAGCAAATCGGGTGCCCGCCTGTTTGATCTGGAACAGAAGCTGGCAACCGGCGCACAGAGCCCCTCTCAGGAGAAATCATTCTCTGAACGCGCTGCTGAAGAGCTGAAGAAGTCCTGGAACGGCAGCAAAGGCGAGTTTCAGGCGCAGACTTTCAACAAGTCGCTGGGCAGCGATTCCGCATCGGCCGGCAGCCTGATCCAGCCAATGCAGGTGCCGGGCATCGTGACGCCGGGCCTGCGCCGTCTGGTAATCCGTGACCTGCTGGCGCAGGGGCGTATTTCCAGCAATTCTCTGGAATACGTGCGCGAAGAGAAGTTCACCAACTCTGCTGCATCGGTGAAAGAGAAGGCCATGAAGCCTGAATCCGACATCACCTTCAGCAAGCAGACGGCGAACGTCAAAACCATCGCCCACTGGGTGCAGGCCTCACGTCAGGTTATGGACGATGCGCCAATGCTTCAGTCCTACGTCAACAACCGCCTCATGTACGGGCTGGCGCTGGTGGAAGAGGGGCAACTGCTGAACGGTGACGGTCAGGAAGACAACCTGACGGGCATCAACACAGTGGCAACCGCCTACGACACCACACTGAATGCCCGCGGTGATACCCGTGCCGACATGATCGCTCACGCCATCTATCAGGTGACCGAGTCAGAGTTCAGCGCATCAGGCATCATCCTTAACCCGCGTGACTGGCACAACATTGCGCTGCTGAAAGATGGCGAAGGTCGCTATATCTTTGGCGGTCCGCAGGCGTTTACCAGCAACATCATGTGGGGTCTTCCGGTTGTTCCGACCCGTGCCCAGGTACAGGGTACATTCACGGTAGGCGGCTTCGATCTGGCGTCTCAGGTCTGGGACCGTATGGATGCGACCATTGAAATCAGCCGTGAAGACCGCGACAACTTTGTCAAAAACATGCTGACCATCCTGTGCGAAGAACGCCTGGCGCTGGCGCACTACCGCCCGACAGCCATCATCAAAGGCACCTTCGAATCTGGCTCATAACCGGGAGGGGCGGGGAAACCCGCCCTTGATGCCATGCCAATAAATGTTCTTGATGTGGTACCGATTACTGAGCTTCGCCAGCACATCGAGATGGATTCAGATGATCGTGACGCCGTATTAACCCGTTACGCTCAGGGCTCCCTCGACTACTGCATCCGATTTTGTGACGATCCTCGCTGGAAAACGGCCTCCGACCTTCCCTCACAGGTAGTGAACGCGATGCTGCTTTTTTTCTGTGACGCTTTCGAGCACAGAGGGGCGCAGACTGACGTTCAGCTCTACAGCAATGCCCGCGCAAATGACCTGCTGTTGCAGGTGAGAAACTTTCGCGGCGTTATCGACCCGCCCGACGAGAGGGGTAGCTGATGGAGCCAGGACGACTCAAACACCGTGTTACGGTGCAGAATGCTGTTCAGGTCAAACTCCCGTCCGGCCAGCGAAAGGATGAGTGGCACGCCGTTGCAACAGGCGTTCCCGCTGAGGTTAAAGGCATCAGCGGTCGTGAAATCGTCGCCTCTGGTGCCGAAAAAGCAGAGGCCGCCATTCGCGTGTGGATGCGATACCGTAACGACATCACCGCAGCTACCCGTCTCGTCTGTGAAACGGGTCCCTACCGTGGATATGTTCTGGACGTGATCGGGATACCCATTGCAGATAACCGTATGACGCGGTTAGAAATTCTCTGTAAGCAGGGGGTAAAGACATGATAGACACGCGACTCGACTTTTCCGGCCTGCTTGACCTGTCAGACGATCTGAACGTGCTGAGCAAGGCCGAAAACCGCAAGGTGCTCCGTGATGCCACCCGCGCCGCCGCTACGGTCGTGCGCGATGAGGCTAAAAAGCGTGCGCCGCGCAAAACCGGCAGGCTGGCGCGAAATATCGTTGTGGCCACGCTGCGCCAGCGCGATGGCGGCATTGCTTCCGGCGTTCATGTACGCGGCACCAACCCAGAAACGGGGAAAAGTGAAGGTAACATGAAAACCGGCGACCGCAATAATGCTTATTACTGGCGTTTTCTGGAACTGGGTACGTCGAAGATGCCGCCTGTGCCGTTTCTGCGCCCGGCCTATGATGCCCGCATGGAAGATGCGGCAAAAGCGGCCTATAAATCGACCAATATTCTCTATCTCTATATTTGCTGCATCATCGTCGGCAGCATCATGAGCATGAACCGTACGGTGCTGATTCAGGGCTTTCTGCGCATCTTTTTTCCCATGCTATGCGGTGAAATCGTGGGCATGATTGTCGGCATGGGCGTCGGATTAGCGTTGGGGCTGGAGCCGTTCCAGATTTTCTTTTTTATCATTCTGCCCATTATGGCGGGTGGCGTCGGCGAAGGGGCCATTCCGCTCTCCATCGGCTATGCGGCGTTGCTCCATATGGATCAGGGCGTGGCGCTGGGCCGCATCCTGCCGATGGTGATGCTGGGGGGCGTGACCGCCATTATTATTTCCGGCTGCCTGAACCAACTGGGTAAACGTTATCCGCACCTCACCGGGGAAGGCCAACTGATGCCGAATGTCACGAACGTTGAGCCCGAGCCGCTGCAGTCCGTTTTTTCCGGTAAAGTTGACGTAACGGCCATTGCCTCCGGGGCGCTGCTTGCGGTGCTGCTCTATATGGTAGGGATGCTGGGGCAGAAGCTGACAGGGCTGCGTGCGCCGGTAGGGATGCTGTTCCTGGCCGTGCTGGTGAAACTGGTCAATGGCGTTTCGCCCCGTATTCTGGCCGGTTCTCAGGTGGTCTATCGCTTTTTCCGCACCGCAGTGACCTATCCCGTCCTGTTCGCTGTCGGTGTGGCCATTACGCCGTGGCATGTGCTGGTCACCGCGTTTACGCTCACCAATCTGCTGGTCATTATCAGCACGGTCAGTGCGCTGGTCGCAACGGGCTTCTTTGTCGGGAAAAAGATTGGCATGCATCCCATTGATGTCGCCATTGTTTCCTGCTGCCAGAGTGGGCAGGGCGGGACGGGCGATGTAGCCATTCTCACCGCCGGTAACCGCATGGGCCTGATGCCGTTTGCTCAGATCGCGACGCGTATCGGCGGAGCCATCAACGTTTCGCTCTCTTTGCTGCTGCTGAGCCACTTTTTAAAGTAACGGTTGTTAAGGTCAGCAAGGCGACCTGTACGGTGCCTTGCTGACGCGTTTCGTCTGCTTCAATCATATGTTACCAGGGCGCGAGCACTTCACTTCATATGTTTAATGACGAGAGGGCTTTGCACTTTTAAGGGTCTTTAGCGTCAGTTGAATCCCGTCTCAGGCATTCTGATAAAGATCCCAGCGGTTGCCATAGATGTCTTCAAACACTACCACCGTGCCGTAGGCTTCCTGTCTGGGCTCCTCACAAAAGTGCACCCCTTTTGCCTTCATAGCGTGATAATCCCGCCAAAAATCATCCGTCTGAAGAAACAAAAAGACACGGCCACCGCACTGGTCTCCGATAAAACCGGCCTGACGTTAGTTTGATGCGCGCGCCAGCAGAAGATGGCAGTCGCTGTCGGGGTTCGGTGAGACGACAACCCAGCGCTTGCCCGGTTGGGGCGTGTCTTCAATTAGGGTGAAACCCAGTTGATCCCGGTAGTACTCAATGGCGCGGTCGTAATCATCAACCACCACGGCAATATAGCCCATGCATCGCTTTTGCGTTCTCATCCTTTACCTCGTCAGCGGATCACCAGAAAAACTGAGTTCACCTCACTGTCGCTGAAACGGAACGGGCGATGCAACATTAATCACACTTATTGTTTCTGTGCTGCCAGCCATTGAGCTTCCGGGCGAGGAAAAGGATTTGATTGCAACGGACACGGCGAAAAACGTGGTTACCGAAGAAGGTGGGTTTTCAGAAAGCAGCACGCCAGCGTCAGGCTGGCGTGCTGAGAGCAAAACCGCGGTCCGGCTGAGGAAGCCGGATCGCGTGAGTGCGAGGATTATGCCGGTTTCAGCAGGGCTTCGGCATGGCTGACGATGTTTTCTATCGTGAAGCCAAACTCCGCGAACAGCTTTTCTGCTGGCGCAGATTCACCGAACGTAGTCATCCCGACAATGGCACCGTCCAGCCCGACATACTTATACCAGTAATCTGCAATGCCTGCTTCCACGGCCACGCGTGCTTTCACAGCGGAAGGCAGCACGGATTCGCGATAAGCCGCATCCTGCGCGTCGAACAGATCCGTTGAAGGCAGTGAAACGACCCGCACCTTATGGCCGCCGGTCGTCAGCTTCGTTGCTGCACCCAGCGTGATCTCCACTTCAGAGCCGGTGGCAATCAGAATGACGTCTGGCGTGCCCTCACAGTCTTTCAGGACGTAACCGCCGCGTTTGATATTCGCCACCTGTTCCGCCGTACGCTCTGGCTGTGCCAGATTCTGACGCGACAGGATCAGGGCGGTAGGTCCATGATGACGCTCAATCGCAGCCTGCCAGGCCACAGCGGTTTCCACCTGGTCGCACGGACGCCAGACGCTCATATTCGGCGTAACGCGCAGGCTGGCAATCTGCTCTACCGGCTGGTGGGTTGGACCATCTTCACCCAGACCGATTGAGTCATGGGTATAAACCAGAATCTGGCGGGCCTTCATCAGGGCCGCCATGCGCGCGGCATTACGGGCGTACTCGACGAACATCAGGAAGGTCGCGGTATAGGGCACAAAACCACCGTGGTGGGCAATACCGTTACCAATGGCTGTCATACCAAATTCACGCACACCGTAGTGGATATAGTTCCCGGCCGGATCCTCTTTGATGGATTTCGAACCTGACCAGATGGTGAGGTTACTGGGGGCGAGGTCGGCAGAGCCGCCCAGGAATTCAGGCAGCATTTTGCCGTAGGCTTCCAGTGAATTTTGCGAGGCCTTGCGGCTGGCGATTTTTTGCGGATTCGCCTGCAGATCGGCAATGAATCGGGCAGTTTCCGCTTCCCAGTTTGCGGGCATTTCGCCGTTTATACGCCGCGTATATTCTGCGGCCAGTTCAGGATAAGCCTGCTGATACGCGGCAAACTTATCGTTCCAGGCTTTTTCGCGCGCCGCGCCAGCTTCTTTGGCATCCCACTGCTGGTAAATCTCTTGCGGGATCTCAAACGCCGGATAATTCCAGCCCAGTTGCTTGCGCGTCAGTGCGACTTCTTCTTCACCCAGCGCGGCCCCGTGTGCCTCTTCTTTACCGGCTTTATTCGGTGAACCAAAGCCAATAACCGTGCGGCAGATAATCAGTGACGGCTTATCGGTGACGCTTTGCGCTTCTTTAATTGCGGCTTTAACGGCCTCGGCATCGTGACCATCAATTTCACCGACCACGTGCCAGTTATAGGCTTCGAAACGTTTGTGCGTGTCATCCGTAAACCAGCCTTCGGTCTCTCCGTCGATGGAAATGCCGTTGTGGTCATAGAAGCCGATCAGTTTGCCCAGACCAAGCGTTCCGGCCAGTGAGCAGACTTCGTGGGAAATCCCCTCCATCAGACAGCCGTCGCCCATAAACACATAGGTGAAGTGGTCAACGATATCGTGTTGTGGACGGTTAAACTGCGCAGCCAGCGTCCGTTCCGCAATGGCCAGACCCACGGCGTTTGCCAGACCCTGACCCAGCGGGCCGGTCGTGGTTTCCACGCCCGGCGTGTAGCCAATTTCCGGGTGGCCCGGTGTTTGGGAGTGCAGCTGGCGGAAGTTTTTCAGCTCTTCAATCGGTAAATCGTACCCGGTCAGGTGCAGCAAACTGTAAAGCAGCATTGAGCCGTGACCGTTAGACAGGATAAAGCGGTCGCGATCCAGCCAGGCGGGGTTGGTCGGATTATGCTTGAGGAAATCGCGCCACAGCACTTCGGCGATATCTGCCATGCCCATTGGCGCACCAGGATGACCGGATTTTGCTTTTTGTACCGCATCCATACTTAATGCGCGAATCGCATTCGCCAACTCTCTGCGTGAGGACATAAAGGGTCTCCCTTGTTAAGCATCAGGGCGGGAGTGAGCCCGCCCGGTAAAAGAGGGGAAAAACTACAGGCGCGCCGCCAGCACATCTTCCAGTTTTTGCTGGTCAACGGCGAACTGGCGAATACCGTCTGCCAGTTTTTCGACCGCCATAGGGTCCTGATCATGTTCCCAGCGGAACTCCGCTTCGGACAGCGGCGACGGCTGATGGAAACATTCAGTGGAAGGCTCAAGCTTACGCTCTACGGGCGCCTCGCTGTTCTGCAACTCCTCCAGCAGGTTAGGTGACAGCGTCAGCCGATCACACCCGGCCAGCGCCAGTACCTGTTCGACCTTACGGAAGCTGGCACCCATGATGATGGTGTCATAGCGATGCTTCTTATAATAATCGTAAATACGGCGCACCGATTTCACGCCCGGATCTTCGTCGACGTTATACGGGTCCATGGGCTTGCGGCTGTTGTACCAGTCATAGATACGGCCGACAAACGGCGAAATCAGATAAACCCCGGCTTCGGCGCAGGCGCGCGCCTGGGCAAAGGAGAACAGCAGCGTCAGGTTGCACTGGATACCATTCTTTTCCAGCTCTTCTGCGGCTTTAATGCCTTCCCATGTGGAGGCCAGTTTGATCAGGATGCGAGAGCGATCAATGCCGTGCTCTTCATACATGCGGACCAGCTTTTCCGCTTTCGTGACGCACATGCCACGATCGAAGGAGAGGCGCGCATCCACTTCGGTCGAAACACGGCCTGGTATGCTTTTCAGAATTTCCATACCGAGGTTAATGGCCACTTTATCGCTGGCGTTAATAATCTGCGTTTCTTTGCTGCCACCCTGTTTTTTCGCGTAGTCGATGGCGTCATCAATCAGATGTTTGTAAGGCTGGAGAGCAGATGCTTTCAGAATAAGCGAAGGGTTAGTCGTCGCATCTTGTGGGTGATAATTACGGATGGACTCAATATCGCCACTGTCAGCCACCACGGTCGTGAACTGTTTAAGGGCTTCAAGCTGGTTCATTTCTACACTCCTTGAAAAATACGTTGTAACAAAAGGGAACACCTCTGGCCTCGTGCCCTAATCAGTGCAGACATTACACGTCGTAGTAACGCCGACTCACCACATTGCAACAGACCAGGTGCAGTGAAAATGCGTTTTCTCTGAATGTTGTGCGATGAGGGTTGCGCGCAACCACCCGAGATGACATTTCTGCGGATAACGACTGTCCAGCCATTAAGGATAGCAGCCATGAAAAATGACGCAGGGTAGACTGTGGCAATCTGTGCGTTAAGAAAGAAGGTTCTTTGAACCGCCTCACCGCTTTGTGATGGTGTGCTTTCTATACTGAACATCCACTTACCTGGCGAAGAAGGATGTCTAATGGATGACCAACTGAAGCAAAGTGCGCTTGATTTTCATCAGTATCTCACTCCCGGAAAAATTCAGGTTTCCCCCACCAAACCTCTTGCCACCCAGCGGGATTTGGCGCTGGCCTATTCTCCTGGCGTGGCGGCGCCCTGTTTAGAAATCGCCGCCGATCCGCTGGCGGCGCACAAGTACACCGCGCGCGGCAATCTGGTGGCGGTGATTTCAAACGGTACGGCGGTACTGGGGCTGGGGAACATCGGCGCACTGGCCGGGAAACCGGTGATGGAAGGCAAGGGCGTTCTGTTTAAGAAATTTGCGGGCATTGACGTTTTTGATATTGAGGTCGACGAACAGGATCCCGATCACCTGATCGAGGTGATTGCCGCGCTGGAACCCACGTTTGGCGGAATCAATCTTGAAGATATCAAAGCGCCCGAGTGTTTTTATATCGAATAGCAACTGCGGCAGCGCATGAAAATTCCGGTGTTTCATGATGACCAGCATGGCACGGCCATCATCTGTACGGCGGCGGTGCTGAACGGACTACGCATCGTCAACAAGGCTATCGCTGATGTACGGCTGGTGGTGTCAGGCGCGGGCGCATCGGCCATTGCCTGTATGAACCTGCTGGTCGCGCTGGGCTTGCAGAAAGACCATATTCAGGTGTGCGATTCGAAAGGGCTGATTTACCGTGACCGCGAACCCAATATGGCGGCCACCAAAGCCGATTATGCCGTGGAGGATCACGGCAAGCGCACGCTGGCCGACGTGATCGAGGGCGCAGATATTTTCCTGGGCTGTTCCGGACCGGATGTCCTGACGCAGGATATGGTGAAAAGCGTGGCGAAAGATCCGCTGATTCTGGCGCTGGCAAATCCCCATCCCGAAATTCTGCCGCCGTTGGCGAAAGCCGTACGGCCGGATGCGATTATCTGCACCGGACGTTCTGATTTTCCTAATCAGGTGAACAACGTGCTCTGCTTCCCGTTTATCTTTCGTGGCGCGCTGGATGTGGGGGCCACCGCCATCAATGAAGAGATGAAGCTGGCGGCCGTACACGCCATTGCCGAACTGGCACAGGCGGAACAAAGCGACGTAGTGGCTTCGGCCTATAGCGATCAGGACCTGCGCTTCGGACCGGACTATCTGATTCCCAAACCCTTTGATCCACGTTTAATCGTGCAGATAGCCCCTGCCGTGGCGAAAGCGGCGATGGCGTCCGGCGTGGCAACCCGGCCTGTGGCTGACTTTGATGCCTACCGGGAGCAACTTACGGAGTTTGTGTATAAGACCAACCTGTTTATGAAGCCGATCTTTTCCCAGGCGCGTAAAGCCCCGAAACGGGTGGTGATGGCGGAGGGCGAAGAGGTGCGGGTGCTGCATGCTACGCAGGAGCTGGTCTCGCTGGGGCTGGCGAAACCCATCCTGATAGGTCGCCCCAACGTGATCGCCATGCGGTTAGAAAAACAGGGGCTCAAAATTGAGGCCGGAAAGGATTTTGAAATCGTGAATAACGAATCCGATCCCCGCTTTAAAGCGTACTGGAATGAGTATTACCAGATGATGAAGCGGCGCGGTGTCACCCCCGAGCAGGCGCAACGCGCCGTTATTGGCAATCCGACCCTCATCGGTGCCATCATGGTCTACCGTGGTGAGGCCGATGCGCTGATCTGCGGCACCATCGGCGATTATAACGAGCACTACGAGATTGTGGAGCGCGTGCTGGGCCTGCGGAGTGATGTGAAGGTGGCCGGGGCCATGAATGCGCTGTTACTGCCGAATGGCAACACGTTTATTGCGGATACTTACGTCAACGCCGATCCTACACCGGAACAGCTGGCGGATATAACGTTAATGGCGGCGGAAACCGTGCGTCGCTTTGGGATTGAGCCGCGCGTGGCGTTGCTGTCGCACTCCAGCTTTGGCACCTCCAGTGCGCCTGGTGCGCAGAAAATGCGCGATGTGCTGGCGCTGGTGGAAAGCATCCGGCGGGAAATCATGCCCGACAGCCCGCTGAAAGGCAGCGCAAACCTGCTGATCATGCCCAACGTGGAAGCGGCGCGCATCAGCTACAATCTGCTGCGCGTGTCCTGTTCGGAAGGCGTAACGGTCGGGCCGGTGCTGATGGGCATGACCCGGCCGGTGCACGTGCTGACGCGCATCGCGTCCGTGCGCCGGATCGTCAATATGGTGGCGCTGGCGGTGGTGGAAGCGCAGACGCAGCCGCTGTAGTCAACCGGGGCGGCGACCCGGGTTGCCGCCCCGGCACGTTCCTGAGCCGGCAACGTGGATTACTCAGGCAGGTTGAGCCAGTTTTTCACCGGCAGGAAGTCACGGTAGAGCGCGGCCTCGGGTGAGTCAGGTTCAGGATGATAGTTATATTCCCAGCGCACCATGGGCGGCAGGGACATCAAAATGGATTCCGTTCTGCCTCCGGTTTGCAGGCCAAACAGCGTGCCCCGATCCCACACCAGATTGAACTCTACATAGCGACCCCGGCGGTAAAGCTGGAACTGCCGCTCGCGGTCGCCATAAGGCATGTGCTTGCGGCGCGCCACAATCGGCTGGTAAGCGTCCAGAAAGCCCCGGCCGACGGCCTGAATAAGGGCAAAACTTTGTTCAAAGCCCGGCTTGTGGATATCGTCAAAAAACAGCCCACCAATACCGCGTTGCTCGTCGCGGTGTTTCAGATAGAAATAGTCGTCGCACCACTTTTTAAACCGGGGATAGACATCCTCGCCAAAAGGCTGGCAGATATCGAAGGCGGTCTGATGCCAGTGCAGCGCATCTTCTTCAAACCCGTAAAACGGCGTCATATCAAAGCCGCCGCCAAACCACCAGATCGGCTCGGCACCGGGTTTTTCGGCAATGAAAAAGCGCACATTCGCATGACTGGTCGGTACATACGGGTTGTTGGGATGGATAACCAGCGAAACGCCCATGGCTTCGAAACTGCATCCGGCCAGCTCAGGACGATGTGCCGTCGCGGAGGCTGGCATCTGGTCACCATGAACGTGGGAGAAATTCACGCCAGCCTGTTCAAACACGGCACCATTACGCAGCACACGGCTTCGTCCACCGCCACCGCCGGGGCGTTCCCAGCGGTCTTCAGTGAACTGCGCGCCACCGTCTTCGGCAGTCAGCTTGCGACAAATCTCATCCTGCAAATCCAGCAGGAACGTTTTTACGCGGGAGATATCAGGCATGGGATAGGCTTCTCTTAGTAAAAATTGGCCGTGATTATAGCTGATCTACTATGACATTCGACGATCATACTCATCAAAGTAGTTAATGATACCTGTGGCGATAGCCGAGGCAATCTTCTGCCGAAAGGCGGTCGTGCCCAGCAACTGCTCTTCGCGCGGATTGGTAATAAAAGACGTTTCCACCAGCACCGAGGGAATGGACGGCGACTTCAGCACGGCAAAGGCGGCCTGTTCGGTATGCTGACTGTGAAGGTGATGCACCGGGCGAATCTGGTCCAGAACGTGTTTGCCCAGGGTCAGGCTGTTTCTGATGGTGTCCGTTTGCACCAGATCAAACAGAATCTGCTGTAAATACTGGTCCTGCTGTTCCACGTTGGCTCCGCCGACCTTGTCCGCGTCATTTTCACGTTTCGACAGGTAACGCGCCATGCTGCTGCTGGCACCCCGATTGGATAACGCGAACACAGAGGCACCGCTGGCATCCGGGCTGGTATAGCCATCCGCATGGATTGACATAAACAGGTTCGCACCGTGCTGATGCGCAATCTCCACTCGCTGGTAGAGCGGAATGAAATGGTCGCTGTCACGCGTCAGGCGGACCTCGATACGCGGATGTGACTGCAGCAGACTGCGCACATTACTGGCGATGTCTAAAACAATGTGTTTTTCTTCGGAACCCTCTTCGCCGACCGCACCCGAATCGATACCGCCGTGGCCCGGATCGAGCATCACGATGCGCTTGCCGTTGTTAACCCGCGGCCTGGGCGACGAGGGTCGGTTAGAGAGCGAAGCCTGCTGTTCCTTCGCCTGCACCGCGCGCGGGGACAATATGGCGAGCGCCAGCCCGGACAGCAGCAGCTGGCGACGATGAATTAAACGTTTGAGTAAGTGCATGTGCATGTCCCTGAGCAGTCATAATGCACCGTGTTATAGCGTAACATTATGCCCGGTGCGATCTTTCAACCATTTCAGGTTATTACTTTGTTTTTCAGCCTGGTAACCGGCAATTTCTTTTTTTTTAACGTTGCCGTCAGCAGTCAGGGTTGCACCCGCCGAAGAAAGCGTGATAATCAGCAAATTGAGGTGAACTGCAGGTACAGAAGATGGAAATCCGCACCTTCCGCCAGGAAGATTTTGAAGAAGTGATCACGCTCTGGGAACGCTGCGATTTGTTACGGCCATGGAACGATCCGGAGCTGGACATCGAACGCAAAATGCATCATGACGCCGACCTGTTTCTGGTGGCGGAAGTTGGGGGCGAAGTCGTCGGTACCGTAATGGGCGGTTACGATGGTCACCGTGGCGCGGCTTACTATCTGGCGGTGCATCCGGATTATCAGGGCCGCGGCTTTGCCAATGCCCTGATGAATCGCCTGGAGAAAAAACTCATTGCGCGCGGTTGCCCTAAAATTCACCTGATGGTGCGGGAAGAGAACGACCAGGTCGTTGCCTTCTATGAAAAGCTGGATTATGAAACGGTCGATGTGGTGTTGCTGGGCAAACGTTTAATCGAAGATCGTGAATATTAATTCGGTCTGGCCGCCTGAGGACTACGACGACAAAGGGCAACTGCGCCTGCCGTTTCTTTTCTGGCTGATTCTGCTATTGCAGTCGCGCACCTGGTGGCTCCTGGTGATGGCCGGCGCGTCACGCCAGCAGGGAAACGATCTTCTGGCCCTTTTCTATCCGGATCGCCAGGCGTTCTGGTCAGGACTGGTGTTGGGTCTGCCAGCGCTGTCGGGGCTGTTGCTCACGGGCTACCGGTCGCGTTTACCCCGAGTGTGGCGCAGCTGGCGCCTGGTGCTGGTGGTATCGTTAGGGGCGAATTTGCTCTGGCAGAGCGTACAACTCGTCCAGACCGATCTGCTCAGCTCACCGTTGCCGCTGCTGTTTACGCTGTTTGATCTGCTGGCACTGCTGTGGTTACTGATCAGTATCCGGCTTCGCGCCTGCTTTTTGCCGCCACACGATCCCGAATAAACTTTTTGCCGCTTTGCGACTCCAATCCGTTTTGCCCAGGTCTATTTATTAACAGGAGTTTTCATGAAAGCTGTTCGTTACACGATACTGACGGTGGCCATGCTGGTCAGTGGGTGTGCCAGTTCCTCCGGCCCTGACGCCAACAGCAGCCAGCAGGTACGCTGGTGGAATCCATTGAGTTACCACTGGGCTTCTGCGCTGCCATGGAACTGGTTTGGTCCTTCACTGACGATAAGCGATCAGGGTGTTGGTGGGATCAACAGTGCCACGGCGATGAACGAATCGGCCATCAAAGACGGGCTTAAGGGCAACTACGATCTGCGTCAGGGCATGCGTGGCCAGAACGGTCAGGTGGTGTCCTTCTGGCAGGCGATGAAGGACGGTCAGGTTAAGCTGGTCATCTATGGTCAGTCACAGGTTGACCGCATTGAGGTGACGGACAACGACATCGCCAGTGCCGACGGCAGCAAAATTGGCGATGCGTTTAGCGCCAGATATGACAAAGCCTTTAATAACTGCATTGTGGCTGCCGGGTTAGACAATCATGACGTCGAATGCCGTGTGCCTGGCAGCCCGCATCTACGCTATGTTTACAGCGGGACCTGGCACGGTCCGGAAGGATTACTGCCTGCCGATGACACGCTGAAAAGCTGGAAACTCAGCAAGTTCGTCTGGCAGCGTTAAGCCACGTAATTTTTGCCTCCCGCAGGGCGTTCAGTGCGCCCTGCCAACCCAATTCTGTTTTTGCGCATTCTTTTCCCACCGCCTTATGCCTTTTTCGACTTTGAAATCAACAAACGATATATAAAACCGTTACGGGTTTACGCTGAGTTATAAATAAACTGCTGTATCTGCGGATGAGATCTGCATCAAATTTCTTCAGGGTGAACCATGACCTTCAAAGCGATGAAAAAAATCGTGAGCGGAATCGCGCTGTCGCTGGGCCTTGCTGGCGCCGCGCACGCCACAGAGCTGTTAAACAGCTCTTATGACGTTTCACGTGAACTGTTCGTCGCCCTGAACGCGCCTTTTGTCAGCCAGTGGGATGCGCGACATCCGGACGATAAACTCACCATCAAAATGTCGCATGCGGGTTCTTCTAAACAGGCGCTGGCCATCCTGCAAGGGCTGCGTGCCGATGTGGTGATCTATAATCAGGTGACGGATGTACAGGTGCTGCATGACAAAGGCAAACTGATCCCGGCCGACTGGCAAACGCGCCTGCCGAATCACAGTTCACCGTTTTATTCCACCATGGCGTTTCTGGTTCGCAAGGGTAACCCTAAGCAGATTCATGACTGGTCCGATTTAACCCGTAACGATGTGAAGCTGATTTTCCCGAATCCGAAGACCTCGGGTAACGGGCGTTATACCTATCTTGCCGCCTGGGGTGCCGCAGAGAAAGCGGACGGCGGCGACCAGGCAAAAACGCGCGCCTGGATGACACAGTTTCTGAAAAACGTCGAGGTTTTCGACACAGGCGGACGCGGCGCCACCACCACCTTTGCTGAACGCGGCTTAGGGGATGTGCTGATCAGCTTCGAATCGGAGGTCAACACCATTCGTAATCAGTACGGCAAAGATGATTACGAGGTCGTGGTGCCAAAAACCGATATCCTGGCAGAGTTCCCCGTCGCCTGGGTCGATAAAAACGTTGAACACAATAAAACAGCCGACGCGGCGAAGGCTTATCTGACCTGGCTGTATTCGCCCGAGGCACAGAAAATCATTACGGACTTTTATTATCGCGTGAACAATCCGCAGCTGATGGAGCAGCAAAAAGATCGCTTTCCAGCCACACAGCTGTTTCGGGTTGAAGACGTATTTGGTAGCTGGAATAACGTTATGAAAACCCATTTCGAAAGTGGCGGTGAACTGGATCAATTGTTAGCGGCGGGGCGTGGATAATGTTTGCAGCCAGCCAAAAACGTGTTTTGCCCGGTTTCGGCCTGAGCCTGGGCACCAGTCTGCTGTTTACCTGCCTGATTCTGCTGCTGCCCATCAGCGCCCTCATCATGCAGTTGTCGCAGATGACATTGCAGCAATACTGGGACGTGGTGACCAATCCCCAGCTGATTGCAGCCTATAAAGTGACGCTGCTGTCGGCCGGCGTTGCCTCATTGTTCAATGCCCTGTTTGGCATGCTGATGGCCTGGGTTTTAACGCGTTATCGCTTCCCGGGTCGCACGCTGCTGGATGGTTTAATGGATTTGCCCTTTGCATTGCCAACCGCCGTCGCAGGGTTAACCCTGGCCGGTCTGTTTTCGGTAAACGGCTGGTACGGTCAATGGTTTGCTCATTTCGACATTAAGATCTCCTACACCTGGATTGGTATCGCGCTGGCGATGGCCTTCACCAGTATCCCGTTTGTTGTCCGGACGGTGCAGCCGGTGCTGGAAGAGTTAGGTCCGGAATACGAAGAGGCGGCGCAGACACTGGGCGCAACGCCCTGGCAAAGTTTCCGTCGCGTTGTGCTGCCGGAAGTGGCTCCGGCGTTGCTGGCGGGCACTGCGCTGTCGTTTACCCGCAGCCTGGGCGAGTTTGGCGCGGTGATCTTTATCGCGGGCAATATTGCCTGGAAAACAGAAGTGACCTCACTGATGATTTTCGTCCGTCTACAGGAGTTTGATTATCCGGCCGCCAGCGCCATCGCGTCGGTCATTCTGGCGGCGTCGTTGCTGCTGCTGTTTGCCATTAATACCTTACAGAGCCGCTTTGGCCGTCGTCTGGGAGGTCACTGATGGCCGATATTTCGCAACTCAATCATGCCGATCGCCAGCCCGTAAACTGGGGTAAATGGCTGCTTATCGGCACGGGTGTGCTGATCTCGGTGCTGCTGCTGGTGGTGCCGATGGTCTCCATCTTCTGGGAAGCGCTGCACAGCGGGCTTGGCCTGACTCTGCGTAACCTGACCGACAGCGATATGCTGCACGCGATTTGGCTGACCGTACTGGTGGCGCTGATTACCGTGCCGGTTAATCTGGTCTTCGGCACCTTGCTGGCCTGGCTGGTCACCCGCTTTACGTTTCCTGGTCGCCAGCTGTTATTAACCCTGTTTGATATTCCGTTTGCGGTCTCGCCGGTTGTGGCTGGCCTGATGTACCTGCTGTTCTGGGGCATTAACGGTCCGGCAGGCGGCTGGCTGGATGCCCACAATATTCAGGTGATGTTCACCTGGCCAGGTATGGTGCTGGTCACCGTCTTCGTGACCTGTCCGTTTGTGGTTCGCGAACTGGTGCCGGTCATGCTGAGCCAGGGCAGTCATGAAGATGAGGCTGCGGTGCTGTTGGGCGCGTCGGGCTGGCAGATGTTTCGCCGTGTGACGTTACCGAATATTCGCTGGGCAATGCTGTACGGCGTGGTGCTGACCAATGCCCGCGCCATTGGCGAGTTCGGTGCGGTATCTGTGGTATCCGGCTCCATTCGCGGCGAAACCTACACTTTGCCGCTTCAGGTCGAATTACTGCATCAGGATTACAACACGGTGGGTGCCTTCACCGCCGCCGCGTTGCTGACCGTTATGGCCATCCTGACCCTGTTTTTGAAAAGCATTGTGCAGTGGCGCTTAGAGCAGCAGCACAAACGCCTGCAACTGGAGGAAAATCATGAGCATTGAGATTAAACAAATCAACAAATCCTTTGGTCGCACAGCGGTGCTGAACGATATTTCACTGGATATCCCGTCGGGCCAGATGGTGGCGTTGCTGGGGCCGTCCGGTTCCGGTAAAACGACCCTGCTGCGAATTATCGCCGGGCTGGAGCATCAGAACAGCGGCCAGATTCGTTTTCATGAGCATGACGTCAGTCGCCTGCATGCCCGCGATCGTAAAGTCGGGTTTGTTTTTCAACACTATGCGCTGTTCCGCCATATGACCGTGTTTGACAACATTGCCTTTGGCCTGACCGTGCTGCCGCGTCGTGAGCGGCCATCCAGTGCCGAAATCAAAAATCGTGTAACACGTCTGCTGGAGATGGTGCAGCTGTCGCATCTGGCAAACCGCTTTCCGGCTCAGCTCTCGGGTGGTCAGAAGCAGCGCGTGGCGCTGGCAAGAGCACTGGCCGTCGAGCCGCAAATTCTGCTGCTGGATGAGCCTTTTGGTGCGCTGGATGCCCAGGTGCGTAAAGAGCTGCGCCGCTGGTTACGCCAGCTTCATGAAGAATTAAAATTCACCAGCGTGTTTGTCACGCACGATCAGGAAGAGGCAATGGAAGTTGCCGACCGCGTCGTGGTGATGAGTCAGGGCAGCATCGAGCAGGTGGGCACGCCGGATGAGGTCTGGCGCGATCCGGCGACGCGCTTCGTGCTGGAATTCCTGGGCGAAGTTAACCGCTTTGACGGTGAGGTTCATGGTTCCCAGTTCCATGTCGGGGCGCATCACTGGCCGTTAGGCTATACCTCCGCCCATCAGGGCGCGGTTGATCTGTTCCTGCGTCCCTGGGAAATTGATGTTTCGCGTAAAAGCAGCCTGGAAACCCCTTTACCGGTACAGGTCCTTGAGGTGAGTCCGCGTGGCCATTTCTGGCAGTTGGTCGTGCAGCCTGCGGGCTGGCAGAGCGAACCTTTCTCGCTGGTGTTCGACGGTGATCAGACCGCGCCACTGCGCGGCGAGCGCCTGTTTGTCGGGCTGCAACAGGCCCGGCTCTATCAGGGCGCCACGCCATTGCGGGCAGTTGCCTTTGCGCACAGCGCCTGATATTTTCTTTTTCACGCAGGGCGGGACAATGTCCCGCCCTTTTTTAATGTTTATACCGCCATACCTCAGGCTCTGGCCTGACTCGTAACGGTATCGTTTCGCCAGGATATGCACCGTGACCACTCTGGAACACACAATCGGTAATACACCGCTTATCAGGTTACAGCGCCTGACGCCTGACAATGGCAGTGAAATCTGGCTGAAACTGGAGGGCAACAACCCCGCAGGTTCCGTCAAAGATCGCGCAGCCTGGTCAATGATTCATCAGGCGGAACGGCGAGGCGAGATAACACCGGGCGATCAGCTGATTGAGGCCACCAGTGGCAACACCGGTATCGCGCTGGCGATGATCGCGGCGATGAAAGGCTACCGGTTGCGCTTACTGATGCCGGATAATATGAGTCAGGAGCGGCAGGATGCGATGCGTGCCTATGGGGCCGAGCTAGTCCTGATCGGTCGGGAGCAGGGCATGGAGGGCGCGCGTGATTTAGCACAGGCGATGGCGGCGCGCGGTGAGGGAACGGTGCTGGACCAGTTTAATAACCCGGACAATCCACTGGGCCACTACCAGACCACGGGACCGGAGCTGTGGGCCCAGTCGAATCAGCGCATGACGCACTTTGTCTCCAGTATGGGCACCACCGGCACGATTACCGGCGTAGGGCGGTTTTTAAAAGAACATAAGACGGGCGTGAAAGTGATTGGCCTGCAGCCTAAAGAAGGCAGTAGCATTCCTGGGATTCGCCGCTGGCCTCAGGCGTATTTGCCCGGCATTTACCGGCCCGAGTTGGTGGATGAGGTAATTGATATGGGGCAGCAGGAAGCCGAAGAGACCATGCGGGCGCTGGCCCGGCGTGAAGGTATTTTCTGCGGCGTCAGCTCAGGCGGATCGGTCGCGGGCGCGCTGCGTATTGCCAGCGCCCATCCTGGAAGCGTCGTGGTGGCCATTGTTTGTGACCGTGGCGATCGCTATCTCTCTACCGGCGTTTATCAGTAACGCCACGCAGCCATTACGCCCTCTGAAGGCTTATGCTGCGCCGTCGGCTGCCTGAGTCTTGTTTATTTGGCTAAGCTTACTGGCATCTGTAAGGATCGCGTAAAACTGGCTGCGCGTTTCGCTGGCCCGGTTCAAAATAGCGCCAGTGACGTAAGAGAGATAACAATGAAAATCCTGCTGGTAGATGATGACGTAGAATTAGGCACGATGCTGAGCCAGTATCTGATCACGGAAGGCTTTGATACGCAACTGGTGTTAACCGGCACTGCCGGTGTGCAGGGGGCGCTGTCCGGTGAGTACAGCGCCATGATTCTGGATATTATGCTGCCGGATATGAGCGGCACCGATGTCCTGCGGCAGGTGCGCCAGCAAAGCCGTCTGCCGGTGATTATGCTGACGGCCAAGGGCGACAATATTGATCGGGTTATCGGCCTGGAAATGGGGGCCGATGACTATATGCCCAAGCCGTGTTATCCCCGTGAGTTGGTGGCGCGCTTGCGTGCCGTACTGCGTCGGATTGAGGAGCATGCGCCTCTGCAGGATAAAAAAGAGACGCTGCAATGGGGAGAGTTAACACTCAATGCGGCCAACCGCGTGACGGAATGGCAGGGGAAAGCCTTTGATCTGACCGCCTCTGAATTTAATCTGCTGGATTTGCTGCTGCGTTCACCGGACCGGGTGGTGACGAAAGACGAGCTGTCTGAGAAAGGCCTGGGACGACCGCGTGAAGCGTACGATCGCAGCGTGGATGTGCATATCAGTAATATCCGTCAGAAGCTCAGCGCGCTCACCGCCGACAGCATCACCATCGAAACCGTTCGCAGCATTGGTTATCGCATTCGATGAATCAAACTTACCGTGGGCGCATGTTCTGGAAGATCCTGCTGGGGTTCTGGCTGGTTTTCCTGATTATCAGTCAGCTGATCTGGCTGGGTTTCTCACTTTCCGGTACGCGGCATCATCCCCCTGAATATTTGGTCACCCAGCGGCTGGCTGACGCGCTGATGGCGTCAGCCGTGTCGGTGCTGGAGCGGGGCGGCCCGTCAGCGCTGGATGCGATGATGGCGGAGTGGGCCCCGGAAGATCGGGCGTTTTTGCATGTACGCGCACTGGATAATCTCCGCAACGCAGAGGCACCGCCGCTTGCGCCCGAAACGCCCGAAAAATCCTTTTTTCCCGACCATCTTGTGCGCCAGGCACAGAGCCCGGACGGCAAGAGCTATGAGCTGCTGTACGATCTGAAAGGCATACGCACAATGAGCCGGGAGGGGCGGCCACATAATTTCCTGAATATTCCTGAGCCCATGTTCATTTTCGCCGGGTCTGTGGGGTTGCTGTTTAGCCTGCTGCTGGCATGGAACCTGACGCGCCCTATGCGACAACTGCGTGAAGGTTTTTCGCGAGTAGCCAATGGCGACTTAAGCATCAGGCTCTATCCTGCGCTGCGTAAGCGTCATGACGAGCTCTCCAGCGTGGCGCAGGCGTTCGATGCCATGGTTGAACGCCTGGACACGTTGGTGCGTGCCCGTGAAGCCCTGCTTCATGACATCTCTCATGAACTTCGCTCGCCGCTTGCCCGTCTGCAGCTGGCAACGGGCCTGGCGCGACAGCGGCCAGAAAACGTGAATGACTCGCTGGATCGCATCGACGAAGAGGCACAGCGGCTGGATAAGATGATTGGTGAACTGTTAACCCTGGCGCGTGCCGAGCATGAAAGTGTGCCGGGCGAACACTATTTTGATTTGGCCGGCTTATTAGAGGCGGTGGTTACCGATCTCCGTTATGAAGCGCAGATCCCCGGCGTCGAGGTCGTGTTTAACGTTGATGAGCAGGCCGATCATACCGTACGCGGGAATGCTGAGTTATGCCGGCGAGGCATTGAGAACGTGCTGCGTAATGCTTTACGCTTTTCGCTGCCGGGTCAGCGCATTGAGGTCAGCCTGCAGGTTGAGCAACAGTGGCTGGCGATTCAGGTGCGGGATCAGGGGCCAGGCGTCGATGAGAATAAGCTGTCCAGCATCTTTGATCCCTTTGTCCGGGTCAATTCGCCGTTACTGGGTAAAGGCTACGGGCTGGGGCTGGCAATTGTGCGTAAAGTGGTACTGGCGCATCATGGCGAGGTCAGGGCGGTTAACCGGCCTGAAGGCGGACTGGAGCTGACACTGCGTTTGCCCCGCTGGCAGCCGCATTAAGCAGAGACGTGAAGCATAAGAGAACGGCACCCTGAGGTGCCGTTTGTGTATTACTTTTTGATGCGAATCACCGGGGTTTCACCCACGACGACCTGACCAGACAGTTTTGTCAAATCCTTGATTTCATCCATATTGGAAATGACAACAGGGGTCAGTGTGGATTTTGCTTTCTCTTCCAGCAGCGGCAGATCGAATTCGATCACCACGTCGCCTTTTTTAACCTTCTGACCTTCTTCGGCGATGCGTTTGAAGCCTTCGCCTTTCAGTTCGACGGTATCGATGCCGAAATGCACGAACAGCTCAATGCCATTATCGGATTCGATTGAAAAGGCATGGTTGGTTTCGAAAATCTTGCCGATAGTCCCATCAACCGGCGCAACCATTTTGTTGCCGCTTGGTTTGATCGCAATACCGTCACCCACGATTTTTTCTGCAAACACCACATCTGGTACGTCTTCAATATTCACGATTTCGCCAGACAGAGGCGCTACGATATCAATTGTCCCAGCGCTATCTGTTTTTTCGCCAAAAAGTTTAGAAAACAAACCCATGATCTTCTCCTAAGCAGTAATTTGGGGCCAGCATCTCGTGGATCAGCAGAGCGTTTTTTCTTTAATGAACTTGTTCACCAGGTTCATCAAGTCTTCCGCCGTAGGTTGAGCCAGTGCCTGCTCTGCCAACGCCTTCGCATCTTCGAAATGTGTATTACGAATAATTTTCTTGATGCCAGGGATAGAAATGGCACTCATGCTGAATTCGTCCAGCCCCATTCCCAGTAACAGTAGTGTAGCACGTTCGTCACCTGCCAGCTCACCACACATGCCAGTCCATTTACCTTCAGCATGAGACGCATCAATGACTTGCTTGATGAGGTTCAGTACCGAAGGCGTCATCGGGTTATACAGGTGCGAAATCAAATCATTACCACGATCTACTGCAAGAGTATACTGCGTCAAATCGTTTGTCCCAATGCTAAAGAAGTCGACTTCTTTCGCCAGGTGACGTGCAATCACGGCAGAGGCAGGCGTTTCCACCATAATGCCCACTTCGATTGACTCGTCAAACGCTTTACCTTCTTCGCGTAACTGCGCTTTCAGCAGCTCCAGTTCCGCTTTCAGCGTACGCACTTCTTCAACCGAAATGATCATCGGGAACATGATGCGCAGCTTACCGAAAGAAGAGGCACGTAAGATAGCACGCAGCTGTGCATGCAGAATTTCCTTACGATCCATCGCAATACGGATGGCGCGCCAGCCCAGGAACGGGTTTTCTTCTTTAGGCAGGTTCATGTAAGGCAGGTCTTTATCACCGCCAATATCCATGGTACGGACGATCACGGCCTGCGATCCCATGGCTTCTGCGACCGCTTTATACGCCTGGAACTGCTCTTCTTCGGTCGGCAGTGAGTCGCGATCCATAAACAGGAACTCAGTGCGGTACAGGCCAACACCTTCTGCGCCGTTGCGCTCGGCACCGGCGATATCGCGTACCGTACCGATGTTGGCGCAGACTTCAACCTGATGGCCATCCAGCGTAACAGCCGGCAGATCTTTCAGCTTCGCCAGCTCGTGTTTTTCAGACAGATACTGATTCTGAACCGCTTTCAGCTCTTCCTGAACCGCCTCAGACGGATTAACGTGAATCGCATTGTTCACCCCGTCCAGGATGATGAAATCGCCGTTTTTGATGGTGGCGGTCACGTTACCGGTGCCGACAATCGCCGGGATTTCTAACGAGCGTGCCATGATTGAGGTGTGCGAGGTACGGCCACCCAAATCGGTAATAAAGCCCAGCACCTTTTTCAGATTCAGCTGTGCGGTTTCGGATGGCGTTAAATCTTTCGCCACCAGAATAGATTCTTCCTGGATTGCGCTCAGGTCGACAATGTGCAGACCTAATATGTTTTGCAGCAGACGCTTACCGATGTCACGCACGTCTGCCGCACGCTCTTTCAGGTATTCGTCGTCCAGCTCCTCTAGGGCTTTTGCCTGGGCGTCGATGACGGAGTTCACAGCAGCATCAGCAGTGGCGTGATCTTTTTTGATCAGGTCGATGATTTCCTGCTCCAGCTCTTCGTCTTCCAGCAACATAATGTGGCCTTCGAAGATGGCTGCTTTTTCTTCACCCAGGGATTCGCTGGCTTTGATACGAATGGCTTCAAGTTGCTCAGCCGCTTTGCTACGCCCTTGCAGAAAGCGCTGAACCTCCTGCTCAACCTGGTCATCTGAAATTTTTTTACGGTTGATGACGATCTCGTCTTCTTTCAGCAGCAGAGCTTTGCCGAAAGCGATACCTGGTGATGCTAAAATGCCTGAAATCATAACCCTACCTTTTTATCACGATGGCTGACTGGACTCGTTGCGTTGCCATAGTCGTGTGACACGTACTCTACGAAAGCAATAACGCGGACAGGTTGTCCGCGATCAAGATGTTGCACACAATGGCGCAGAAGAGTCGTTTTAAGCGGAGCAGAAAGGAGATTACTCCAGTTCCGCCATCAGCTTAACCAGATGCTCTACGGCTTTTTGCTCATCTTCACCTTCCGCAGAAAGTGTGACAACGGTGCCCTGAGTCAGACCCAGAGTCTGCAGCTTAAACAGGCTTTTGGCGCTGGCCGATTTGCCGTTGGAGGTCACGGTGATTTCTGACTGGAAGGCTTTAGCTTCTTTGACAAATTGCGCAGCAGGGCGAGTATGCAGTCCGTTTGGTGCGGTAATGGTAACTTCTTGCTGGAACATTCTATTTCCCCAACGTTTTCAGGATGAGTGTTATGGATCTAAAGTCTAGCCTGGAGCCGTAACTTTAGCCTGTGTAGGTGCGCGGGTATACAACTTACAATCGAACAAATGCGCTTGAATGAGTGTTTCATTCCCGCTGCGTGTCAAAACACGAGTTGAGCACGTCACCGGATAATTATGCCGTGATTCGCCCTTTCACTAAATCTGAAACTTGATTCAGCTTGATCCACTTCAAAGGAGGATTAATTTCAGGCATCGAAATAATTGGCAGTCTAAATACCAGAGCCACACGACTGAAATCAATTGGCTGCATGGTAAAAGTGAGATCTGCGCCACAAAAAAGCACCCGTCAGGGTGCTTTTTAAGCGTTTGTCCAGGGCGAACTTCGGGCTATTGCAGCTCTTTTTCCGTAAAAAGATCGGCAAACAGCGCGGTGCTGAGATAGCGCTCACCGGAAGAAGGAAGAATGACAACGATGTTTTTGTTGGCGTAGGCTTCATCTTCCTGCAACTTCAGCGCGGCGGCAACGGCGGCACCCGAAGAGATACCGGCCAGAATGCCTTCTTCTTCCATCAGGCGACGGGCCGTGGCGATCGCTTCATCATTAGTGATGCCGACAGCTAAATCGATCAGCGCCAAATCCAGGTTACCCGGAATAAAGCCTGCGCCAATCCCCTGAATCTTATGCGGGCCGGGTTTGAGCTCTTCGCCCGCCATCGCCTGCGCAATCACCGGTGAGTCAGTGGGTTCTACGGCCACGGTGATCAAGGATTTCTTACCCTGAGTGTTTTTGATGTAACGGCTTACGCCTGTCAGCGTGCCGCCGGTCCCCACACCGGCAATGAACACATCCACTTCACCATCCGTGTCTTCCCAGATTTCGGGACCGGTGGTTTTCTCGTGAATTTCCGGGTTGGCCGGGTTACTGAACTGCTGCAGCAGTAAATATTTGTCGGGATCGCTGGCCACGATCTCTTCGGCTTTGGCGATCGCGCCTTTCATGCCTTTTGTGCCTTCGGTCAGGACCAGATTCGCGCCCAGGGCTTTAAGCAACTTACGGCGCTCAACAGACATAGTGTCCGGCATGGTCAGCGTCAGTTTGTAACCGCGCGCGGCGGCCACGTAGGCTAATGCAATACCGGTGTTACCGCTGGTCGGTTCAACCAGTTCAATACCTTGCTTAAGAATACCGCGTTTTTCTGCGTCCCAAATCATGTTGGCACCGATACGGCATTTCACACTGAAGCTCGGGTTACGGGACTCAACCTTCGCAAGGATGCGGCCGTTACCGATGCGGTTCAGTCGAACCAGCGGCGTATGACCAATTGTCAAAGAGTTGTCTTCATAGATCTTACTCATAGCCTGTCCTTAACTGTATGAATTATTGGGAACCCTCTGAGCATACCTGTTCTGCCCCGTGGCGGAAGGAAAGAAATCATATATCTATATGTCTCATGGCGATAAGACCTGCCAAAAATTGCATAAGGATAGTTGATATGTTCAGCGCAGGCTTTCACGAGCCAGGTTCGCCCGGTAGCGATCAACCCACATCGCGGTGGCCCCGCACACGGCGACCGGCATAATGGCCAGGTTCACCACAGGAATCATTGTAAAGAGGCTCACCAGCGCGCCAAACTGCATATTGGCTGTCTTGTGCTGGCGTAAGGCATGACGCATCTGCTGAAAGCTGACTTTATGGTTATCGAAAGGATAGTCGCAATACTGAACAGACAACATCCAGGCGCTGAACATAAACCACAGCACGGGTGCCACCGTCTGCCCAAAACCCGGAACCAAATAAAGTAATAACAGGCACAGTGCGCGGGGCAGGTAGTAGCCCAGCTTTTGTAATTCGCGTTTCATGATGCGTGGCACGTCTTTAACCATGCCCAGCCAGCCGCTGTCAGGCAGTGGTTTACCCGTCAGCCGCCCCTCAAGTTGTTCCGCCAGCAGGCCGCAAAACGGCGCGGCAATCAGATTGGCTATCGTTGAAAAGAAATAGCTAAACACCAGCACCACCGAAATCACCGAAAGCGGCCACAGCACATAGCTGAGCCATTGCAGCCAGTCCGGCACATGCGACATCAGTTTGGGGATCCACTCGTCAAGACGGAAAAATAACCAGACAAAGGCGCCGCCTAGCAGCAGGATGTTGACCAGCAAGGGGATGATGACGAAGCGCCGTATGCCCGGTAACCTGATTAGCTTCCAGCCCTGGCTAAAATAGTGCACGCCATTAAAAGAGGAAACGGAATTATTCACAGCCATCGAGCCAGTTCTCCTGAAGATGTTAAGGTGCGCCTACTATAACCTGGCTTTTTCTGCTGACCAGGTGCCGTTTGGGTAAAAAAACAACGAAAAAGTGACGGTAAGCTATCTTATTTGTGAGAAAATACTGCACAGACTTGCACTTATCTGGCAGGGCAAATACAGTTAGAGAATAAAGTTTGCCGCGGTGGCAAGGTATTGGAACAACAGAGAATACAATGATGCAGGATTTGCGTCTGATATTAATCGTTGTTGGCGCGATCGCCATTATAGCGCTTCTTATTCACGGACTGTGGACCAGCCGTAAAGAACGCTCTTCAGTCTTCCGCGATCGCCCGCACAAACGTTTGAAACAACGTGATGAACATGATGATGAGACGCTGACCGACGACGTTGATGACGGCGTCGGTGAAGTGCGTGTGCGTAATACGCGCGGGCACCAGGAGCCTCATTTTGACGACATCCGCGAGCCACAGCCTGAAGTGCGGCGTGAGCCTGTTAAGGAGCGCCCGCGTCAGCCTTCTGCGCCGCAGCCTGAAAGCGATCCTCTTTTTGACCCGGCACCGCAACCGGAACGTGCGCCACAACGGCCTGCACCGACTCGCCAGCCACCAGCCTTCACCGCACCGCCGGTTCAGGCCGATCCGTTGCTGGATAGCGATCCGCTGGACAGCGTTCAGCCTAATCCTGTTTATCAGGCCGAACCTGAGCCTGACTATGAGCCTGAACCTGAGGTGGTCAGTCCGCCGCCGCAGCCGAAACAACCTGAACCTCGTCCGCAGACCAGCAGTAAGCCCAAAGAAGCGGTGATTGTGCTGCATGTCGCGGCGCACTCAGGCGGTCAGCTGAATGGTGAAGCCTTGCTACAGGGCATTTTGCAGGCCGGTTTTCAGTTTGGTGAAATGAACATTTTCCATCGTCATCTCAGTCCGGCAGGCAGCGGTCCTGTGCTGTTTAGTCTGGCTAACATGGTGAAACCCGGTTCCTTCAATCCTGACGAAATGACCGACTTCACCACGCCTGGCGTCTCCATTTTCATGATGGTGCCGTCGTATGGCGATGCGAATCAGAACTTTAAGCTGATGCTACAGTCCGCGCAGCGTATCGCGGACGATGTGGGCGGTGTGGTACTGGATGACGAACGCCGGATGATGACGCCGCAAAAGCTGGAAACCTACAAAGCGCGTATCCGCGATGTGGTCGGATCCCGCGAGTAATCCACACTTTTTCAAATTATTATGATGAACCCCCGCCTGTCGGGGGTTTTTTATCTGATGGGGTTATATGAAATCCGTCCAGGAACACATCACTGAACTGCGCACCACGTTGCGCCATCACGAATATCTGTATCACGTTATGGACGCGCCGGAAGTGCCGGATGCGGAATACGATCGCCTCATGCGGGAACTGCGGGATCTGGAAGCACAGCATCCTGATCTGATCACGCCTGATTCTCCCACGCAGCGCGTAGGGGCCGCCCCGTTGATGGTATTTGAGCAGGTACGCCATGAAGTGCCGATGCTGTCACTGGATAACGCGTTCGATGAAGCCAGTTTCAGGGCCTTCAATAAGCGCGTCCAGGATCGTCTGAAAAGCACCGACGATCTCACCTATTGCTGTGAACTCAAACTGGATGGCCTGGCGGTCAGCCTGTTGTATGAAGATGGCTTATTAACGCGCGCGGCGACGCGCGGCGATGGCACAACAGGCGAAAATATCACGACGAATGTGCGGACGATTCGTGCCATTCCGCTGCGCCTCAAAGGGGACAATATTCCCGCCAGAGTAGAAGTGCGTGGAGAAGTGTTTATGACGCAAAGCGGCTTTGAAAAACTCAATGCCGAGGCGCGCCGTACAGAGGGCAAAGTCTTTGCCAATCCACGCAATGCGGCAGCGGGCTCGTTGCGCCAGCTGGATCCCCGTATCACCGCGAAACGACCGCTAACGTTCTTCTGCTATGGACTGGGCCTGCTGGAAGGGGGCGAGATGCCCCGCAGCCACATGGCGCGACTGCAACAGTTCAAAGCCTGGGGCCTGCCGGTCAGTGACCGTATTCGTCTGGTGCAGAACGCCGATGAAGCGCTGGCGTTTTATCACGAGGTTGAATCAGAGCGGGCCACGCTGGGTTTTGATATCGACGGCGTGGTGATTAAAGTCGATTCGCAGGAATTGCAGGAAAAGCTGGGCTTTGTCGCGCGCGCGCCGCGCTGGGCCGTGGCGTTCAAGTTTCCTGCGCAGGAGCAGATGACGATTGTGTGTGACGTCGAGTTCCAGGTGGGGCGGACGGGCGCTATTACACCTGTTGCCCGACTGGAACCCGTTCAGGTGGCAGGCGTGATGGTCAGCAATGCCACATTGCATAATGCCGATGAAATTGAACGCCTCGGCCTGCGCATTGGCGACAAAGTCGTGATTCGTCGTGCCGGCGATGTGATTCCTCAGGTGGTCAATGTTGTGACCAGCGAACGGCCTGACAATGCCCGTGAGATCGTATTTCCTTCTCAGTGCCCGGTGTGCGGTTCCGATGTTGAACGCGTTGAGGGCGAGGCGGTCACGCGGTGTACCGGTGGCTTAATCTGTGGCGCACAGCGCAAAGAAGCGCTGAAGCATTTTGTGTCGCGGCGCGCCATGGACGTTGACGGCATGGGTGACAAGATTATCGATCAACTGGTCGAGAAAGAGTACGTCAAAACCCCGGCCGATCTGTTCCGGCTCAGCCGTGAAACCCTGACCGGGTTAGATCGTATGGGCGCGAAGTCGGCGCAGAATGTGGTCGACGCGCTGGAAAAAGCCAAATCCACTACGCTGGCGCGTTTCCTCTATGCGCTGGGTATTCGCGAAGTCGGCGAAGCCACGGCGGCAAACCTGGCCAGTCATTTTGGCGATCTGCAAAAGGTCATGGATGCCGATCTGGACGCGCTGATTGCGGTTCAGGATGTGGGCACGGTCGTCGCGAAGCACGTGCGGCACTTCATGGAAGAAGAGAGCAACCGCGAGGTGATCCGGCAACTGGTTGAAGATATTGGCATCCACTGGCCCCAGGTGGTGGCGGTGAACCCCGGCGAGATCGACAGTCCGTTTGCAGGCAAGACCGTAGTGTTAACGGGCTCACTCTCGCAGATGAACCGGGACGATGCCAAAGCGCGACTCATCGAACTCGGTGCCAAAGTCAGCGGCAGCGTATCGAAGAAAACCGATTTGCTGATCGCAGGAGAAGCTGCGGGTTCGAAGCTGGCAAAAGCGCAGGAGCTGGGCATCGAGATCATTGATGAAGCCGAAATGATCCGGCGACTCGGTGCCTGAAATGGATAAGCAGGCGCTGGTCGAGATTGCGAATACGGCCATGCCGTTTGGCAAATATAAAGGCCGGATGCTGATTGATTTGCCAGAGCCCTATCTGCTCTGGTTCGCCCGCAGCGGCGAGTTTCCGGCTGGTCGTTTGGGGGAGCTGATGCAGCTTACCCTGGCGATAAAAATTGAAGGGCTGGAAGGGTTAGTTAAACCTTTAAAGCGTGGTGACTGAGTTCGCGGCCTCGCATGAGGCCGCGTGTCTGAACGTGTTTCTGTTATTTCTGCGATTCCACGACAGCCGCTTTGCTTTTCTCCGCCTGCAACGCATTGGTTCGCTTGTAGCGTCCGGCAATAAACGAGCACACCATCAACTGAACCTGGTGAAAAATCATCAGTGGCAGGACGATGATACCCACCGCGCTGGCGGGGAACAGGATATTGGCCATCGGCACGCCGTTCGCCAGGCTCTTTTTCGAGCCACAGAACAACACCACGATTTCATCGGGACGACTGAAGCCAAACAGGCGCGCAGCAAGATAGTTAATAATCAGCACCAGCGTCAGGAGCAGAATGCAGCCCGCCAGAATCCACAGCAGCGTATCAATCCCGACGCGTTTCCAGATGCCGTTCACCACCGCTTCGCTGAACGCGGAATAAACCACCAACAGAATGGACGTCTGATCGGTGATGCCAATCAGGCTACGGTTCCTTTCCACCCAACCGCTAATCCAGCGGCGTGACAGATGACCTAAAACAAACGGCACTAACAGTTGCAGCATGATTTTACCCACCTGCTCAAGGCCATCGCCTGGCCCGTTACTGTTGACGTCCATCACCAGATTAACCAGCAGCGGGGAGACGAAAACACCTAACAGGCTGGATGCCGATGCGCTGCACACCGCCGCAGCCACATTGCCGCCAGCCATTGAGGTGAAGGCGATGGCCGACTGGACGGTGGCAGGCAAAATGCAGAGGTAAAGGAAGCCGGTATAAATTTCTGCGCCGACGTTAACCGGATGCCACCAGACAATCAGCAGCCCCAGCGCCGGGAACATAACAAACGTACTGCACATGATCCAAAGGTGAAGCCGCCAGTGGCTGCTGCCTGCGATGATTTTTTCGCGTGACAGTTTGGCACCGTGCATGAAGAACAGCAGGGCGATGGCGGCGGTGGTCAGGTACGTGAAAAAGTCGACGAAGCCGCCTCTCGCCGGAATGAAAGAGGCCAGAAGTACAGTGATGATCAGCTTGATCATCATCGGGTCAATACGGAGAAATCCCATCGTTAAAATCCGGTTAAATTAAGTCTGGAGTGATTGTGCGTGATGAGGGTTTAGAAATAAAATTGATTTATTAAATGAATCTATGCGAGAAATTAATGAATTACTCCCTACGTCAGTTACGCACCTTTGTGGCCGTTGCGCATTATGGTGGCTTTAGCCAGGCAGGGCAGGCGATTGGGCTGAGTCAGTCTGCGGTCAGCCACAGCATTAAAGAGCTGGAAGCGGAAACGGGCGTCCGCTTGCTGGATCGCACGACGCGCGAGGTGGTGCTGACCGAAGCCGGGCAGCAGCTGGCTTCACGTATGGAAAGGTTGCTGGAAGAGATAAACACCACGCTGCTGGATATTCGTAGCTATGGCGAACAACGCAGTGGTACGGTGCGCATCGCGGCGAGTCAGACGATCTCAGCCCGCCTGATGCCGCAATGCCTTGCCGCCAGTCAGCAGAGCTACCCGGAAATAAAGATCATCCTGCACGATCGGGTGCAGCAGGCCGTGCTTCAGAGCGTACGTCACGCCGAAGTCGATTTTGGCATTGTGATTGGCCCGCTGAATGACAGTGAATTCGACTGTTGCGCCATACTGGATGAACCCTTTTTACTGCTGTGCCGGGAGGATGATCCGCTTGCTGAGGTCGGGCAGGCAAGGTGGCCGATGTTGGAGGGACGTACGATGGTGCTTCAGGATTATGCGTCGGGCAGCCGGATATTAATTGACGCGGCGTTACGTCAGCAGAACATCAGTATCAATGTGGTTCAGGAAATCGGTCATCCGGCCACGCTGTTTCCTATGGTTGATGCAGGTATCGGGATCAGCATTTTACCCGCGCTGGCGTTACCGCTTCCTGCGGGGCGCGCGTTAACGGTAAGACGTCTCTATCCTGAGATCAATCGCAGCCTGACATTAATTAAGCGCAAGAATCGCTCGTTAACGCCTGCGGGCGAGGCCATATGGCAGGAGGTGCGTCAGCAGGGAGCTCTGCTGACGCAACAACGTGCTTCCAGTCCTGCGTTTTAAATATAGACGTCGAGCTGATTATTTTGGGTAGGGCGATTGACGCCGTCGGCTGACACGGTTTTACCTTCTTTTTCCGCCTGTTTCGCTTCGGCTTTTTGTTGCTCTTTGCGTTGCAGCTGCTGGATTTGCGCTTCTAAAACCTGAATCTGCGCTTTGATTGTATCCTGCTGCTTCTTCTTTTCTTCGGTGGTCAGTGTCTTATCATCGCCCAGACTTTTTAACTGGTCGTTCAGGCGCGAAATCTGCTTATTCAGACTGGCAATTTGTGCTGCCGTGTCTGATGAGGCGCTTGTCGTATCTGACGTTGAGCCACTGCCGATGCTCGGTGTGCTGGTTGAAATAGTTGTCATGATGATCTCCTTGCAATTAGACGTTTTAGGTTATCGGATGCGCGCGGCAAAAGCTTAATGCCTCAAAATGTTAAATTTACGAAAAGATTTTTACAGATTAACGTTAGTCCTTAGCATTCAGTTGAGTAGACGGGTAACGGTGGCGGATACGGCTGTTGGTTTCATTATTTCGGCAGTGGGAAAAAGCAGGGCGGGTAACTGAACCTGCGGCAGATTCTCATTCCGCACGTCAGGCATCGGAGCGCAGAAACGAAAAAAGCGCCTTCAGGCGCTTTTTCCTGAATTTGGTGGGTCGTGCAGGATTGCCTCCGGCCCGGCGGGTGATGCTGGCGTATCAGCCTGAATCGCTGTGCGATTCAGTCGAACCTGCTGCAGGTTCTCATCCTGCACTTTTTACACATAGCAAAAAGGCGCCTTTAGGGCGCCTTTCTACACTGGTGGGTCGTGCAGGATTGCCTTCGGCCCGGCGGGCCTCGCCCTTCGGGTAATGCTGGCGTATCAGCCTGAATCGCTGTGTGATTCAGTCGAACCTGCAGCAGGTTTTCATCCTGCACTTTTTGCGCATAGCAAAAAGGCGCCTTTAGGGCGCCTTTCTACATTGGTGGGTCGTGCAGGATTCGAACCTGCGACCAATTGATTAAAAGTCAACTGCTCTACCAACTGAGCTAACGACCCGAAGTGGTGGGTGATGACGGGTTCGAACCGCCGACCCCCTCCTTGTAAGGGAGATGCTCTACCAACTGAGCTAATCACCCACTTCGGTACTGCTTCACAAGAGTGTCATCTGACTAAGATATGGTGGGTGATGACGGGTTCGAACCGCCGACCCCCTCCTTGTAAGGGAGATGCTCTACCAACTGAGCTAATCACCCATATCTTATCTCTTGTCACTGCGGGCCATCTTAAACCTTCTTAAGAGTGGTGGGTGATGACGGGTTCGAACCGCCGACCCCCTCCTTGTAAGGGAGATGCTCTACCAACTGAGCTAATCACCCCCGCTGTGTGGAGTCGCATTATAGGGATAGTTGATTTTGAGTCAACGCTTTTTAAAACTTAATTGTGCGTTCGGTTTAATTTTAAACATCTCGCAGGGATTTTATCCAATATGCTGGTTTTCTTAGCAGAAATGCGGGCTTTGCTGCCGCTCTGCTACGTTGCATGCATTGAGGATTCATCATCAGATGCTAGAATGTGCGCACTGTTTTCGCGTCTAACCTGTTTTTTGTCATCCAGACAAGAACCCGCGCATTTAAGGCAATACTGAATGAAAATCAAAACTCGCTTCGCGCCAAGCCCTACTGGCTTTTTACATGTAGGCGGTGCTCGTACCGCACTCTATTCATGGCTCTTTGCTCGTCATCATCAGGGCGAGTTTGTGCTGCGCATCGAAGATACCGATCTGGAGCGTTCAACACCGGAAGCCATTGAAGCCATTATGGACGGTATTAACTGGCTGAGTCTGGACTGGGATGAAGGCCCGTATTATCAGACCAAACGCTTTGATCGCTACAACGCCGTCATTGATGAAATGCTGGAAGCAGGCACGGCTTATAAATGCTACTGCTCTAAAGAGCGTCTCGAAACGCTGCGTGAAACCCAAATGGCGAACGGTGAAAAACCGCGTTACGACGGCCGTTGCCGCGACAGCCACGAGCACCATGCCGCAGACGAGCCTCATGTGGTGCGCTTCCGTAACCCGCAGGAAGGCTCGGTCATTTTTGATGACCAGATTCGCGGCCCGATTGAATTCAGTAATCAGGAACTGGACGACCTGATTATTCGCCGTACCGACGGCTCGCCAACCTACAACTTCTGTGTCGTGGTTGATGACTGGGATATGGGCATTACGCATGTTGTGCGCGGTGAAGACCATATCAATAACACACCACGTCAGATCAACATTTTGAAAGCCATCGGGGCTCAGGTACCGGTTTATGCGCATGTTTCCATGATCCTGGGCGATGACGGTAAAAAACTGTCTAAGCGCCATGGTGCAGTCGGTGTTATGCAGTATCGTGATGATGGTTACCTGCCGGAAGCGCTGCTCAACTATCTGGTGCGTCTGGGCTGGTCCCATGGCGATCAGGAAGTGTTCTCCGTTAAAGAAATGACAGAGCTGTTTAGCCTGGACGCGGTGAGCAAATCCGCCAGCGCCTTTAATACGGAAAAACTGCAGTGGTTAAATCATCATTATATTAATGCGCTGCCACCGGAGTACGTTGCCACGCATCTGCAATGGCATATCGAGCAGCAAAACATTGATACGCGTACCGGCCCGGAGCTGGCGAAACTGGTTACGCTGTTGGGGGAACGTTGCAAAACGCTGAAAGAGATGGCGGCATCCTGCCACTATTTCTACCAGGACTTCACAGAGTTCGATGCGGATGCCGCGAAAAAGCATTTACGTCCGGTCGCCCGCCAGCCACTGGAAGTGGTTCGCGATAAACTGGCTGCATTGACTGACTGGAATGCCGAAACGGTGCATGCCGCTATCCAGCAGGCTGCCGATGAGTTAGGCGTCGGTATGGGTAAAGTCGGTATGCCATTGCGTGTAGCCGTTACCGGAGCAGGGCAGTCACCGGGACTGGATGTGACGGTCGAAGCGATTGGCCGCAGCCGTAGCGTTGAGCGTATTGAGAAAGCGCTGGCCTTTATTGCTGAGCGCGAAGCGCAGAGCGAATAATCTTTCTCTTTGACGGCTGGCGGTGATGTTATCAGGACACTTACTGACAACACCCGACTAAAGTCTGAGCCGCGGGACGTGATTGTCAGCGGCGCAAAAAAACCGGAAGCCTCGCGCTTCCGGTTTTCTTATTCTTCACGAATGCCCAGACGCTCAAGCACACCTTTTATCCCTTCCCGCAAAATCAGGGCCATAAGTTGATCCTGTTCATTCTGACTCATTTGCTGGACAGAACTTATTAATAACGCAGGTAATGAATTAGGTGGAGGAGTATAATTGCCTGTAAGTTCATTGAGATTACGTGTCGACTGAATAAAGCTTTTTACGCGCTCATCAATGTGGATCAGTCTCGCTTTTCCGCCCTGAACGCCGGGTTTTGGCGTCGTCGTCCAGTTCTCGCGTTTGATCCATTTGTTCACCGTCTGCCGACTGTAGCCCGTTTCGATTGCCAGTTCTTCCGGAGTAAGCCATTCCTTTTTCACGATGCTGTCCCTGTTCAATACATTAGCTATACATATTACAGGAAATCGTAACGGGTGAAAGTAACGGAAAACGAAATTGCCTTTTGTCTCTCAACAAAAGGCAATGAGGAATTATTGCGCAGTGTGTGCCTGTTCGGCAGCGGGGCGGAACGCCAGGAAGTAAGCCAGACCCACGAAGACGGCACCGCCTACAGCATTACCTAAAAATACCGCCACAAAATTCGGGAAGTATTCAGCCCAGGTCATCTGACCGGCGAAAATCGCCGCAGGAATAATGAACATGTTGGCGACAACGTGCTGGAAACCAATCGCCACGAACGCCATCACCGGGAACCACATGCCAAAAATTTTACCGACGACATCTTTACTGGCGAATGCCAGCCAGACGGCCAGGCACACCAGCCAGTTACAGCCAATGCCGGAGATAAAGGCATGCAGGAAATCGGCATGCACCTTCGCATTCGCAATCGCCAGCGTTTTTTTCAGGTAATCACCTTCGGTCATGGCCAGCATGTGACCAAAGAACCAGGCAATCGCGATGCTGCCGAGGAAGTTCGCAATCGTTACCCAGAACCAGTTACGTAATACGCTGTAACCGCTAACACGGCGGGCAAACCAGGCAATGGGCAGCGTCATCATGTTACCCGTTAGCAACTCGCCCCCGGCCAGAATGGTCAGGATCAATCCCACCGGGAACACGGCAGCCCCTAAAAAGCCACCAAATGACCCCCAGTCTGCGGGTAAAGAGTTAATGACGTGAACATCCAGCAGGAACCCTGTAGCAATAAAGGCACCGGCCATGAAACCAAGAATGATAAGGGAGCTAATGGAGGCATGGCTTTTGGCCACCCCTGCCTGAATCGCCAGTTGGGCGATCTCTTTAGGTGTATGCAGCGACATATATTCTCTATTGATTTTAGTGGTGGAGCGAAAACGCCTGGTTGAAGAACGGTGCGCTGGAGAAAACCATGCAGCCGTATTAAATAGCGGGCTAAGTTTTACACGACATTACAGGGAAGACAAGATAATTCCTATAACATATTTAACGATGCATTAACTTAACGCCGATCAAAAAGGTTTAACCCCGACCAGACACCTTACATCATATTAACAAGCTCTTTTTCTGCGCAAACGGACGTCATCGCGTTAAGTTTGCCGTCTTTTTCAGCGATCAAACACAGAATGTGATTTTGCCGTTGACACTCCCTGGGGGGTTTCATATTATGCCGTCCGTCGCGTAACACGACGGTTTTTTCGGTTCGGGGCTATAGCTCAGCTGGGAGAGCACTTGCATGGCATGCAAGAGGTCAGCGGTTCGATCCCGCTTAGCTCCACCAAACTTCTCCCAAAAGTTTGGCACTGAAAAAACGATTTCCAGATGTGGGGGTATAGCTCAGCTGGGAGAGCGCTTGCATGGCATGCAAGAGGTCAGCGGTTCGATCCCGCTTATCTCCACCAATCATCTTTTTCTATTCAAAATCAATAAGTTAAAAGATTTCGAGTGAGTGACTTTACTCATATACTGCCACAGTGTTGTTAGTGGCGATTTGTGAGAATAACATCCCTGTGGCCTGTAGTTACTAGCTCGAACAGGTAGCAGTTCAAAACTCGAAAGCTAATGACGCGCCTCCGTCTCAAAACACTTCTTACAAAACAGTCTGATCATACGCATTTAAGCCGGATGGGCGGCCATACACGGCCACTAAACAGGTTTATGGTGGTAATGCTCCGGTAGCTACAGATCCGGCTCTGCCAGCGTCTCAGCCACGCTCCCGCAAGGGTACACGGTTATCCTGATAAGGTGTGGTCATTCTGGACAATTATTGATGAAGTCGCTACGCTCCGCTTGTTGGTAGTATTACCAACGGGGCTTATTGGCTCCTATGGTTTTTTTATATAGACACCGGCTTTGTTGAATAAATCAGATTCGGGGCGAGTGTCCCTGTAGCAGGGCAGAGTTTCAGGCAATACGGACACTTTCTGGCATTCCTGCCTTTGTCATTCTGTTCAGCGCTCGAACCATGGCCAGAGC
>NZ_VZPF01000029.1 GCF_008801695.1 Pantoea stewartii subsp. stewartii
ATGTCGAACGGTTGTGGCAGGCGCTTCATGAGACAATAACCCGAAATCACCAGTGCAGTTCAATGTGGCAACTGTTGAAAAAGGTCCATCACTTTATGAATACCGTCAGCCCATTCCCCGGGGGAAAACATGGGCTGGCTAAAGTGTAGCGGTATTAGGATCAGTTATTTAGAGCATTCATCAGGGATGCTATGTAGGTTGATTGTTTTGCGGTAGTCCTGACTTTCGGTGTTTCAGTTGTTTGATATGAGGTTAATGTTCTTGCATCTTTATCCTTGCTTATTACTGGCATGTGCGTACCGGATAAAGCATGTTTATTTATATATTCGATATAGTAACCAGTGATTTGCAGTTGATAGTTTTTATCATTTATGTCAGGTGCGTTATCAGAAAGATATTGTAAATATTTTATATCAAATTCAGCCTCGTTTTTTAACTTTCCTGGAAATTGATTGTTTATCAAAATTGGAGATATAAGCTGAAACCTATCTCCATCTGGTTTAAATTCAGGGTGCTCCTCGCTAAATAGGCAAAGTTCAATAGGAGCAATGAATCCTGTGTTTATTGCAGATAGAATATTGCTATCTACAGGCCAAATCCCTCTTAAATATGCTTGTACTAAATGGTATTCATCAGTTTCAACAAAATGAAAACTGTCTGGAATGTGAAACTTGCCTGATTTAAATTCGTCGGAATAAATATAGGATTTATTATCTCCTGAGGTGGTTAATTCACTGTTTAATGATTGCACTTGTTCGAATACATTTCCATCTGATTTTAAAAAAGGAGTGTAGAAATAATAAAGCATTTGAAAATTGATACACAGACTTATTTTACCTGTGTAACACCAATGGAATATATCCTCAATCTCACAATCAAGTATTTTTGCCGCTCTTGGTATAGAGCAATATTCTAATGGAGCTAACCCATTACGTTTCCAAATATTTTTTCGTTATGCTTACTCATTATTTGACCACCTTAAGCATTTCCAATGGTTTTTCACTAATTTCATAGGGTGCAATATAACTTTCACAATTGCTGATTATATAATGTGACCACCATTGCATCATTCTCCGGCGTTCTTGCATGTGTTGTGCCAGGTGAACATAAGCCGCTCGCACTTCATTTCGTTCTTGATGGCTCATTTGCCGTTCCACTGCATCCCTAGACCATAACCCTGATTCTGTCAGGGCTGAGCACGCCATTGCTCTAAATCCGTGAAGGCAAATGTCCGCCTGCGTGTCGTACCCCATAATCCTCAATGACTTATTAACTGTGTTCTCACTCATCGGCTTGTAAGGGTTACTATCTCCGGGGAAAATAAGCTCATACTCACCACTTATTTTTTTAATGGCTTCGAGAACATCAATAGCTTCATTAGATAATGGAACATAATGAATACTACCCATTTTTGCCCCGCGTTCTGAATATTTTACTCCCTCAATTCTTTTTCTTTGAGCAGGAATAGTCCACATTGCAGTTTTAAAATTAATTTCCTCCCATCTTGCGTGTCTCAATTCACTGGAGCGAACAAAAGTATGAAGGGAAAATAATACTGCCAACTTAGTTAACGGTCTCCCTGTATAGCTATCAATTTTTGATATTAATTCGGGTAATCGTTCTAACGGAAGTGCAGGGCGATGCTTTATTTTGGGGCTGGCAATTGCTCCTCTTAGATCATGGGTAGGGTTGTATTCAACAATTCCACGCTGAATAGCGTACCGGAAAACACTTGCAAGAGTAGTTTTCACTCTTCCTGTTGTCGCTCCAATTCCCTGATCACTCATCCTCACCAATAATGGCAACAGATCACTTGTTTTTAATGAATCGATGGGTTTATTTCCGATAAATGGGAAAATATGATTTTCCATTTCTCTTAAAATTTTAATGCGGGTAATCTCTTTCCATGAGGGATGGCCTATAGAGCCTTTATGCCACTCTAAAGCGATTGTCTGGAATGTAGCCGAGGTGGGTTCTGTTGGCGCTGCTTTTTTAGATACTCTGGGGTCAACACCGTCGGCTAAAAGTTGCCTTGCTTCATCTCTGCGCTTACGGGCAAGTGCCAGCGAAACGTCTGGGAAAACGCCCAAAGCCAGCGTAGCTTGTTTGCCGTTAAATCTGTAGTTCATTCGCCATGCCTTGGTCCCGTTCTTTTTAACTAAAAGATACAGGCTGCCCCCATCCGTCAGTTTGTAGTCTGTTTCTTTGGGTTTAGAGTTTTCAACTTTCTTAGGTGATAGCTCATTTAGTGCCATGGAGGGTAATCTTTGTTGTCAGTTGATGGTATCTGCTTATCGAACCGTGAGTACCATCAACGATACCATCAGAATCATGTAATGTCATGAAATGAACTGAAACCATGTTCAAGGCGTCAAGCCCTGATTTTGCTGGTTTTAAGGGAGGAGGTGAAGTGTGTTGAAGCGTGATGAAATGAAAGGGTATTGCCCCCTGCATACTTCGAAGTTAATATGCAGGGGATTGATATAAAATGGCTTTTCCAGATTCGTTAAATTTTTTACCCGCGTTTTTACCCATCGGAGCGGGACAGGAGGCGATTCTTGAATTCGCAGTGGTCGCTATAGCGCCAGCGCGAACGTCCATGAATCTTCTCCGGTTTAGCCAGGGTGCCATCCTTCACTCGGTCATAAATGAAGGTTTTCCCGAAGCCAGTATCTGCCATGATGAATTTCAAATCAACGAGTGAATCTGGGGTCATATTGTGTGCCATGGTTTTATCTCCGAACAGGGAATCGAACCTGTCATTTTTTCCTGATCAATTTGCCTGATTTTTTAGTGCGCCTGCGCTGGCAGGTTGCGAAGTTTACGAACGCCGATCATTGCGGTTGCGACATAGCTGGTGGCCCGGTTAACCACCTCGACAGTGACCTTCATTCCATCCACTTCGACGGTGTAATTCGTCTGGTGCTTCTGCCTGCCGTAATCGCCGAATTTCGCGTGGTGCGCTGCCAGCGCCGCTTCGCAAGCGCGGCGACCAATAGGTGATTTCTTACTGCGATTAATCAGCTTCATCATCACTTCACTCCCAAAGTGGCTACGACATCACTCGCTGTTTCGCGGGTGCTGCCTTTGCTGGATATAGCCCGGCGAGCACTGACGCGGTGCAGAGTGAAGCCGTGCTGTTCGTAAAGTTCAATTACTCGCGGTGCGGTAGAATTGCTGATTACCACTTTTGCCCCCCGCTGGTGGGCTGCCACACAGCTTTCCGCAAGCTCTATCTGGCTATCCCATGAGAACCCACCAGCCGCGTAGTTAGTGAAACCAGCGGTGCCGGGAAGCGGTTCATAAGGCGGATCGCAGTAAACGACGTCACTATCACCGGCCAGCGCGAGCGTGCGCCTGAAGCCTGCATTCATGAATACGCATGCGTGAGCCTTCCGCTTAAATGCCTTAATCTCTTCTTCCGGGAAATATGGCGCTTTATATTTCCCAAAGCCGACGTTAAAAAAACCGTCCAGGTTGTAACGGATCAGGCCGTTGAAGCAGTGCCGGTTGAGGTAAAGGAATGCCGCTGCGCGCTCGACCGCATCCAGCCGCTGCGCGTTGAATGCTTCACGAATTACCGTGTAGTTTTCGGCATCATTCAGATGCCTGAATGCCTTCATTGCCTCATAGATCACCGAATCTGGGACCACCGCCAACATCTGATACAGGTTAATCAGGTCAGCGTTGACGTCAGCTAGAAGGAAGCGTTCGTGCTTGTCTGAATTAAGGAACACCGAGCCGCCGCCCACAAAAGGCTCAATAAGGCGTTTCCCTGCGGGGATCAGACGATCCAGTTCCGGCAGCAGCGAATATTTGCCGCCAGCCCATTTAAGGAATGGGCGCTGCCAAATTCGTGATGCTGGATTGTGTGCGGATGGCAGCTTAACCGCTTCATTGCTTTGCTCAACGCAAACACTTACAAATCCGTAATTCATGCTGCCACCTGCTTTTCGTTAAGTTCTTCAGCCAGGGAAGGCGCGCCGCGCCAACCCTGATTTCGTCCTGTGCGTGTGTCATAGCGCATAGATAGAGTGAGAAGGGAACGGAAGACCGATCGGAGCAAACGGGATATCGTCGTCAAAGTCTACCGGTGGCTGACCGCTGTTCTGCTGCAAGCGAGACTGTGGTGCGCCGCCAGTCTGATTTGCATAAGGGTTACCGCCATGTTGGGCATTGCGCGGACCAGAGAACTGCGCGCCGCCGTGGATACGTTCGTCCTTATCCTTCATCGACAGTTCAAGCGCGGCGATCGCTTCCGCTGGTGCGTTCTCAGCGTGCTCGGCGTAGGTCTTACGCGTTCCCGGCTGGAAAACGTGGCGCACTTCGAACTTGTAGCCGTCGCCGCCGTCGTTTTTGGTGTACAGCACCTTCTGGAGGAACAGGCCCACCTTTTTGCCAACCAGCGCCGGGCAGTGCCATTCAAGGCCGTTTTGACCCTGTACCTGCTGTGGTTGCGCCTGTTTGACCTGGGCGACCCACATCAGCGCTGATACCAGCCCCATGCCGAAAGTCTGCTGACCGTCTTTGCCGAGGAAGTTAATGCGCAGGAAATTCGCCTTAAGCCCGTTCGAATCCAGGCTAAGTTCGAGCGCCTGGGACTGGCTGCCATCTTTCCCGAAGGTGTACACCGCAGAAACGATTTCGCCCTCGTAAGCGCCGGTTTCGCTGATCCCGCCAGTTGCGCCAGCTTTCTTCGCCATCTCAGCCGTTTCGTTGTTCCACATAAAAGACATTGGTTGGTTCATCGTTAAATCCTCAAAGTTACAATTCGGTCATAAATTCGGTGATAGCCACGTCTACAGCGTGGAGGTCGTTATCCATTTCCGTCTGATCAGGGAACAGGTCAGGCGGCGCTTTGGCGGTGTCGTTGTCATCGCCTTTGATGAGAAAAACGTGTTTGCCGTCCTTCTTGATGGCGCGCAGCACGATGGAGAAATAGCCCTCTGGCGTCAGCTTTTCGTTGAGCATCTTCCCGGTGGTCTTCATGCGGATTTTCCCTTCGGTCTCTTCGGTGTGAGCCAGGAAATAAACGCGGAAGTCGTCCGGCAGCTCGGTGGCCGCCATGATGATTCTCCAGATGTGATCTGCCATTTCGGTGAACTTGGCATAGCCGGTCTGGTACGCGCGGTTCATGTTTTCGTGCTGCATGACCACCTGGAAATCGTCGATGATCAGGACGCGGCGCGTTTTCGACTGCACCATGCGATAGATGGTGTCCAGCACCGTTTCCCAGTTATCCGAGCGCAGAACGTTACCGCGCTGTTTGCTTCCGTCTGGCAGCAGCTTGCCGTGAAGTTTCCAGCCCGCAGACTTGAATGGCAGCATTTTGGGGATGCACTGGAGCAGCATCACATCGTCCGGATTGAAGTTGCGCAGGCTGTAGGATTTGCCCGCGCCAGAGTCACCGAGGATCAGCACTGGAGTACCCATCATTTGCCCCCGTTCAGCCAGTGGTTAGCCGTAAACAGCACGTCTTCATCGTCACTGTTGGCGACGAGCCAGCGCAGGTAACCCGGTTCTGTCTTTGCCAGCTCGGAGAACGCGACGCCTTTATGCTTGCCGAAGCGGAGCGCATTAAGCAGGGAAGGATTGTTGGAGATGGCGCGCATTTCGCCCATCGTCCATTTCGCCAGGCGTCCCATGTAGAGCAGCAATTCGGCGGTGACGTAGCAGTCATACAGCGCGCGGTGAGCGTAAAGCCCTCCCGGTACTTCCGGTTTCAGCCCGAGGCTGTAGCGCAGGTACTGGTTACTGTGGCTCTTGTGCTCAGGCAGGAGTGAGCGCGCCAGCTTGGCAGTGCAGATCCACGGAGCGTTCATCGCAGGGAGCTTGGCTTTATCGAACTTTGCGTTGTGGGCGACGTAGGCGTCGGCGCCCATATAGCGGCCAATTACTTCACTGAGCAGCGGCGCGCCTTCCACCATATCTTCGGTGATATGGTGAATAGCCATGGCCTCAAAACCGATCGGCACGCCTGGCTTAACGAGGTCGCTCATTGGGTTGCAGATCACACCGTCGACGATATCGACACTGGCAATTTCCACCACGGTTTCCGGGCCGCCTTCCAGCCCAGTCGTTTCGGTATCAATGACACGCAGCATTGTTAATCCCCTGTGTTCTGTAATCACAAACTGCATCGAAGTGCGCGAGCTGGTGGGCAATCTCTTCCAGATCAGCTGGCTCCAGGTGGTACATCAGGCACAGCAGAGCGATAAGGTTTTTCGCCTGCTGCTGTTTGGTATTTGCCTGCATGTCGTTTCCTCTGAAAAAGGTTGTAAGAATCCCGGCACCGTAATGGCTACCTGTATTTAATAAGTGACTAATTAAAGGGTTTATTAATTATCGAAGAAAAAAACTATTCGAATATTTTCAGGAATAATGTTTTTCTCCAGCCACCACAATTCCAGCGCGCGAGCTTCTAAGGCTTCATTGATATTTTTTAGAGCATCAACAGTATCTTCCCACTCCCTATGAACATATCCCGGAGCGCTTGTCCATCCACACCATGAGTCTGGTTTAATACCTTTATCAAGATCCGCCGCCTGCTTTTCGGAAATCATTCCTTTGAATGGCATTGGGACTAATTTGCTTCTGAATTCACGAATTTCAGCAAGGCTAACAAAGCTATGAGAGTGACCATCACAGCCCCATTCTTCAGACACTTTTTTGCTGTAGTCACAGGCATCCTCAGGAATGCCGCGAGGTTCTGAAATCATCGGCGTATTGCCAGCATAGGAACGAACGCCGCAGAGCTGAGAAAACGCTGCATAATTACGGGAGCTTTCCAAATCAATGCGATCAAATTCCTGATCGCCATCATCATCCCCATGCCATGGGTTCATAAGGAAGTGATCGTAATTAACCCATTTTTCTTCATCATTAATTGAGCGCTTAACCTCAACCATCATATGAATATCGCAACCCATTCTTAGCTCCTTTAAAAATTAGCGACACCAGACTGATCGTCTGAGTGAATAATTGTTTCGACTGGATAACAGTTAGTGACGCTGGTTTGCTCACTCGCTGCCGCTTCACAAAGCTTCTGGCTTCCGTAGATGCCGAGAACAGCATCCTGAAAATCACCGTTAGCCATGGTGATCGTTAGAACTAATGCGTAGAGAGTCCCCATCAGTGAGTCCCCGCAGGCACAAGATTTGGTTCGATGGTGCGTGAGGCATAGGGGCGGCGAATGTTGCGCAGGCTGCCCTGCGGTTCGTGCCAGTAGGTGCCGTCGCGGTAGTCGTAGGAAACCTGCCATGCTGCGCCGGTGCGGTTGTTTCGCATTACGACTGCACGACCGTTGTTTGGTACTGCGTGGTTAGTTGTCATCTCATCCTCGTGCCTTATCGCCGGCCAGCGGAGTTTTGGACCATCTGCGCATTTGTGTGCGTTGTTTGGATGAGTGAATTAAACATCATGTGGATTATTAAATCAACTCAATGTGGATTTATTTTTCATTAAAAACATCATTGTGTTGATTTTTGTGTTGATTTAATTACTTTGCAAGCTCGTGTTATGCTGAAAAAAACAACAGGAGACGGCTATGGAGTTTGATGAGGAGCGTGCTTCTCTGCTATCGGGCGCAATCGGTTTGGCTGTGATTAACCTCATTGCGTTCGGGGTTCCTATCAACAGAGTTAATCTGGTCGAAGAACTTGAGCGGGTAAGGCGTGAAACTGGGAATGTGATCGGTAAGGGAGTTTACCGGGATGCGGCGGTGATTGTCAGGAAGGGAGTATGAAAAATCCGGCGCGATGGCCGGACTACATCTATCGTCGGTAACGTAAGACAGAATACCAGAAAACAAAGCCAATGATTTCTACATCGTTTTCGTTGGCTTCTTCATCATCATATTCGCGATTGATGCTGCGAATTAACACTTTACCACCAGGCTTGCGATAGAGCTGCTTGATACGCTTTAGATCACCTTGATTAATGGCGTATAACTCACCGTCAACGATCCGTTTATTGCCGGTATCAACTGCTACAGTTGCACCATCAGGAATAACTGGTTCCATGCTGTCGCCAGAAGCCGGGAAGCATAGAACGCCAGAACCGTCAGTGCTGGCACCTACGCGCCGTAGAGTTGCTTTGGAGAAGCGGAGCTTAAAGCCGTTGTAATCTTCATCTGTGACGCGCCCATCTCCACAAGCAAATTCGATATCCTTCAAGAACGGCACTTCAACCTCATCTTTCGGTAGTGGAGTGTTTCGATCCCAAGTGTCTACCGTCCCCCATTCAGAAAGCGGCGGCAACCCATCATTTCTTTTTAGCTGCTTTGCATCTCCGCTACCAGTGAGAAGCCAATCTATTGAATAACCGTACTTTTCATGAAGCTGCTGGGCAGCCTCGCGACTGATTGAATCACGCTTAATCCAATTATTTACCGTTTGAGGAGATGCGTTTAACGCAAGGGCTAATTCTTTTTGTTTTAGCCCCTCAGTAACGAGTATGTGTTTGATTCTTTCGCTAATGGTTTTCATTTTCCCTCCCCACGCAACCGCAAAATAAACAAAAAGTTAATTTTTATCTATCATCATGGTGTTGATTTATCTTCTGGTGTTGATCAACATTATGTTGATTTATGTTTATCCGGAGGCAACATGATCAACAAATCACTGACCCCACTAGATAAAGCTATTGCTGCTGTTGGCGGGTGTCAGAAAACTCTGGCTGAAAAAGTTGGAGTGACTCCGCAGGCGATCAACATGCTTAAGCGCAGAGGTGGTCACTTGCCTGTGCGGAAAATATCCAAATTTACATCTGCTACTGGGTTAACTCGTGAAGAGTTGTACCCGGACTTGTTTTCACACACTGGCACTGCCGCCTGATTGGCGGCTTATCCATTCACCATAGGGATTATCACCAATGGAGAACGCAATCGCACGAAAGTTAGACCCACCAGTTATCAATCCGGTTGAGATCGAAAGCGTCCTGCTCAACCGGCTTGCATCAGTGGGCCAGAAGTCATACGCCGAACATATGGGCATTAGCGAGTCTACCGCCAGCAGGCGCAAAGCTGAGGGGCATTTCAGCACCATGGCAAAAGAGTTGGCCTTCCTGGGTATTCAGGCCGCGCCACCGGAGGCGGTGCTGGTATCGCGTGAATATTTGGCCTCAGTCGAAACGCTCGCCGATATCGGGCTGAAAGCGGAACGGGCCAGGCCGGGGCCGCTGGGGTGGGATTAAGCCATGAACCATATCGAATTTATCGAAAAGCATGTGCGTGAAGAACTGTTGAAGCTCGGTTTCTCTCTGGGAGTGGCTCAGGGGGGGCATTCCAGGCTATCGACATGTACAAGCGCATGAGCCAGGCAAGCAGAAAGGGGAAGATTTTTGATGATGTTTTACGGCACGCAAAGCTATGGGCGGAGATGCAGCAGTTACCCGCTGACAGGCTGGATAAGCGAAGAGTTAAACGGAACGCCCAGCCGGGCCTGTTCTGAAAAGGCGAAAGCCGCAGTGCTCGAACACATGCGGCCTTCAGGTGCAAATACGGCAGTAATTGCAGGAGGAATAATGGCAAAAAATAACCGCTATTACCAGACCGCAGTACACAAAAACAATACCCGCGATCGCTTCGTGCGTTCGGTTAATCCGGCAGTGGCGGAGCGGATGCGCGCCATTCTGGAGGAGTTGAAACGCAAGGAGGAAAACCGTGGGTAATCTCGCAACAGTCATACCAATCAGACCGACTCTTACGGTCGTGGAGCGTCGGGTGGCAGATCTTGATGATGGTTATACGCGCCTGGCAAATATGCTTCTGGAAGAATACGCAGGCGCTGACCTGACGAAGCGACAATTCAAAGTCTTGCTTGCTGTTCTGCGCCTGACCTATGGGTGGAATAAGCCCATGGACAGAATCGCCAATTCCCAGATAGCTCAGATAGCACGCTTGCCAGAGAAGCGCGTCAGCGAAGCGCGAGTCCAGCTCGTCGGAATGAACCTGCTTACTCAGGTTGGCCGTAGCATTGGACCGAACAAAAACACCGCCGAATGGTTACTACCAGCTGGTGAAAGCTGCGATACAGAAAATCCCTCAAAACAGGGGATAAATGACGAGGAAGAAGAATCCCTCAATTCAGGGGATAATCCCTCAAATCAGGGTATCCCTCAAAGTGAGGGAAAATCCCCTAAATCAGGGGAAGAAGAATCCCTCAATTCAGGGGAACACCAAAGACATATAAATACAATAAATACTAATACCCCCCAACCCCCAGAGGGGGAGTGTGTCGGGCAGGAAGAAAAACCTGTCTCAAAGAAAACCCCGATCGACTACCAGGCAGTGCTGTCTGCATACAACACCACCCTGGGAGACCGCCTTCCTCAGGCAGAGGCACTAAACGACAAACGTCGCCGTGCTATCAAACGCCTGCTGACCGAACTGAAAGAGCCAACCGTCGAGGCTGTGGAGAATTACTTCGCCGCGTTCGCCGAGCGAGCGCCAAAATTTTATTTCGGGGAGAACGACCGGGGCTGGCGCGCCAGTTTCGATTATCTGCTGCGCTCTGACACCCTGCTGAAAACCAGGGAGAAGGCGCTATGACCGACATGAACATGATCCCGCAGAACATCGAAGCGGAACAAAGCGTGCTGGGTGGCATGATGCTGGATAGCGGTAGCGATCGCTGCCAGACCGCCATGTCGATGCTCAAGCCTGAATCGTTCTACATCCGCCCCCACCAGGTGATTTTCGCCGAGATGCGGGAGCTGGTAGCCAACCAGAAGCCTATCGACCTGATCACCCTGATTGAGTCGCTGGAGTCCAAAGGTCTTGGCGAACAGGCTGGCGGCTTTGCCTACATGGCCGAAATATCCAAAAACACCCCCAGCGCAGCGAACATCGTTCACTACGCCATGCTGGTGCGTGAGAAAGCCATGGAGCGCTACGGCATCGACAAGCTGACCAGCGCTACCGAGCTGCTGTATTCCCGCAACGGGATGACCACCAGCCAGAAGTTTGACGCTATTCAGACCCTGTTCACCGATATCGCTGACTACGCGAAAACCGGTAATCGCCGGGGGCTTCGCGAATTCACCGAAGTCATGAGCGACTGGGTTGATGAGGTAGAAGCGCGCTGGAACGACTCAGACGCGACGCGCGGGCTATCGACAGGCATCCAGTCACTTGACGACCTTTTGCAGCCCAAGGGGCTCGTTAAGGGCGCTCTGATGGTGATCGGCGCACGCCCTAAGATGGGGAAAACCACGCTTTACAGCCAGCTGGCCGTCAACTGTGCCGAAGTTGAGCAGCTCCCGGCGCTGATGTTCAGCCTTGAGATGCCGGATAAGCAGATCGTGGAGCGCATGATCGGGCAGGTCAGCCGCGTAAATACCGACGTGTTTTATGCCGATCGGTATGACGACGCGAAAGTGGCAATGGCTTTTGCCGCTGGTGGACGTCTGGCCCAAACCGGAAACCTGTACGTCGACGACACGCCCGGGATCACGCTGGCGCACATCGTTGCAGAGTCACGTCGCATCAAACGCGAACGCGGCGCTGTCGGCATGGTGCTGGTGGACTACCTGACCCTGATGACCGCAGACAAGGCTGACCGCAACGACCTTGCCTACGGGATTATCACGAAGGGGCTGAAGAACCTGGCGAAGGAGCTGAACTGCATCGTGGTGCTGCTTACGCAGCTGAACCGCGATCTGGAGAAGCGCACCAACAAACGCCCTATGCCGAGCGATTCCCGCGATACCGGGCAGATTGAGCAGGATTGCGATTACTGGATCGGCATCTACCGCGAAGGCGCTTACGACGAGAACGCAAACCAGGGCGAAACCGAGTTACTCCTGCGGCTGAACCGCCACGGCCCGACCGGCGTTGTTTACTGCGACCAGCGCAACGGCGCGATCTACGACTGCGACCAGGCCGCTGCTGAGCAGAAGCGTCGCGCGAATGATGCCAGACCCAACAAGAAGAGGGACTTCTGATGAAAATCTACATTGCTGGGCCAATGACCGGCATCCCGAAATATAACCGTCCTGCGTTCCATTTCGAGGCGATGCGTCTGTCGTCAGAAGGTCATGTGGTGTTAAACCCCGCGACGCTTCCCGATGGCCTGAGCCAGCCAGAGTACATGGATGTTTGTCTCGCGATGCTCCGCTGCGCTGACGGCATTTTCCTGCTTTCCGGCTGGCAGAACTCAGCAGGCGCAAAAGCGGAACACGCTCTGGCTCAAAAGCTGGATCTGGTAATCATTCATCAGGAGAACGCAGCATGATCAATAAAACCAAAGAACTCGTAGCTGCCGGGCATGCGCTGGCGAAAGACCTGCATTGTGCTGAGTCTGCCGCGCTGGTGCGTGAGCTGGCGACGCAGCTGGATGTTCAGCGTGTTCGTGCTGACACATTAGCCACAAAACTTCGTCAGGGAGCTGCACAATGAAACGCTGCCAATTCGATACATCCAGCCGTTTTCTGGTTGATACAGCCTTTCATCGTCTTGAGATAATTCGTGATGATGGCCTCTATCGCCACTTGCGCATGAAACAACCAGGCACATCCTGTTATTACTTCGACGTGATCACCTGGCCGGGCTATCTTACCGTGACCGGCGACATGGGGACCTGGACATTCTCCCGCATCGCGGACATGTTCGACTTTTTTGGACCGTGGCAAGACGGTATTAACACCGGTTACTGGTCCGAAAAGCTGGAAGCTGGCGCTGGCTGCTCAGCGCGCGAGCTGCTGGCAAAAGAGTACGATCATGATGCTTTTTGCCGGAGCCTTAAAGAATCTTTGAGTGAGTACCTGGATGATTCGGAGGCAGAAGAGTCCGAAGACGAAGACTGGGATGACGAAGACGATACTCCAGACAGTGACAAAGCTAAAGTTCGTGAGGTTGTTCGCGAATTATGTCGTTCTGAATTCAGCAACGACTGGGAAGCGTATCAAGCGGTCTATGAGGCTGACTGGCCCGAATGCTGGAGTGCATGGGATGTCTGCGACGGACTGACCTTTAAAACATATACCAGCCATTTTCGCTGGATTTTGTTCGCTATCACGTGGGCTATCAGCAAATACCACAATACCAAACTTGTCGATAAAGCGATGGGGACGTTCCTTGCAGTGAGGGGAGGCGCATTATGAGCAAAACATGGAAACACAACGACCTTGCCCATGATCTCGCCGAACATTTACGTAGGAATACCGCGCGGATCTGCTGGGAGGATATGCAGTTAGGTCCATCCGGGACGTGCCGTCCTGATGTTTACTCTATCGCTCATAGCTATAGCAAATTTTGCCCGATCGTTTACGAAGTAAAAGTGAGCATGAGCGACTTCCGCGCAGACGTGACCGCAGGGAAATACACCAAATATTTTAAATATGCTGGTGGAGTGGTATTCGCAGTGCCAGATGGACTTTTGAAAAAGTCAGATATCCCAGACGGATGCGGCCTGATGGTTCGTAAAGAGTCAGGCTGGCACACCCTGAAGGGCCCAACCATGCGCCAACTCGACAATCTTCCGCGTGATGCGTGGATAAAACTGCTGATGGACGGAATGACGCGGGAAGTTGAGCGCACGCAGATAAAAAGCAGATCGTTCGGAGCCTGGTACGTTGAACAAAACCTGTCCAAAAAGCACGGCGAAGAAGTTGCCCACTTAGTCGCGCAGGCATTTAAAGCCAAAGACAGGCTGGAAAGTGAGATCAAATTTGCTGAGGAGCGCGCTAGAACTGTTCGCCAGGAAAGCCTGGAGGAACAAAAGCGCAGGGAAGAGCAACGCCGTCGGGAAGAAGAACGGCTGACAGATGCCCAACGGGATCTAGCCACGCTGCTTGGCGTTGATCCTAACGCCCCGCGATATATGCATATCGAATGCTCTTGAGCGCGCCGTTACACGGCTGACTGAAAATGAGGAAATCAGCCGTATGCGCCGTATCTTAGGTGGTATGCAGCGCGAACTGAATCGCGGTCTTGAGTCGCTACCAGGCGAAGGGGCAGACAATGGCTAAATCTGCTGCCGAACGAAAAGCCGCCCAGCGCGCCCGGCAAGCCGCTGCTGGTGGGCGTAAATTTGAGCTCATACTTGATACGCAGGAACTGGAGATGCTGGAGCGCAATTGCGCATCACGCCGCCCGGGGCGAGCGCCGTATGAAATGAGCGAATACGTTGCGATGCTGATCCGCCAGGATGATGCCCGGGTGCGCGGACGCATCAAAGCCATCAGCGCGAACCGCTGCGGGAAATGTGGCGATGCGCTGCCGGTTGAGTCGTGTCCTTGCGACGGTGATTCGCAATGCTGGGTTACGCGCGGCTGGCACGAAACCAAATTAGCGATGTGACATGTCACAATATAATCAATAACATACGAGCCTCTTCGGAGGCTTTTTTCTTTGCTGCCAAATTGCTTTTGCCTGCATGCCCAGCCATAATATCTGCGTCAGCCTGAGAAACTGACGACCATCTGCGCCACGGAGAACACCATGGCGCTGCACCATCAGCATAAACACGACCGCCTGACGTTATCCGACGTCAGCGATTTGTCGTATCTGTCGCTTACCCTCTTCGGGGGTGACGCGTGAACATTCAAAAAGATGGCATTCGCCTCCATAAATCCAACTTTGCCGCTATCGGTCAGCAGATCGGACCAATGCTGGAATCAGGCGATTGTTACCGCCTGATCATCAAACCATGGCGCGATAAGCGCACTCTTTCCCAGAACTCCCTCATGTGGATGTGGAACGATGATGTGGCCACAGCTGCAAGCAAGCATTCATCGCAAACGCATACCGACGAAGAGCTTCACGAATTCTTCAAAAGCATGTTCTGCCCAGCGAAACAAGTAACTGTCTTTGGTGTGCAAAAGTGGGTTCAGTCGACAAAGCTGCTCGACACAGAAGAGATGACCTTCTATCTGCGCCGCATCGAGGTGTGGTGTGCCGAACGCGGCATTAAGCTGCGTATTCCAGTCAATTCTGAATACCACGCAAAAGGACATGATCATGTTTGAGCGTGAATTATGGAAAGACGTACCGGGATTTGAAGGTCTCTATCAGGCATGCCCATCGGGGATGGTGCGCTCTCTGGACAGGGTGGATTGTCGCGGGCAGTTTCGAAAGGGGCGTGTTCTTAAACCATACAGGGACGGCAATACTGGTTATGTAGCCATTAGCCTGTTGAAAGATGGAGTATCAAAGCGGGTAAAACTGCATCGTTTGATCGCATCAGTTTTTATGCGTGAACCCGCTGAGGGTGAGCAGGTAAATCACTTAAACGGTATTCGCGATGACAATCGGCTGGAAAACCTTGAATGGGTTACTTGCCAGGAGAATATCCAGCACTCGTTCGATTCCTTGGGTAAAAAATCCAGAGGCGGACATAAAGGAAAGCTGGGTGATAAGCACCATAGCTCTAAATCGGTTGTAGCTACATGCTTGCATAGCGGCGTAATAACCAGATTTGGTAGCGCAGCAGAAGCAGCAAGAGAGCTCTGCATCCCGTCAGGATCTATTCCTCGCTGTTGCAACGGTATCTACGCCAGTAGCCATGGTTATTCGTTTAAGTATGAGGTGCATGATGCTTAAACAAAAAACCTATCGCAGTAAAAAGTGGCTTGCAGCCGTTGGACAAATTGAATGCTGTGTTCTGTGTGGATCTTGGGGAACCCAAGTTGCACATCGAAACGAGTCAAAAGGTATGGGCCTGAAAGCTGATGATTGCGCCACAGCGGCGATCTGCGTTTGCTGCCACGACAGCATCGACAACGGGAGCAAACTATCGCGCGACGAACGTCGCCAGCTTATGGACCGCGCTATCGTTCTGACCGTTATCCAGATAGCCCGCCTTGGGCTGGTGGTGCCAGCATGAAAATTTACGATATCACTCCTGTCGCCAAGCCTCGCATGACCCGAAGCGATCGCTGGCGCAGCAGGCCAGAAACCTCCGCCTACTGGTTCTTTAAAGCTCAGGTGCGCCGTCTTGGTATAACCCTCCCGGAATCCGGTTACCACATAACATTCGTTCTGCCCATGCCGAAAAGCTGGAGTAAGAAGAAGCGTCAGCAGCATGACGGACAGCCTCACCAGACTAAGCCGGATAAGGACAATCTGGAGAAAGCGTTACTGGATGCGATATTCGATGATGACTGTCGGATATGGGACGGCAGGGTAACGAAACGATGGGGAGAGACAGGCCAGATCATTATCCAGGAGAATGCAGAATGACACGCAACGACATTAACAATTACCAGAAAGCGTCTGTTGAGCGTACCAACCCGCAAAACGCCTGGGTGACGCTGGCAGCAGCTCCACGCAGATCTTACCTGGGGAAATATCGCCGACTGACACCATCGCAAAGCCGTTGGGTTCGTTCGTTGCTGAACCACTGGGGTGGCATGTACGGGGGCAGCGGGACAGAGCACCTTTCTGGTGGCGGTGGTATGTGGTCAATGATATTAACCGGCTGGACTGGCGAGCAGCAGGAGCGGATCGCTACCGTGCTGTCTGGTCTGCGTAAAATTGGCTATACCGGCGATGCGTTGTTTGAGCAGGCGAAAGCCATCATCTGGCCGAAGAAATCGCTTTCTGACCTGATCGGCAATGCCGGAGACCAGGAGGAAGCTGCATTCATGGAGGCTATCATCCTGAAGTCCTTCAAGCCGGGGAATCCCGTGTATGAGATAGGGAAGGACTATTACACGTGGCGGAAAACCATCAATGGCATGGCACGATGGATGCAGTATTACTACGCGCCGTTTCTGACCGAAAAGCAATGTATTGACCGTGTGCGCTGGTGTATTGAATTGTTCAACTCTGCTGTCTTCTTCACGTTAAAAGATGAATTAGGCTTCGAAAATGCAAAAACTTGCGAAAAAGACTTGAAAGCGAGTTTTGAAACTGCATAATTCAGATATGCTCGGACGTCAAAGGCGAAAGAGCTTACCCACCAGCGGAGATGCCTTGCGCGGAGCGGTGGGAACCACATTTAAGCCCTTGCAGAAATGCAGGGGCTTTTTTATTGGCTCAATGCCACCGGGTGAATAACGTATGCACACGGCGATCATCTGCGCTTCTGGTCCGTCCCTTACTCCCGCTGACTGTCAAATAGCTGCGCGCTCAGGGTTTCCTGTGATAGCGGTTAATTCATCATGGCGAACCATACTGGAATGCACCCACATTTACGCTGGCGATCTGCGCTGGTGGGATGTGAACATTCCCGCGCTGCCTGATGGCCCCGAACGCTGGTCATGTAACCGGAGAGCACACACCCGATACGGCGTGAACCTCTTCCCGACAGATACTAGCGGCACATTCAATTCGGGACAGAGAGCGATCCTGTTCGCTCAATGGCTGGGCGCAAAGCGCATCATTCTGCTGGGCTTCGATTGCTCAATCTCGAACGGCAGCCACTGGCACGGCGATCATACAGTTCTCGATAACCCGACAGCGGCGAACGTAAAGCGCTGGCATGGCGAGTTTGCCCGGGTTGCGGCGCAGCTGCGTGGAAGCGTCCAAATCATCAATAGCAGCCGCCAGACGGCGCTTAATTGCTTTCGTCGTCTACCTCTTGAAGCGGCGATCAGCGAGGTTACATGCTGAATCCTCCTATTTACATCGATGGCATGCTGGGAATGGGAGACACCATTTACCAGCGCGCTTTCGTCAAACAGCTGCCTGCGGGGACATTCATCAAGACGGCATGGCCGGAGCTTTACGAAGACCTGCCAGTAAAAGCTGTCCGAAGTGATACCGCGCTAAGGACGCAGCGAAAAAATGAGTTCCGCAGCTCCGCAAAGTTTTATCCGCCGCCATCACCACGCCAGACGAAGCGAATATTTTACGGTCCGGATGATCTGCGGCGCGGTTCAATATTCGATGCGATGCGCCGTCAGTTCGGTGTAACGCCAGCAGCGCTTGATTTGCCATCCTTTGGACCGGCGCAGTTTACGCACCAAAAGCCGATCGCCGTTATTCGTCCGGCAACGGTTCGTTCTGAATGGCGTAGCGACTCCCGAAACCCTGACCCCGATTACCTCCTGCGCGCATCGAGAATCCTGCGGAAACATTTCTGCGTGATTAGCGTTGCTGATTTGCAGGACGGGGAAGAGTGGCTGGTGGGTGAAGAACCAGAAGCAGATCTGAAAATGCACGCTGGCGAGCTCAATATCAAAGAGCTGATGCGCCTGGTAGAGCATGCAGCTGTCGTGGTTTCGCCTGTCGGCTGGGCGCTGCCCGCTGCCATTGCGTACAAAACACCTATTTACGTTGTCGCTGGTGGGCGCGGCGGGCATAACGCTCCCGAGATAGTCACCGATCCGGCGATGGATTTATCCCGCGTTGGCTGGGCAATACCGGACAATTATTGTCGCTGCGAAGCGTGGGATCACCATTGTGACAAACGCATCTCCAACTTTGATTCAAAATTCGAGGCCTGGCTGAATGAAGTCGTTTTATCAGGAACTGAACAGCGGGTTGGTATTCCTCCCGGAGCTGGGCATCGGTCGTTATTCGGTTCCGGCATCTCGCCCGTATGACGAGCAGTATTTTGCGAAATATCAGCTGCTGGCTGATACCGAAACCGGGCGCGCATTAACGCAGTCCAGAATTGAGCTGGTGGAACGTCACTATCATGGACCGGTTCTGGACGTTGGTATCGGTGCCGGTCAGTTCGTTTCTTCCCGAGCGGGAACGTTTGGGTTTGACGTTAATCCTGCTGGCGTTGCCTGGCTGAACGAGCGGGGCGCATTCGCTGACCTCTACGCCAGTCAGTGGCGCGCGCTGACGATGTGGGATGTACTGGAGCACATCGACGAGCCGGAGCTGGCGGTACAGCAGGCCAGTGAATACGTGTTCGTGTCGATCCCCATTTTTACCGATGCCGGAGACATTCTTCGCTCGCACCATTTCAGGAAGAACGAGCACATCTGGTATTTCACTGACGACGGTATTAAGGGTTGGTTTGCTGAGCAGGGCTTCGAATGCGCCGAACAGAACACCATCGAATGCCAGTTAGGGCGTAAGGGCGTCGCTTCGTACGCTTTCCGCCGCGTTTAGTACCCTCTTAGCCCATTGCATTTGGGTTTATTCCAGTTTCGCACACAGCACCCGCAAACAGGCGAGGTGAACCTATGAATAGCACTCACGGGATTTTCGAACAAACAATGAAATGGATCGCGCTATATCTGCCGTCAGTTTACGCCGGGTTATGCGCTCTGGGCATCTCAGCGCTTATCGACATACGCGCAGGGAAGCCGAAACTCTACACCGCCACTGGCGCGCTAATCTGCGGCATATTCGCGCTGGCTGTTTCCGCATTGCTGGAATACCTAGGGTTGCCTGCTAATTCAGGGGCATTCGTTGGTGCGCTCGTCGGGTTTGTTGGGGCGGACAGACTTCGTGACATGGCGCTCGCTATCGTTGCCAGACGTGCCGGAGTCGGCAGCACTGAGGAAAATAAATGAATCAATCTCAATTTCAAATGGCGGCTGGTATCAGCGCCGGGTTAGCTGCGCGCTGGTTTCAGCCAGTGGATGCGGCGATGAAAGAATTCGGCATTACAGCGCCAGCGGATCAGGCCATGTTCATCGCTCAGGTAGGTCATGAGTCAGACGGCTTTAGCGCTGTAGTAGAAAATTTGAACTACACACCATCTGCGCTGGTGGCGACCTTCGGAAAGAGGATCACACAGCAGCAGGCTGATGCGCTTGGCAGAACAACCGAACACGCAGCCCGCCAGGATGCCATCGCCAATCTGGTGTATAGCAACCGCCTGGGTAACAAAGCGCCATGCGACGGCTGGAAATATCGCGGCAGAGGGTTAATTCAAATCACTGGCCTCGACAATTATCGCACCTGCGGGGCGGCGCTGAAGTTAGACCTCGTTACTTCACCTGAACAGCTCGAACAGGAACTTCAGGCAGCACGCTCTGCCGCCTGGTTCTTCACATCCAAAGGTTGCATGGCCTACGGTGCCGATATTACTCGTGTTACGCGCATCATTAACGGCGGCCTGAATGGCATTGATGACCGCAAGATCCGCTACAACAAAGCGCGGGCGGCGCTGCTGGTATGAAAATGAGTTATTGGGTGCTCATTGTGACGTTTATCGCCTGTATTGCAGGCGGTCTTGTCTGGTCAGCGGATCACTACCATGGAAAGTTTCTGGAGGAACAGCGTCGCGCTGACGATGCAGAACAGCGCGCTGATTCCTCTGAGACCATCACCGCGAATGTCCTGCGCACCGTAGCAATAACGAACATCATTCTGGAGACAAATCAACATGCCAAGCAGCAGATCGCACTGGAGTCACAGAGAGCCGAGAACGATATCAAGGCTGCTGTTGCGGATGATGATTGTGCTGTTCGTGTTGTGCCTTCTGGCGCAGTTAAGCGGCTGCACGACTACGCGGACGGTCTACGTGCCGGTTCCGGTAGTTCCGTTACCAGCCAGCCTGACGGATGAAACACCCCAGCCAGATTTACCCGACCCGTTTACGTGGGGAGCAAGCCTTAACCTGAATGTTGCGCTGCTGTCAGCGCTGGCGCAGTGCAACAGGGATAAGGCTGATATCAGGACATTCGAGAACAACAGGGCAGGACAAACCGATGGCACGATTAAACGTTGAAGTTATCCCACCAGACAGCGAGGCGCTGAACGGGATTTTTGCAGAGATTGAGCGCAAATATGCGCATCAGCCGCTGACGCCAAAAGTAATTGATGAAATGCAACGCGAAGCGACGCGCCTTGTACGGCGAATGATAACCACAAAGGTTACGTTCGTCCGGGACTGACATTACAGAAGCCCTTCACTGAGGGGCTTCGATAATGGAGCACTGGAATTATTCATGAACAGACCACATCCACCAGCGCATTTTACGATGCCACCTGACCCGAAGCCGTACATCAGCATAATGCCCGCCAATGACGTTGGCGAGTGGCTGAATCAGCACATCCTGAGCGATGAGGGCGACCTCTACAACCCTGACCACCAGCATTTGCTTGAAGCGGATCTGTGCTTTCTCTGGGCGTCGAACACTTTCGAGAAGAAAGGGCGTTCCGTGCTGGGGCAGGCGGAAGAAGTGGCAATGCGGGCTGGGGGATGGCAGAAAGCGCGGATGGAGCAGCAGATGTATGAATGGTTCGGCAGGGCGCCGCAGTTCATCATCACGTTGGCCGCCGATTACTGTTCGCAATGTTCCGATCTGGAATTCTGCGCGCTGATAGAGCACGAGCTTTACCACATCTGCCAGGCGACAGATGAATTTGGCGCGCCGAAGTTCACGCAGGAAGGGCAGCCAAAGCTGAAGCTGCGCGGCCACGATGTTGAAGAGTTTGTAGGCGTGGTTCGCCGTTACGGTGCGAGCCGGGACGTGCAGGAAATGATTGATGCGGCGAATCAGCCAGCGGAGGTTGCTCATCTCGATATTGCCAGAGCGTGCGGGACGTGCATGCTGCGACTGGCTTAAATACTGGACTGTATAAGACGAATGGTGATTTATGGCTGCATTAAAACCTGATGTGAAAGCCTTCATCATTCAGTCGCTTGCGTGCTATGACACGCCATCGCAGGTGGTCGAGGCTGTCCAAAAAGAATTCGGGATCAAGATCACCCGCCAGCAGGCTGAATCTCACGACCCCACGAAGGCCAGCGGTAAGACGCTCGCCAAAAAGTGGATCGCGATGTTCCACGCGACGCGCGAACGATTCCTGACCGAAACCAGCGACATTCCGATCGCGAACAAATCCTATCGCCTCCGCGTGCTTGACCGCATGGCAACCAAAACCGAGGGGATGAAAAACTTCTCCCTGACGGCGCAGCTTATCGAGCAGGCCGCGAAAGAGGTCGGCGACGCTTACACCAATAAGCTGAAGGTTGAGAGCACTGGCAAGGATGGCGGCCCGATAAAGACCGAGACGACCAACCTCACCGCAGATCAGGCCGCAGAGATTTACCGCAAGATGATGGGGTGATCATGCCTCTCCCGTTTGAATTCGATTTCAGGAACCCTGATTACCAGATGGTTTTTGAATGGCGGATGGAGCGCTTACAGCGCATTCGCCAGAACCCCGAAATGCTGCCAGCTCTTAAGCAGTTTTACCGCACCAACCCGGCCCAGTTCATTATCGACTGGGGCATGACGACAGACCCACGTAACATCGATTATGGCCTGCCGGTCACCATCCCTTTTCTGCTGTTCCCGAAACAGGAAGAGTGGATTCACTGGATCATGGAGCGGCGCGAAAAGCTGGAGAACGGCATCACCGAAAAGAGCCGCGAAATGGGGCTCAGCTGGACGGCGATCGGGCTGGCCTGCTCGCTCTGCTTGTTCAACAAAGAAATGGTTATCGGCTTCGGCTCCCGTAAAGAGGAATACGTCGACAGCACCGGTGACCCGAAGGCGCTGTTCTGGAAGGCGCGCAAGTTCGTGGAAACGCTGCCCGTTGAGTTTCGCGGTTCGTGGGACGAGAAGAAGCACGCGCCGTACATGCGCGTTGAGTTTCCAGATACTGGCGCGGTCATCAAAGGCGAGGCTGGCGACAATATCGGCCGTGGTGACCGTACCACGCTCTACCTGGTGGATGAGGCTGCATTCCTCCAGCGTCCTCTGCTGATCGACGCGGCGCTGTCGCAAACCACCCGCTGCCGTATCGACCTGAGTTCGGTTAACGGCATGGCGAACCCGTTCGCACAGAAGCGTCACGGCGGGAAAATACCGGTATTCACATTCCACTGGCGAAACGACCCGCGCAAGGATGAAGAGTGGTATCGCAGGGAATGCGAGAAAATCGACAATCCGGTGGTGGTGGCGCAGGAACTTGACCTGAACTACAGCGCATCAGCGGAAGGTGTCCTGATCCCGTCCGACTGGGTACAGGCTGCCGTCGACGCGCATATCAAACTGGGTATTCAGCCAACGGGCAAACGACTGGGCGCGATGGACGTCGCCGACGAAGGCCGGGACAAAAACGCCTTTTCGACCCGTCACGGCTTCCTGCTGGAGAACGTGCGGGAATGGTCCGGCGTGGGCAGCGACATTTACCAGTCCGTTGAGAAGGTCTTCGGCTTCTGCGAACAGGACAACCTCGAAGAGTTTCGATTCGACGAGGACGGCCTTGGTGCTGGTGTTCGCGGCGATGCGCGCGCTATTAACGAACTGCGTAACGCTGCGCGCCGACCATCAATACTCGCTACACCGTTTCGCGGTAGCGGCGCGGTATTTGATCCGGACGACGAAGCCGTGCGAGGGGACAACGGACAGGCCGCGCGCCTGAACAAGGACTTCTTCGCTAACGCCAAGGCCCAGAGCTGGTGGCGGCTACGCAAGCTTTTCCAGAACACCTATCGCGCCGTGGTTGAGGGCATGGCCTACAACCCGGACGAAATCATCTCAATCAGCAGCGCCATGGCGAGCAAAGACAAGCTCATCATCGAGCTTTCGCAGCCGACCTACTCCATTAACGGCGTGGGGAAAATCGTTGTTGATAAACAGCCTGATGGCACCAAGTCGCCGAACCTCGCTGACTCGGTGATGATCAGCTACGCGCCAATGAATTCAGCCCTGAACATCTGGGAGCTGCTAGGGAGACAGGCCTGATGGCACGAAACAAGCAAGCCTCTCAGCGAACGGCGCAGGCCACCGCTGATGGCTACGAAAACTTTGTCGCCCGCGTGGGGATGCAGACGCCTAACCAGCATTCAGCATCGACCTACCGGGCGAACTTCACCAGCCGCAACCGCATGCTGGTGGAATGGTCATATCGCGGTTCGTGGGTTATCGGCGAAGCGGTCGACGCTATCCCGGACGACATGACCCGCAAAGGCATCCGAATCACTTCGGAGATTGACGCAAAAGACCGTGGCACCCTCGAAGCGCAGCTGGATGAATTGCAGATCTGGGATGCGCTGAACGACGTGCTGAAATGGTCGCGTCTCTACGGCGGCGCGGTCGGATTCATCATGATTGAGGGGCAGGCACCAATGACTCCGCTGCGGCTCGAAACCATTGGCGAGGGCAAATTTAAGGGTATTCTCCCGCTCGACCGCTGGATGATTAACCCGGTCCTGACCCGCCGCATCAAAGAGATGGGGCCAGATCTCGGTAAGCCTGAGTTTTACGACGTGGTGACCACCGCAACGGGCATTCCGGCCTGGCGCATCCATCACAGCCGCCTGATTCGCTTCGACGGGGTGACGCTGCCATTCCAGCAGAAGATGACCGAAAACGAATGGGGAATGTCGGTTGTAGAGCGTATCTGGGATCGGCTCACTGCGTTCGACAGCGCTACTGTCGGCGCGGCGCAGCTGGTCTACAAAGCGCATCTGCGGACCTACAAAGTGGAAAAACTCCGTGAGCTTATTGCGCTGGGTGGCCAGGCATTCGAGGCGTTGCTGAAAAACATTGATCTGATCCGCCAGTTTCAGAGCAATGAAGGCATGACGCTGATGGATGCCAAGGATACCTTCGAAACCCACCAGTACAGCTTCAGTGGTCTGGATGACATTCTTTCGCAGTTCGCTGAGCAGATCAGCGGTGCCGTTGGTATCCCGCTGGTACGCCTGTTCGGTCAATCCCCGAAAGGCTTCTCTACTGGTGATGCAGACCTCGCCAACTATTACGACCGGGTGAGCTCATTGCAGGAGCGCCGCTTACGGCTGCCGATGCGCCGGATACTGGATATTATGCACCGCTCGGAACTCGGTAAGCCGCTGCCGGACGATTTCACGTTTGAGTTTAACCCGCTATGGCAAATGTCTGACGTTGACCGCTCAACGGTGGCCGTAAACACCACCAACGCGATCAGTACCGCGCTGGGCGACGGATTGATGACGCGTAAGGCGGCGATGACCGACCTGCGCGAAAACTCTGACGTCACCGGCATCGGGGCATCCATTACCGACGAGGACATAGAGAATGCCGAAGACGAAGCGCCGCCAGGCATCGGCGAACTTGGCGACAAACCGCCAGAGTCGCCAGGCGGAGATCCGATATCGAACGAGCCTACGGCAGATAGCGCGGGCGGTCGGGGATATCGTAAATGGGCGCTACGATGGTTCAAACGATAGCGTCACCGAAATAATGGATGCGCTGGAACGCTACAGCGAAATCATCACCCCCTGGGCGACTAAGGTAGCTGAGAACTTCACCGCAGACATAGCGCGCCAGAATGAAAAGCAGTGGCGTCAGCACAGCCGGAACATCAGCGCAGAGCTGCGCAACATGGTTGACCGCGCCCCGGTAGGCCAGGTGATGAAATCCATCGTCGCCGAGCAAATTAAGTACATCAAATCGCTGCCTCTTGAGGCCGCCGATCGGGTGTATGACATTCAGAACAAGGCCATCAAGGCCCTTGTGACTGGTGGCCGCGCTGAGCCATTCGCGAAAGAGATAGCTGCGTCCGGTGACGTGTCACGCTCACGAGCGAACCTTATCGCCCGTACCGAGCTTGGACGCGCAACCGGCGCGCTGGATCAGGCGCGTGCGCTGTCAATCGGCTCGAATGGTTATATCTGGCGTACAGCCGAAGATGGCGACGTCCGGCATTCTCATCGGGAGATGGAAGGTAAGTTTGTCGAATGGGGCCGACCTCCAACGCTTGACGGCATGACCGGTCACGCTGGCGAGCTACCGAACTGCCGATGTTACAAAGAGATCGTCTTCCCAAACCCTCATTCTTATCTCGCCTGAATTGCAGGTAATCCATGAAATATTTTTTCTATACCCGGCTGGGGGAAACCCGCTATCAGCTGGCTGACGGCTCGCTGCTGTGCAGAGATGTGCCGATAGGTCGAACGGGTAAGCAGCTCTACGGCGCTGCCGATCTGCCAAACCTCAAACCCGACAAGCTCGGTGAGATAGTCGTAACGCGCTCTCCTGAGCAGGTATTCCATCCGGCCACGCTCGCCTCATTCGAAGGGATGAGCATCACGATCCTGCATCCTGAAGATGAAAACGGGAATGTGCGGCTGGTAAATCCCGAGAACTGGAAAGAGCTTGCTGTCGGGCATCTTCAGAATGTGCGGCGCGGGACTGGTGATCAGTCTGATTTGATGCTGGCTGACCTTATCGTCAAAGACGAAAGCGCGATTCAGCTAATCGAAGATGGTCTGCGCGAAGTGTCGTGCGGCTATGACGCGGAATACGATCAGACCGAGCCAGGTAAAGCCGAGCAGGTCGATATTACCGGAAACCATGTGGCTCTTGTCCCCAAAGGCAGAGCCGGAAATCGTTGTGCAATTGGAGACAGAGACACAATGGCAAATCAAAAGAAAAGCTGGTGGACCCGCATGCGTACGGCCATCAAAACGGGTGACTCGGACACCATGAACGAATTGCTGGACTCTGCGCCAGCGGCGGTAACGGGCGATGAAGGGGAGCTGCCGAGCGGCGTTAACCTCAACATTAACCTTTCACCGCAACAACCGTTGCCGGACAAAAAGCCGGAAATGGGCGGAGAGCCAACCGGCGACGGCGAGGACGATATCAAAACCTTGCTTAAAGCCCTGCTGGCTAAGCTGGAAGGAAATGCGACGGGCGATAACGACAATAAGCCTGACGATAAAGATAAAAAAGATCCGACCGGCGACGGCGAGGACGACGAAGAGGAAACCACGATTACCGGTGACTCTGCCTATCGTGCCGAAGTTATCGTCCCGGGTATCGATCTGAGCCGTAAGGTGAAACCGACCGCGTTCAAACGTGATGTGCTGGCTGCCGCTGACAAAACACTGGTTCGCCAGGTTGTCGGTGATGCTGATATCCGCAAATTGCCTAAGCAATCGGTCGATATGGCATTTAACGCTGTGTCTGAGATTGCCAAAGGGCGAAACACCCGCAGCACCACGGGCGATGCACAACGCCCAAATATGGGCATGACCAGCATTGCTTCCCTGAACAAACAAAACGCCGACTTCTGGTCTAACCGCAAAGGATAATCCAATGACTGCATATTTGTACCGGATGCCTGTTGGCATTGCCGGGGCTATCTCTCGCCCGCAGGACTTAACCGTCGAACCGGTGATCCTTAAATCCGCTAACGCCTTCGCTGCTTACGGTCTGGCTGGCAAATACGACGCTGACGGCTTTTTCGTGCCGCTGGCGGACGGTGACACCGCCGACAAGGTGAAGGGTATCTACGTTCGTCCGTATCCGACCACATCGCAGCCCGACATGGTTCGCCAGGTGGGAACGGATAAGAACTTCCCGGGCGACGCCATGAAACGTGGCTACATGACCGTTAACCTCGGATCTGGCTTCGATGCCAGTACCATCAAAAAAGGCGCGCCTGTCTACGTGGTTGTTTCGCTCGATTCAACCATTGACGTGCCGCTGGGCGGCTTTATGTCCACGTCCGTCAGTGGCAAAAACGTGGCGCTGACCAACGCCGAATTCACAGGGGCCGGTGACGCTAACGGCAATGCAGAAATCTCCTGGAAGATTTAAGGAACAGACGAATGATTACTTTTGATCAGGCAACCGTTGATGGCTCTGGTGCCTTTCTCATCGGGGAGCTGGAGCGACTCGACCAGACGCTGAACCTGCCGCTGGTGGGTTACACCTGGACCCGAGATATCCAGCTGCGTGAAGACGTCTCTATCGCAGATGACATTTCCAGCTGGACTAACACCAGCTTTGGCGCTGCGGGTACTGGCGCAAATCCGAACGGTAAAAACTGGGTAGGCAAAGATTCCACTGCAATCGCAGGCGTGAATGTTGATATCGGTAAAGACGGTAATCCGCTGAACCTCTGGGGCATGGAACTGGGCTGGACCGTTGTAGAGCTGGCAGCAGCTCAGCAGGTAGGTCGCCCGATTGATACCCAGAAGTACGACGGTATGCAGCTCAAATGGCAGATGGATAACGACGAGCAGGTTTACATCGGTGATGACGCGCTAGGCCTGAAAGGTCTGGCAAACCTCGTCGGTGTGACGCTGAACAACGCGCCGAAGACCTGGGCGAACTCCACTAACGACGAGATCCTCGATAGCGTGAACAGCATTCTTTCGAATGCCTGGGTCGCATCCGGCTATTCCGTCGTGCCTTCTGATCTGCGCATTCCACCAGAGCAGTATTCACTGCTGGCGAGCCGTAAGGTTTCCGAAGCGGGTAACCAGTCACTGCTGACCTATCTGGCCGTGAACACTATCGCTTTCCACCAGAATGGCGTTCCGCTGGAAATCAAAGCGGTCAAATGGCTGAAAGCGCGCGGGGTTGGCGGTAAAGACCGAATGGTCGCTTACACCAACGACAAGAAATACGTGCGTTATCCGCTGGTGCCGTTGCAGAGCGTGCCTGTCCAGTATCGCGGTCTGTACCAGATTGCGACCTACTACGGCAAGCTCGGTGCGGTTGAGCCCGTGTACAAAGAAACCCTGTCCTACGTGGACGGTATCTGATAACCAGAACGGCCCCGAAAGGGGCCAGAAGGAAAATGAAAATGGCGAAAGAAAAGCTGGTTACCATCCATGTCCACACCCCGTTTACGCTGACGCTCGGCGATCAGTCGAAACAGGAGTTTGGCCGGGGACGTCATAACGTGCCGGAAGAGGTCGCGTCGCACTGGTTTACCCAGGCGCACTCTGAGCTTTCCGAAAGCGTGATTAGCGACACCGATGATCTGCAACCCATTATCGACAGTCTGCAAGCGCAGATTGCCGACAAAGATAAGCAGATTGTCGATAAAGATCAGCTGATTGCCGATCTGAAAGAAGCGCTGCTCAAGCTGCAAGAGCAGAACGACAGCCTGCAAGCGCAGATTGCTGCCGCCCAGACTGGCGGTAATGGGGCGAAAGATGCCAAAGAATCAAAGCCTGCCAACAGTAAGTGATTTTCGGCGCGACTTCCCGCAGTTTGCTGACCCGGCAAAATATCCCGACGTCCAAATCGAGTTCCGTCTGAATCTTGCCGATGAACTGCTGAGCGAAAACGTCACCGGCAAAAAGTTGTTTCCGTACTTTGCCGAGTTGTTCGTGGCTCACTACATGACGCTATGGGCGGCAGATAGCCGGGCAATGCTGGTTGGCGGCCCGGGCGGTTCCACCAATGGTGTTCAATCCTCTAAGTCCGTTGACAAGGTAAGCGTCAGCTATGACACCAGCGCGACGCTAAACCCTGACGCAGGCTTCTGGAATAACACCCGATATGGCGCTGAATTTTATCAGTTGATCACGATGTTCGGCGCGGGCGGTCGCCAGCTATGAGTTTCAAAAGCGGTGTAACAACGAGGGTGGATAACGCTCAGGCCATTCTGGATGCGCTCAGGTCGCTAACCAAAAAGGATGTGCTGGTCGGCATTCCTGAAGAAGACAGCGAGCGTGAGGATGTTCCGTTTGGTAATGCCGGGATCGGTTACGTCAACGAATACGGATCACCAGCGCAAAACATACCCCCACGCCCGCACCTGCTCCCCGGCGTTAAATCCGTAGAGGAACAGACGGTGCCGCAGCTCAAAGCAGCGGCGCAGGCTGCGCTTGATGGTAATGCGGCGGGTGCGGAAAGAGCGCTCAATCGTGCTGGCACATTGGCAGCAAGAGGTGTGAAAAATTACATCAAAGCTGCCGATTTTACTCCGCTTGCGGATAGCACTGTTGAAGCTCGTGCGCGCCGTGGCCGTAAAGGTGCGAAGGCGGAACTTGCGAGAAGGGCTGCCGGTGAATCTCCTGGCACCGCTTTGGCTAAGCCTCTTTACGATACTGGCAAATATCTCGCCGCGATAACCCATGTAGTGAGGGATAAAGATGCCGAATCTTGATGTAACAGACGTGCTTTTTGACCCCGATTTTTGCGACTTCAATCTGTGGGTAACGCGTCGCGCGCAAACGGTAGACGATGACGGGATCGGCAGTGACAGCGAAGTTAAAACGCAGTTTGCCGGGGTTGTTACCGTTGACCGCTCTCTGGAAAACCGCCGCATGCAGGCCGGGCAGGTTATAAGCGGGGCGATTTTAATAGTGACGACTGAGCGACTCACGCAGGGGCAGACTGGCCGTGATGCCGATATCGTGACGTATCAGAACCGTGATTATCGTGTGACATTCGTCGACCCGTACACGGCTTACGGTGCTGGCTTTGTCCAGGCACATTGTGAATTACTGCCGTTTGATGGGGGAACTCCCGTTGAGCAATAACACCAGCACAGAGCGCGGCTGGCTGACACCCACCAGCGGCGACCCGGATTATGACGAAGCGCTCGACAGGCTGTTAAGCCAGTGGATGCGCAACGTTTCCGGCTTGCCTGCTGGGATGGTTCGCCCGCGCTGGCAGAAAGATCAGCCGCCACTGCTACCCGTTGAAACGAACTGGTGCGCGTTCGGCGTTACCGGGTGGCCCATTGATAACAGTCCTGCATTCACCAATCAGACCGACGAGGGCGCTCAGCTCTGGCGGCATGAAACGTTCGAGTGCATGGCGTCGTTCTATGGCCCGGCTGGTATGTCTTATGCGTCCCGCTTTCGCGATGGCATATCTGTCCCACAAAACAATGCTGAGTTGAACGCGCTTGGTTTGTCCCTGGGCGACTATACCGGTCTGACCCCTTTCCCCGAACTTATCAACCAGCAATGGGTTCGCCGCTACGACATGACGGTGCGCCTGCGCCGGAAGGTTGTGCGTGAGTACGGCATTAAATCGCTGGTGGAAGCGCCAGTCACCTTTTTTGGAGAATAAACTATGACGCAGGGCTTACCTGTATCCAACGTTGTAAACGTTGATGTGATCATCTCGCCGAAAGCGGCTACTGGTCGTAACTTCGGCGCGCTGCTGATCCTCGGTTCTTCCACTGTCATTCCGGTGCAGGAGCGCGTTCGCCTTTATGCGTCCGTTGAGGACATTGGCGAGGACTTCGGAGTCGACAGCCCGGAATATGAAGCGGCGCAGGTTTTCTTCAGCCAGTCGCCGAAGCCGACGCAGGTTTATGTTGGCCGCTGGGCGAAGACGCTGACATCTTCCGAAGGTGGAAGCGTGGAAACCATTGTGCAAGCTGTTAATGCCTGCCTGCAATATACCAACTGGTATGGGCTGGTTGTCGCTGATGATGTTGTCGCAGGTGGCGATGTGCTTGATGCTGATGACGTGATTGAGGTTGCCAAGCTTATCGAGGCGTCAAGCCTTAGCCGTATCTTTGGTGTGACCTCTGGTGACGCTGAGATTATCAGCACGACTTCGACGACCGATGTTGCATCGAAATTAAAGGCTGGCAAGTATGCCCGTACCTTTATTCAGTATTCCACCAGCAGCCCTTACGCGGCGGTTTCTGCTTTCGGTCGCGCTTTTACTGTCAATTTCAACGGCAGCAATACCACCATTACCCTGAAATTCAAACAGGAACCGAGCGTAACCTACGAAACGCTGACGGTAGGCCAGGCGGCGGCTGTGGATGCGAAGAATGCGAACGTGTTCGTGTACTACGCCAACGACACGGCGATCCTGCAACAGGGTGTCATGGCAAACGGTGACTTCTTCGACGAGCGCCACGGGCTCGACTGGTTGCAGAACTACGTTCAGACCAACCTCTATAACCTGCTTTACACCAGCACCACCAAAATTCCGCAGACTGATGCCGGTGTGACCCGTCTGCTTTCCAACGTTGAACAGTCCATGGATCAGTCCGTCACGAACGGTCTGGTAGCGGCTGGCGTGTGGAATGGTGGCCCTATCGGACAACTGAATTCCGGCGATACGCTGACCAAAGGCTATTACGTCTATGCGCAGCCGCTGGTGCAACAGGCGCAGGCCGACCGCGAAGCGCGCAAAGCACCGTTAATTCAGGTGGCCTGTAAGCTGGCTGGCGCAGTTCATTATGCCGATGTGCAGATCAACGTGGTTCGCTAAGGAGCGATAAATGGCAACTTATTCTTTTCTCGATGTAACCGCGTCGCTCACCGGGCCGACCGGCGTTATCGATCTTGGTCAGGGTTCTGCGAACTCTGAGGAAGGTATCACCCAGACCATGGGCGGCAACAAGAACACCATGACCATCGGTGCCGATGGCGAAGTGATGCACAGCCTGCACGCCGATAAGTCAGGCACCATTACGGTAACGCTGCTGAAAACCTCCCCCGTGAACAAGAAGCTGTCTCTGGCGTATAACGCGCAAAGCCAGTCCTCTGCCACCTGGGGCAATAACGTGATCGTCATTCGCAACACGGCATCGGGTGATATTTCTACTGCGCGTTCGTGTGCATTCCAGAAACAGCCTGATTTCAATAATGCCAAAGAGGGCGGAACCGTCGCCTGGGTATTCGACTGCGGCAAGATTGACCAGCTGCTCGGGGAGTTTTAACGCATGGAATTCGAAATTAAAGGCGTGAAATATTGCACCGCAAAGCTCAGCGTTTTCGAACAGCTGAAGGTGTCCCGCAAGCTGTTGCCGGTGCTGGCCGGGATGGTTTCTGACTTCCGGAGCGTTCAGGAGAAGATCAGCAGCAAAGACACCGAAGGCGCGATGGCTACCATCCTGCCAAAAATTGCCAATGCTGTGTCCGATCTGAGCGATGGCGACGTGGACGCTATCCTGTTTCCCTGCCTTTCCGTTGTTTCACGCGAGCACATGAAAGGCTGGGTGCCGGTCTGCCAGCATGGCGAAATGGCGTTTGACGATATCGACCTGCTTACCATGCTGCAACTGGTGGCGCGGGTGGTCGCCGACTCGCTGGGAAATTTTTTGCAAGGACTCCCTACCAGCGAGACGCCCACCCCGCCAGCGGAATAACCTTCAACAGCCTGCCGGGCGGTGAAGATTTTATTCTTCGTCCGGCGCTTGCCTTCCATATTGACCAGAAAGACCTTAACAGCGGTGCGGTAGACCTTTGCCGCATCGCGCTTCTCAATGACTACCTCGACATGCGCGAGGATAACGACGCCCGGGTAGATAAATGGAGAGCGGCCAATGAGCGGTAACGCAGATACGATTAAAGACTTCCTTGTTTCGCTGGGGTTCGATATCGATCAGGCTGGCGCTAATAAGTTTGAAGCAGTGCTGAAAGGCGTTACCGCGAATGTTCTGAAGGTCGGTGCGGTGGTGGAAGGCGCAGCGCTGAGCATTGTTGGGTTTACCACCCAGATCGCGAACGGGCTGGATAAAATTTACTGGGCATCCCAACGGACGGGGGCCAGTGTCCAGGGCATCAAAGCACTGGGCTATGCCGCATCGCAAACCGGTGCCAGCGCCGAGTCGGCTATGTCCTCCCTCGAAGGGCTGGCTGGTTTCATGCGTAGCAATCCGGGCGCGGAAGGTTTCCTGAACCGCCTGGGCGTCCAGACCCGCGATGCTAGCGGAAAGATGCGTGATACTACGGCCATCTTTACTGGCGTGGGGCAAAAGCTCAACAACATGCCGTATTACCGCGCGAAGCAATACGCGCAGATGCTCGGCATCGATGAAAACACGCTGATGGCGATGCGTCGCGGCATGAATAGCTTTACCGCCGATTACCAGTCGATGCTGCAAAAGACGGGGTTCAACGCTGATAAAGCGGCTGTTCAGTCCAACAAATTCATGACGTCCATGCGCGGGCTCACGTCGCTGTTCGGCATCATGCGGGACAAGATCGGCTCAAACCTCGCTGGTGGCCTGGCTGGTTCGCTGGACAGCCTGAGGCGGCGCATCCTCGACAACTTCCCTAAGATTGAAGAGACGCTCACCAAAGTCATTAAAGGTGTGATCTGGCTTGCGAACGCATTCACGCGAATGGCCTGGCGGGTGATACAGGCGGCTGGTTCGGTCATTGACTGGTGGAAAAAGCTGGACGATGGCAGCAAAAAATTCCTGATGACTATTGGCGCAATCCTCATTGCCTGGCGTCTGCTCAATGCTGCATTTCTGAAATCCCCTATCGGCCTGATCACCACGTTGATTCTGGCGATCGGATTGCTCTATGACGATTACCAGACGTGGAAAGAGGGCGGGAAAAGCCTCATTGACTGGTCCAAGTGGCAGCCAGAGATTGAGCAGGCTAAGAAGGTGTTCAAGTGGTTACGCGATAAGTTTCTGGAGCTCAAGGACAACCTGGGCGGCTGGAAAAATACGCTCACCATCCTGTTTGGCTTTCTGGCCGGTGCGAAGCTGGTCTCCATGCTCACGGGTATCGGGCGACTTGTCGCCGGATTTATGGGGCTCGGTAAGGCAATCGGCGGCTCTATTGGTGGTTTGGGTAAGCTGGCGCAGGGGATCGCGCAGCTGGCAATCAAGAATCCCTGGTTGCTTATGTTCATTCCTGCCAACAATACGCCGACCACCAGCGAAGAAATGGCGTCGATTGGCGGTATAGGCAGCAATATAGTACCTGAAAGGCAGCAGGCATATGAGGCGCTGAGAAAGGAAAACCCAGGCAAAGACTTTTTCACTGATGAGCAAATCCAGCGCAAAATTCAGGAGATGGGACTGGAGCCAGAGCAGCGAGCGCAGTCTGTTAAGCGACCTCAGGCGACAGCCCAGGGCAAAGTATTGCTCGACTGGATGGGGCCAATGTTCAATAAGCTGGAGTCTCTTTATCAGCTGCCTGCCGGCTTGTTGAAAAGCGTTGCGATCACTGAGTCAGGCGGTAACCAGTTTGCTATGTCCGGCGCTGGTGCAAAGGGGCTATTCCAGTTTATGGATGGCACGGCGCGCGACATGGGCCTGCGTGGTAACGATGTATTCGACCCGGAAAAGTCAGCACAGGCAGCCGCTAAGTATCTCAGCCAGCTGTTACGGCAGAATGGTGGCGACCTTAGCAAGGCGCTGGCTTCATATAACTGGGGGATTGGTAACGTTCAGCGCTATGGCATGGGGTTGATGCCGCAGGAAACGCGCAACTACATTCCGAAAGTGATGAGCAATATGCCCACCAGCGCCCCGGTTATTCAGCAGGAAACGAACATTAACATCCACGGCGTTTCCGATCCGCGCGAGGCTGCCCGTTTGACTGTCGATCGTCAGAAGGGTGTTAACTCACAGCTAACCCAGCAACTCCCCGCAGGACCGAGATAATGGATATTTTATCAGCGATTTTTCGCCAGCAATCCCGGCGAATTGGCCTGCTGATCCCCAGCGTGGTCGTCTCCGAAAAGCATTCTGATGCGCTCGAAATTACTGAGCACCCGGTGGAGAAGCCAACAACGAATAGCGCTTCGGGCTTCATCGCCGATCATGCGTATAAGCGCCCCAGCGAAGTCACAATGGAATGCGGCTTCGCTGGTGGCGGTTCGTTGCTGGACTTCATTGATACATCTTCAATCGGCCTCAGTGCCGGACTAAGCCCGAAAGAGACCTATCAGCAAATGCTGGATCTCCAGTCCTCTCGGGTGCCGTTCGATGTGGTGACAGGAAAGAGGGTGTACAGCAATATGCTGGTACGCGCCATCGAGGTGACAACGGATAAAACCAGCGAGAACGTGCTTAACTGCACGCTTACCCTGCGTGAAGTGATCATGTCGCAAACGCAGAGCGTTAGCGTTGCTGATAAATCAGATATGCAAGATGGCGTCAGCACATCGGCGGTGCAGAATTCCGGGACGAAATCCACGACACCGCCAAATGAATCGCTGCTGAGCCAGTTGGGCGGAACCGTTACATCAGCATTCGGGGGATGACATGCAGTTTAACGAAATACCGCTTTCTCCCGACAATCAGCAGTTCCGCGTTTTGCTGGGCGATACGACATACACGCTCAGGATCATCTGGCGTGACGCGGCTGGCTGGATTATGGACGTGATGGATAGCGGCGGTGCTGCGCTTCTGTCTGGCGTACCTCTGCTGACCGGTGTGAACCTATTACGACAATATCCACAGCTTGGCATTGATGGCGCGCTGGTGGTGGCGACAGATAAGGGCGCACCAGACGAGCCCACCAAAACCAACCTCGGCACATACAGCCACCTCATTTTCGTACAGGAGTAGAAATGTCTCTTAACTGGATGCGCCATTTTGAGTTGCAGCTGTTGGACCAGAACGGGCAGGGTGTTTCTCTGTCAGATTTTAAGGTCACGTTCCAGATTGAGTGGGCAGATACACGCTGGCCGCGCGTGGCAAACGTGAAAATTTACAACCTTTCGACCGATACCACGAACAAGATACTGGGGCAGGAGTTTGCCAAAATTCGCATCATTGCCGGATATGACGGTATAGCGCCGGAAGTTGATGCGAGCCAGGTTGGTGTCGCCCGGGAGATTTCACCAGACCAGATAGGGCAGGTGAATGGTCAGAACTACGGCCTGATTTTTGACGGTGATATTCGCTTCACCGTCACCGGGAAGGACAACATTACCGATTCCTGGGTGTTGATTCAGGCTATTGGTGATCACGAAGCGTTCCTTTATGCGACCACCATCACCACGCTTGCCGCTGGCTATACCGTTGCGGATCTGCACCGGGCGACGATGCAGGATTTCAACGCGTTCGGCGTGACGCAGGGCATTACTGGCGACTTTCCTGATACCGTGTTTCCTCGTGGCCGCGCGATTTACTCATCCACCCGGAACGTGATGGATAATATTGCTGCGCAGTGCAAAGCGACATGGCAGCTGGTGGATGGTCAGGTTCAGATGGTGCCGGAGGATAAATATATTCACGAAGCCATCGTGTTGAATGCCGATACTGGCCTGATCGGTATGCCGCAACAGACGATGGGCGGCGGCGTAAACGTGCGGTGCCTGATAAATCCCAACATCCGCATCAATGGCCTTATCCAGCTCGATCAGGCTTCGGTGTATCGCGCCGCGCTCGGTAATAGCGAAATCGCACAGTCGCCGGGGCGCATCACCGAGACGGAAGAGAACGGCAACCGCGTGCTGACAGGTACGACGTCACAGGCTGCCAGCATTGCGACGGATGGCGTTTATATCGTCAAAGCTATCGACTATACTGGCGACACCAGAGGTCAGGCGTGGTACATGGATTTGATGTGTTTTGCGCGTGGGGCTTCTACCCTGATTAATGATTCGACTTTGATGAAAACGGGTGCCTAATGAAAAGGATAATCTCAGGAATATTTTCTGGCTTAATTTGCTTAACAGCTGCTTCTGGTGCAAATGCAGCAGGAAAAGTCTATATGAAGTGCGGTGATTTCACTTTCTCAACGAGTGGTACTAATGACGGCTTTCCTCGCATAAATGGAGCAAAGCCCGAGTATCAGAAATTGACATTTCTGAAACAAAAAGAAGACTACGACAATATAAAAATGGATTGGCGTATGGCTACAAACCAACCGGGGCGATGGGTTGGTCTTGAGTACATCAAGCGAAACGGAAAAGCTATCCTCAATGCTCAGTGGCTGCAAGCCAGCATGGATGCACCAAGACAATATGCAACTTATGATTGTGTAAAGGTTAAATAATGGAACCTGCATATATTATTATTTTATTCGTGATTGTTTTTGCATTTGTTAAATATTTAAAATTTAAAAAACGCAGAAATGAAGACGCAATTATTAAATCATACAATCGAAATAAACGGGTTGCTTACCAAAAATCAAAGCCAGCAAATGGGAAGCGGCGAAGCAAAGAAGAAATTGAGAAGGATAACTCGCGCTATGCTGAACACCTCGCCGAAAATAGCCGTCGTCACTCCGAGGCAGAGAGGATAAAGCAATCTCGCTTGGGTATTAAACGTTATATTTGGCGCTCCTGCGAGGATGGTGACGAGTGTGCTGAATGCGCTAAAAATAATGGGAAAACATTTTCGTGGAGTAAGCCGCCTAAAGGTGGTCATCCCGGAGAGGGAAAGTGTTGTCCTGATGGTCGCTGTAGATGTTATCCAGAAGCAAAATTATAACCCGCCGTCGAGCGGGTTTTTTATGGGGTTTTTATGCCAATTCCAACTCAATCACAGATCGGCGGCGAGCAGCAGACCGCGCAGGCCATTGCTGATTCGGTGTCTACCCAGATGCGCGTAGCGATGCCCGGCATCATTCAGTCGTTCGACCCTGACTCTGTTACCTGCACGGTAGAGGTGGCGCTTCGCGGTGTCGTTGGCGATGGCTCCACCGAATTAAAACCGCTGGTGGATGTGCCGGTCATCTTCCCGCGCGGCGGCGGTTGCACGCTGACCTTTCCGGTTAAGGAAGGCGACGAATGCCTGCTGATCTTTGCCGACCGTTGCATCGATTTTTGGTGGCAGAGTGGCGGAGTTCAGGAGACCGTCGACCCGCGCCAGCATGATTTATCTGATGCGTTCGCCATCGTTGGCCCGCAGTCGCAAGCGCAGAAAATCAGCGGTATCAGTACCAGCGCCGCGCAGCTGCGCACCGATGATGGTGCGGCGTTCGTAGAGGTCGCAGCAGGACATAACATCACCGTTAAAACGCCGGGCCAGCTTACTGCTACGGCTGAAGGTGGAACGACAATTACATCCCCAACCATAACGCTGAACGGCAACGTAACTATTAACGGCAATCTGTCTCAGGGAATGGGCGAAAGCGGAGGTACGGCGACGATGCTCGGACCGGTGACGGTAACGAATGACGTAAAAGCAGGCGGCAAGAGCCTGACGACGCACACTCACGGCGGCGTGCAGACTGGCAGTGGTAATACTGCCGCGCCTAATTAAAAACTACCAAACAGACAAAAGCCCCGGGTGCGCTAACACTTCGGGGCTTTTTACTTTCTGCACCTTGAGGATGGCAAGGGAGAATATGTGATTGATTTTAGCAAACTGATACGGGAGTTGCGAGTCATGGGCGAAAAACTACCCAACTGGAAATTCTTCCTCATCTGGGCCGTGTTCTTTTTATTCGGCCTATCAAGCGTTATTAGCGCTATACGCTGGTGGTGATTTATGCGATACCGTCGCGAAGATGCTGACGGCGATTACACTTTCGGACAGGGTGACGATACTTTCCTTATCGACAGTCCGGAGTGCGTCGCCCAGGCCGTGAAAACCCGTTTCGAACTGTGGCGCGGTCAGTGGTTTCTCGACCTGACTGAAGGCACCCCGTATGTTCAGTCGGTGCTTGGTAAACAGCGATCAGACGTCTACATCCTGGCTATACGCGAACGCATACAGGACACGCCGGGCGTTCTGTCTATTCTTTCCTTCGATACCAATTATGACGGCACCAGCCGCCGCGTCAACTTCACTTCCTCCATTGACACAATCTACGGCCAGACGACTTTAACAAGCGAGGCATAAATGGCTTTGAACCTCGACACGCTGGGGCTATCGGCAACGGTAACCGCCCAGGGGATTAGTGCGCCTGATTACCAGACAATCCTTGATACACTGACCAGCTATTTCAGGCAGATTTACGGTAGTGATGCCTACCTCGAACCAGACAGCAAAGACGGGCAAATGGTCGCGCTGGTGGCTCTTGCCGTGCATGACGCTAACAACACCGCTATCGAGATCTATAACTCGTTTTCACCGACGACAGCGCAGGCCGCAGCGCTTAGCAGCAATGTGAAAATTAACGGGATCACGCGAAAAGTAGCGACAAACTCTACTGCTGACCTTCTGTTAACCGGTACGGCGGGCACGACTATCACGAACGGCTCCGCCCGGGATAAAAACGGCATTATCTGGAATTTTCCTGCGAGTGTAGCGATCGGCGTTGATGGTACTGTGCTGGTGACGGGCACATGCGCGAATAGCGGTTCGGTTGCGGCGATGGCCGGGACTATCACCACTATTAACACACCGACTCGCGGCTGGGTGTCGGTAACCAACCCGGCTGCGGCTACTGTCGGTTCACCAGCCGAAACCGACGCAGAGCTGCGCATACGGCAGGACCAGAGCGTCGCGCTACCATCGATCACACCGTTTGAAGGCGTTGACGGTGCAATCGCTAATGTTGCGGGCGTGACACGTCACAAGCTGTACGAGAACGACACAGGAGCAACCGACAGCAACGGGCTGCCACCGCACTCGATTTCCGCTATCGTCGATGGTGGAGATGTTACCGAAATAGCCCAGACCATCAGGGGGAATAAAGGACAGGGAACCGCAACTTACGGTAAAACTTCTGTTACGGTGCCGGATACTTACGGTAACCCTCACGTGATCAGTTTTTCACGCTCTACCGATGTGCCAATTTACGTAGCCATTAGCCTGAAAGTTTTTACCGGGTATACCTCTCAAATCGGCGAGCAGATCAAACAGGCTGTTGCCGATTATATAAATGGCCTGACAATTGGCGACGACGTTCTGCTGAGCCGCATTTATTCCCCGGCAAACCTTGGCGTCGTGAGCGGCGGGAATGCCCGCTATTACGATATTACCGAACTGCTGATCGGTAAGTCGTCTGGCAGCGTATCGGCATCAAATATTGATATTGCCTATGATGCTTCTGCGTCCTGTAGCACCGCGAATATCAGTATCACGGTGACCTCATGAGCAAATACACCGAACTGATCACTAACTACCACGCTACCAAGCCACTCTTTTTTGACCATATAGATCTGAGCACCCGCCCGCTGATTGATGTGTCCAGCACTATGTCAGGGCTTGTAACAGCCTTCGATATCGATACGGCGGTCGGTGTGCAGCTCGACACGCTCGGACTCTGGATTGGGCGAAGTCGCATAGTCAGCCAACCGATCACCGGCGTTTATTTCAGTTGGGATACTGAAGGGCTTGGATATGACCAGGGCGTATGGCAGGGACCGTATGACCCGGATTCGGGCTATACGTCGCTAAGCGATGATACCTACCGCATCATTCTGAAAGCGAAGATCGCTATCAACAACTGGGACGGGCGGAACGACTCGCTGCCTCCCATTCTGGACGCTGCAACTGCTGGCTCTGGCCTGAAGATGCAGATCGTCGACAACCAGGACATGACGATTTCGGTCTGGGTATTCCCCGAGACTGATATTGCTGATGTGTCGCTCGAACTGATCGCCGCTATCAAACAGGGCTATCTGACCGTTAAAGCAGCTGGCGTATGGGCTGGTGATGTTGAAACGCCTTCGGTAGAAACACCTTCCGAGGGTTCTAAATTCTTTGGTTTTGATATGGATAACGAATACATCGCCGGGTTCGATGTAGGAGCATGGGGGACTTTACTCTAATGGCAACAAATAACTTTAAAGCGTTTGCGCTTGATCCTAACGCTAACGTCATGTCACAGGCTGACTGGGAGGCGCTTCCGGCTTTGCTGTCCGGGTTTACTGCGGGTAAAGCATCCAGCGCTCAGGTAAACAAAGCCATTCGCCAGGCGACGACCATTGGCGCGCTGATTGGGCAGTTTATTGCAAACTCCGGGGCGGACGCCCTGGATAATGCAGACGTTAACGGGCTGGTGACCAAGTTCACGAACGCACTAACCACAAACCTCCGTTTAGGGGCTGGCGCTCCAGCAATCGGGATTCCATTCTTCTGGCCGTCCTCAGCGATGCCTAATACGGTTATGACTGAATGGGCCGACATGGTGTTTTTGAAGTTCAATGGTGCGACATTCTCGGCGACGACATACCCCAAACTGGCGCTTGTGATTCCCAGCCTGACCCTGACCGAGGCTCGCGGTGAATTCCCTCGAATCTGGGATGATGGGCGTGGTGTTGACAGTGGGCGTGCACTTTTGAGTGCGCAGGGAGATGCGATTCGGAATATTACCGGCACTTCTGCTCTATCGCAGCAGCCTGATTCTGGGTTTGGCTGGTTGCCAAATGTGAACTATAGCGGCGCAATGGCACCACAGGTGATCAACGGCGGCGGTCGCGGTGCAACAACCGCTCAGAGTACAGCGATTACAGGGAACCTTGGTATCAAATTTGATGCTTCATTGCAGGTTCCTACGGCATCAGAAAACCGTCCACGTAACATCGCATTTAACTTCCTGGTAAGGGCAAAATAATGAAACCTGTTTTTGATGATAAGGGGCTGGCAACACAGCCGGGGGAGATCCGTTGTTTTTATTACGACCCGGTAACTTCGGAATATATGGGGTGGTCAGACGAATATATAAATGTCGGGGTGAGTATGCCCGGTCACTCCACAGATATTGACCCTGGTGAAGAAGTGACAGGAAAGATTGCGGTTTTTAGTAATGGTGAATGGGTGCAGAATGAAGACCATCGGGGGGATACGGTTTATTCAACCGCTGATGGCTCAGTTTCTACTGTTGATTATATAGGCCCCATTAAGGCCGGTTACACCAGCATTGCACCTTCAGGCCCATACCAAAAGTGGGACGGGAAAAAGTGGGTGACTGATACCGATGCCCAGCATGCTGCCGATGTAGAAGCGGCGAACCAGCAAAAGCAGGCATTACTTGATAATGCCGCAGAGGTGACAAGCGACTGGAAAACAGAATTGGCGCTGGGGATTATCGGTGACGAAGATAAAGTGAGTCTGATTGAGTGGATGAATTACACCAAAGCTGTGAAAGCAGTGGATACCTCTACCGCACCGGATATCACTTGGCCTACGCCACCAGCGGCTTAATCTCATTATGGCGATGTCCAAGATTTGTGTCTTATATGGTAAATCGCCATCCCTTTTCTTACATCATGTGACGTTGCCGTCTACCCAGTCAGCCCACCACTGCATCATCTCACGCCTTTTATCCAGATATTGGGCGTGGTTATAGATCCCGCGAACTGAGTGCTTGTCTGTGTGGGCAAGCTGGCGCTCTATCGCCTCAGAAGGCCATTCATGCTCGTGTAAAATGGTGCTGAATTGATGGCGGAAGCCGTGGCCGCTCGCCAGTCCCTCATATCCGATTTGGCGAATGACCAGCAGAACGGCGTTTTCACTAATCGACTTCCTTTTATCGTTTCTTCCTGCAAATACGAACTGCGATACTGGTTCAGTGACCGGCTTTAATGTCTTAAGAAGTTCAGTTACTTGGCGCGACATAGGGACGATATGCGGTTTACGGCTTTTCATGACTGATTCGTCAATTGTAATTAGCCCAGTAGCGAAATCGACGTCAGACCATCGCATAGATCTTAGCTCTTTTGTTCTCAGGGCTGTGTATTGCAAAACCATCGTTGCAACCTTCGAAACTATGCTGCCTGAATATCCCGCTAAGGCCTGGTTGAATGCCGGGACCTGATCAGCCGGAAGGAACGGGAAATTCTTCTTCCTGTATCCCTTCATGGCATCAGCGAGATCGGGAGCGGGGTTATACTTTGCTCTTCCTGTTACGATGGCGTAACGAAAAACCTCACCACAACGACGCCGGGCCTTGTTTGCTCTCTCCATGGCCCCACGCTCTTCAATCCTCCTCACAACAGACAAAAGAGCCATCGGCTCGATTTCGTCCATCTCCATCGCCCCTATGAGCGGGAGAATATCAGTTTCAAACATCCGCTGTAATTCAGTCGCGTACCCTTCAGACCATACCTGACGCTTATGGGCGTACCATTCCTTATAGATCACCGAGAATGAGTTATCCTTCTCGCTCCTTTTTTTGGTCCTTACCGGATCTATACCATCTGCCACATCTTTTCTTGCCTGCCAGGCTTTGTCGCGAGCCTCCTGCAAAGACACATGAGGATATTTACCCACGGTTAAAATTTTCTCTTTACCGTCCAGTTTAAAGCGTAGCTGCCACACTTTTTTCCCGGAAGCAGGTATGTAAAGGTACAGCCCGTTGCTATCAAGCAGGCGGTAGGGCTTGTCTTTTGGCTTTGCTGCTTCAATCGGTTTGACCGTGAGCATGGGTAAAATTCCGGTGGGTAAAATGCTTTACCCGTTTTTTACCCGCTAAACAGTGCGGCTGTCAACGATCTAAAGCGAACGTTAGCGAACAGTAATTACCTGTGATTGCTGATTTGGCGGGGATTTAACGAACTTCTGCGGATGCTGGCGAACAGTGTAATGGCGTCCCCTGCAGGAATCGAACCTGCAACTAGCCCTTAGGAGGGGCTCGTTATATCCATTTAACTAAGAGGACGTCGTTCGGTGCTGTTTTGAACAGTTCGCGAGTGTTTCTATCCTACCGCAAACCCTCTGTTTTTCTCAAGTCTTACGTTCCTTTTTGTTTCGACTTGCCCGCCTGTGTTTCACTTTAATATCACTTCGTTCACTTGCCATTGCGTACACATTGAGTACAGAATGACAGCTATCGGATGTGTACAGGAAATATAACGATGGCCCTCAGCGATACCAAACTGCGCAGCATAAACGGCAAGCCCTACAGCGGCCCGGCAGAGGTGACCGACGCTGACGGCCTGAGTGCGCGCATTACGCCTAATGGTACCATCGCTTTTCAGTATCGCTACCGCTGGCAAAATAAGCCTGTACGCATCACGCTTGGCCGCTATCCTGCTATGTCTCTCAAAGAGGCTCGCGTAGCGGTCGGCGAAATGCGGGCATTGTACATGAAGGGGGTTAACCCCAAAACTTATTTGGTCGGCAGCAGCGGGGAACTGACGCTACAAGACTGCCTCGATGAGTGGTGGAACAAGTACGTTACCGGGCTAAAGGAAAACACACGCATCCTGTACAAGTCAGTTGTGTACAACACCATGTACACACAATTTAAGGATGTGCCGGTAGCAAACATCCCTGTGTCGCTTTGGGTGCAATTTTTCGATAAGCAGGAACAGACCAATAAGAAGAAAGCCAGGGTACTGCTTCTGCAACTCCGATCAGTCATGAACTGGTGCATCAGCCGCCAGCTTATTCCCTCCTGTGAAGTGCTTAAACTGAGCGTTAAAAATATCGGAAAAAAACCTGATACCGGCGAGCGCGTTCTCACCTATAACGAACTGGCGAAAATCTGGCTGGCGCTGGAAAATAATAAAGTCTTTTCTTCTAATAAAATTCTTCACCAGATGTTGTTGCTTTGGGGCGCCCGCCTTTCAGAACTGCGGCTGTCTACCCCCGCTGAATTCAACATGGATGATCTTATCTGGACGACGCCAGCAGAGCATTCGAAGATGGGTAACATCATCAGGCGTCCCATTTTCGAACAGATACAACCTTATGTTGAAAGGCTGCTTGCAATGAAAAATCCGGTTATGTTTCCCGGTCAGGAACTGGACACAGCAATAGATCGCTCATCGTGCAATCTGTACATGCGAAAACTGAGAAGCAAAATCGATATTCCCGAATGGCGTACGCATGATTTCAGGCGCACCCTGGTAACGAATCTGTCAGAGGAAGGGATATTGCCCCATGTCACCGAAAAGATGTTGGGGCACGAACTTGGCGGGGTAATGGCGGTGTACAACAAACATGACTGGCTGGAAGATCAGCGTAAAGGTTATGAGCTCTACGCTGATAAAATTTTCTGGCACGTTAAGCAGATCGGTTAATACCGCCTTCATCTGTATCATTTATAGGAGATTAGCAATGCCGCTTTTAGCTCTCACAAGGGATGAGTGGCTTTGTTGAATAAATGGATTTTATGCTGTGGTACTATGAAAACGGTTGTTTCAGATAACATAAAATCAATGCGTTACATGCTTGCGTATGACGGTGTTCTGTCTGGCATCAGCGTTTTCTACCAAAACAGTGCAGACAAAACAGAATGATTACCTATTATTCAACAAAGCCGCCCCACTATTTAAGAAACCTCACTTCGGTGGGGTTTTATTTTTTTAAGGCCTCTGCACTCGCAGGGGCTTTCTCATATTAAGGCCGCTAACAGGTCAATTTAGTGAAACGCCTTTCCCCTTTGCCGCTCCTGGATATTCGGGGATTTTTTATTCTCACACGGCGCCCCGTTCCAGAGGTGACTATGGAAAAACACGGAATAATTGAGCAAACAATGAAATGGTTGGCTGTATACCTGCCGTCGGTTTATGCCGGGCTGACGGCTTTAGGGATTTCGGCATTAATGGATATCAGGGCTGGAAAGCCCAAAATCTATACAGCTACCGGGGCGTTAGTATGCGGAATTGCAGCGTTAGCAGTATCAGCGATTCTGGAATATTTGGGCCTTCCTGCAAATTCCGGCGCATTCGTTGGCGGCATGATTGGTTTTATTGGCGCTGACCGAATGCGTGATAGTGCCGTGGCGTTATTTACCAAGCGTACCGGCATCAGCACAGAGAAAAGCGAATGAATAAATCACAGTTTCAGAAGGCGGCTAATATCAGCGCCGAATTAGCTGCGCGTTGGTTTCAGCCAATTGATGCGGCAATGACTGAGTTTGGCATTACCTCCGCTGACGATCAGGCAAAGTTTATCGCTCAGGTAGGGCATGAGTCCGGTGGTTTCACCCGCATTGTCGAGAATCTGAATTATTCGGCTGATGGTTTGCTGGCTACGTTTGGGAAATATTTCGACGCAGAAAGCGCTCAGAAATACGGACGCACCACTGAACACGCAGCTAACCAGCAGGCAATAGCAAATATTGTCTATGCAAACCGAATGGGTAACGGTTATCCGGGATCAAATGACGGCTGGAATTATCGTGGCCGTGGCCTGATACAGATCACCGGCCACGACAATTACCGGGATTGTGGTGCTGGTCTGGGTGCCGATTTGCTGTTAATTCCGCAATTGCTGGAACAGGATGAGTATGCCGCCCGTTCGGCTGCATGGTTTTACGCCTCAAAGGGTTGCCTGAAGCATGGTGGTGATATTGAGGCGATCACGAAGATTATTAATGGCGGTGCCAATGGCCTTGAGGATCGGAAAGCCAGATATCAGGTTGCGCTGGTGGCGCTCAAGGTATGAATAAATACCTTATTGCTGCACTGGCAGTCGCTGTTCTCTCTCTGGGCTGGGCCGCTGACCACTATCACGATAAAGCCGTCGCCTGGCGAAAGGATTATCGTGCTGCATATCAGATTACGAGGCAACAGTTCGACACCATTACCGACATTCAGGAGCGCCAGCAGAAACTGGCCGCACTCGATAAAACCCACACGGAGGCGCTCAGTGCTGCCGAATCTCAGAATGATGCTCTTAGCCGTCAGCTTGCCGATGGTACTCGCCGCATGTACGTCCACGCAAAATGCCCCGTGTCCGGTACCGGCTCAGCGTCAGCAACCCGCAGCCTGGGCTATGCAGCCGCCGTCGAATTCTCTTCAGATTCTCGACAAAACATTCTTGATATCCGAGCAGGCATCATCAGCGACCAACAAAAAATAAGCTATCTTCAGGACTATATAAGACAGATTGTCACCAATCGAGATTGAGAGCATGTAGTTAATACTGTCCAGAAAACACATTGTGCGGAAAAATTTCTTTTTAGGTTTTTAACTAACTAGAATCTGAGTTGCATGTGATCCTATAGGAATAAGGAATATGACCTGGATTTATCATCAAAGCTCAGGAAAACTTTTTCGTAATAACAAATTGATTGGTAATGGCTATGCGGGAGTAGGAGCAGGAAAGAACGCCCCAACTATGCAGGGAACAGCCGATATTGGTCCTCTGCCGAGAGGAAAATACACAATAGGAGCGCCATTCAAACATCCTCACACAGGAGCCTATTCAATGCGTCTGACGCCTGCCGCATCAAACATAATGTATGGCCGTTCCGGCTTCTTAATTCATGGTGACAGCACTGCGCATCCCGGTGAAGCTTCTAATGGCTGCATTATTATGCCTTTAAATGTTCGTCATTCTGTCTGGAGCAGCGGCGACAGAAATCTGGAGGTGATTGAATGAAGAAGATTTTACTGGCTTTAGTAACTTTGTTTCCGCTTAGTGTTCTGGCTGCAGCTCCAGGATGTTCATCCTGGCCAAAAAACATGGCCGAAGTATGGCTCAAGAATCAAAAAGAGGTTGATATAAGTCAGTTGGATGAGTCGAAAACAAAAGTACATTTACTTGCTGCGGAAAAGAAGAAGCAGGGCGTATGGACGGAGGTTTATCACTTTGTTTTCTATGACAAGGCTGGGAAATCTTATGAGATTATCACTAAAAATGATGCTTCAACTGATGAGTGTTCTCTAACAGGCGTAAGCGTTTATCAGGTCAGTAAAAGTGAGATCAGTAATTGACAGCTAATCCAACGTCTTCGTATTAAAGCGGCCATGTGCCGCTTTTTTTATTGGCTCTGCTACATCTGCGTTTTATACATTCCTCGACAATATCAATCGTGACCACAGGCTATAACCATGTGGATAAAAGACTGGCTGTTCAGCCGCAAAACTCAAAAGGAGCCTGAAATGGCAGAAGTAAAAGATATCGTCACTGACACACTGGTAAAAAATGCGCTGAAATCCGATGCAGTCACTACTGCATTGAAAACTCAGATTAAAGCTGACCTTGATACCCAGATTGACTCGGCGGTGGATACCGCACTGGCGGATATTCTCGGCCACGATGAGGAAACCAGTCAGTAAGTGTTAAAGCAGGCACTGACGGCGCGCCTGCGATAGCGACAGCCTCGCGCCTGAATTCAGTCGTTAACCGTCCGCATCATCAGAATCAATAACATGAATGATGACAGGAACGTTATCCGACGTTGTGGAAATGTATTTCTGCCGGACGGGGCAATGCTCTGTTCCTGAAAGTAAAAGAAAGTTTCTGCTTTTTGCTAATGCGCGCAGTAATCTGCGGCGGTGTTTTTTTGTGTGGGAAACCAAACTGAATGCCTCCCGGGTCAGAATTGAAGATGATAACAGATCTCATTTATGCGCATTTTGTTTAAACCCAGGCACAACGGACCGTCTTTAATGAATTCTGTAATCTGCATTGCCAGCGGTCCATCGCTGACGCGCTCTGACTGTGATCTTGCCGTAAACTCAGTTCACCCCGTTATCGCCGTTAACTCCAGCTGGCAGTTGATCCCCGCATGCCATTATCTCTTTGCTGCCGACTGTAGTTGGTGGGACAGGCACCACGCCGCACTCGCTACAGATGCGCAACGCTGGACGGTCAGCGGGCGGGCGCATCTGCGCTACGACATTAATCTGTTCCGGCCGTCCGACAGCGACTCTTTCAACTCCGGCCAGCGTGCCATTCAACTTGCTGTCCATCTGGGCGCTGAGCGAATCATCCTGCTGGGCTACGACTGCTCGCTGGAATACGGCACGCACTGGCATGGGGATCACCCTGACGGGCTTAAAAATCCTGACGCCGAAAGCACCCGGCGCTGGCAGGGTGAGTTTCAGCGTCTGGCGGACAGCCTTCAGTCGGTCAGCATCATCAACTGCTCGCGCCACACGGTGCTGACCTGTTTTCCGCGAGCCCGACCTGAGGACGTGCTGTGACAACGTATTATTTTGAAGGAATGCTGGGCTTGGGTGATTCCATCTACCAGCGCCCGTTCCTGCGCCACTTCCCCGGCGCATATGTGCGGACCTGCTGGCCGGAACTGTATCGCGGCCTCAATGTGAAATGCGTCCGCAGCGGTACGCACCTGCGCACCCAGGAGAAAAACGAACTCCGGTCGCGCTATGTCTTCCATCCGGTACCACGCGGTGGCGTCAGAAAGCGCATCGGATACGGCCCGACTGATTTGTCTGCTGGCGGCATTATCCCGGCGTTCCGGCGTCAGTTTGGCGTGAACGGCCCGCTGCAGTTTGACCTGCCGCAGTTTAACGATCTGCACCCGTCCATACCGACAGACAGATCCGTTGCGGTCATCCGGCCTTCAACCGTGCGCACAGAGTGGGCCAGCGCTTCACGTAATCCCAATCCTGAGTATCTGGTACGCGCCGCACAGCGGCTGCGCCAGCACTTTTTCGTGGTAAGCGTGGCCGATACCGTTCCCGGCATGGAATGGATAATAGGCGACGAACCCGCGGCTGATTTAAAACTTCACCACGGCGAGCTGACGCTGACGCAGCTGTGCAGCCTTTACGTGCGTGCCGCCTGCGTGGTCACTCCGGTAGGGTTTTCGGTTCCTATGGCTATCGCGTATCAGACACCGCTGTTTGTGGTAGCGGGCGGTCGTGGCGGGCATAACGCGCCGGAAATTGTAACGGATCCGGCAATGGATTTATCCCACACCCGCTGGGCGATGCCCGATAACTACTGCCGCTGCATGCGGGCAGATCACGACTGTGACCGGCGCATAAGCAATTTTGACGACAAACTTCACGAGTGGCTGCATGGAATCGTTCTTTGACGAACTGAAACACGGGCTGGTCTGGCTGCCCGCGCTGGGCATGGGGTATTTTCCGGTACCGCAAAACCGCCCGTATGACGAACACTATTTTTCCCGCTATCAGCAGATGGCCGACACGCCGATGGGGCATGCGTTGACGCAGGCCCGCATTCAGCTGGTGGCGCGCCATTATGATGGACCGCTGGTGGATGTCGGCATCGGTGCCGGCCAGTTCGTTGAGGCCCGGCCCAATACCCGCGGCTATGACGTGAATCCCGCCGGGGTTGATTGGCTGAAACAGCGAGGTCTGTGGGCTGATTTGTACGCCGAACGCTACCCGGCACTTTCCCTGTGGGACGCGGTGGAGCACATTGACCGCCCGGACGTTGCCGTAGCAAAAGCTGAAAAGTGGGTATTCGTGTCGGTGCCGATTTTTGCCGATGGAGATGCTATCCTGAAATCACGCCATTTCCGTAAGACGGAGCATATCTGGTACTGGACTCATGACGGCCTGCTGCGCTGGTTTGGCGGCCGGGTCTTTGACTGTACTGAGCACAACACCGCAGAAACTGAACTTGGCAGAGAGGGTATAGGCAGTTATGCCTTCCGGCGTCGCGCATGAACTTATTGTGTAGTTCCGCATGTTAACTATACTGTTGAGCAATTATCATCTTTCCAGGGAAATGTCATGATATCGAAGAAGGGGCCTAAGGAAAAATTATGGCTGATACGTTATGCGGCTTACACACACCTCATTGAGATCATTGCACGAAGACCCACTCCTTGGACCAGTATTTTAGCCTGTATTTGTACTCACTATGTTACAGAGATTGATCAGATTGCCGCCGATAACGGCTGGACCCTTTCAAAGTTTTATAACGGCACGTCTTATTACACCTACACTGCTGTTCACCGCTCTGGCCGTACAGTGACCGTCCGCCCCGCGGAGTATCAGCATATCTGCAGCAGTTTCCTTGGTTATTCCTGACAGGAACGATGAGCAGATCCTGCGATTTTTAATATTTCCCCGGCGGTGTAATTTCCGGCGCGGGGCGTTGCTCTGTACTGGTTATTAATTAAACGCACAGTGCGTCACAGATTAATTGACCGGGGGCAGGTTGTCAGGAACCTCCCAGCAGCAGTCCAGCTCATCGCCATGAGAAGTACATTCAGGCGGGGAGTTTTCATACTCAGTATGATCGTTCCGTTGATGAGAAAGCGCACTGCAACCTGCGATAAGCAGGCAGCAGCTGATTATCAGAACTTTAAACATGGCAGGTGCCCTTAAAAAAAAGTGCAGGCATTCTGAATTACCCTTCTTCAACGGAGAGTTAATCAATGGCAAAACCGGACTGGGGCGAACTTCAGCAACGGTTCCTGTCCGCACATGCAAAAACCGGTATCTCCCCGAAAGACTGGTGTGAGGCGCAGGGGCTTAATTATGTATCAGCGCGTCGCTACGTAAAAAAGCCATCTGCGCAAAGTACGCAAAAAAATGCGCAGAAAAGACTGCGCACTGCGCATACAGATAAATGCGCAGAAAAGCTTATCCATGGTAATGGACTTACTGACCAGCAACGCCTTTTCGTTGCGGAATATCTCAAAGATAGCAATGCCACGCAGGCTGCTTTACGCGCTGGCTACAGTAAAAAAAGCGCAGAACAAATTGGCTATCAGTTGCTTCAGAAAACTTCAGTTGCGCAGTCAATTGCGCAGCAGCAAAAAGCCTCAATTATGCGCACGCTTGGGTCGGCTGATGAGGTGCTGGAAAAGGCCTGGCAGCTTGCCACCTTCGATGCCAACGAAATCTCGCAATATCGTCGTGGCGCATGTCGGTACTGTTGGGGCTTTGGCCATCAGTACCAGTGCGTGATGCCGTTGAGTTTGAAGAGAAGTGCTATGAGGCACTTGAGCGGAAACGAAAAGAGCCTCGGGATGCAGGTGGGTACGGCTACGACCACACGCACGATCCTAATCCTGAATGTCCACGGTGCAACGGTGAAGGTATAGGCCGCGCAGTCATGCAGGACTCAACAAAGCTGTCTTCAGTTGGGCTACTTGCTTATGCCGGTACGAAAATTACCAAGGGCGGTGTGGAAATATCCACAATCAACAGAGAGCGGATGTTTGAGGCAGTTATGAAGCGTCTCGGGCTAAATAACTGCTCGGAATAGTAGATCACTTAGAGGGAACTCAGTCCGGTTTATGCGATCTGATCAATCGCTGAATATCCCAAATCACCAGCCGGACTGAGCAATGTCGATCATAGCACCAATACCCAGAACCGAACGACGCCTGATGCAGAAAACTATCCATAAAACAAAGGACAAAAACCACGCCCGGCGGCTCACCGCCATGCTGATGCTGCATCGTGGTGACACCGTCAGTCATGTTGCCAGAACACTCTGCTGTGCCCGCTCATCGATTGGT
>NZ_VZPF01000030.1 GCF_008801695.1 Pantoea stewartii subsp. stewartii
AGGCTGAGATACGCGGCAGCCCGGCAGACGAGCGGCTGGCGGTACGTAAAGAGCAGACTATCCCGTTAATGCAGTCACTGTACGACTGGATACAGGTTCAGATGAAGGTACTGTCGCGCCACTCGGATACGGCGAAGGCGTTCGCCTATCTACTGAAGCAGTGGGACGCGTTAAACCTGTACTGCAGCAATGGCTGGGCGGAGATAGACAACAACATCGCGGAGAACGCACTGCGGGGCGTAGCCCTGGGCCGGAAAAACTGGCTGTTCGCCGGTTCAGACGCAGGCGGGGAGCGGGCCGCCGTGCTGTACTCGCTGATCGGCACCTGCCGGCTGAACGGCGTGGAGCCGGAGGCGTGGCTGCGCTATGTGCTGGGGCATATCCAGGACTGGCCGGTAAACCGGCTGCACGATCTGCTGCCGTGGAAAGTCGATCTTACCTCAGCCTGACAGTCAATACGGTCTGGATGTGACGCTTACGTATTTCATGGCGATGCGCATTTTTATCCAGTGTTTCGACGCCGCGCAGCAGGACGGGCAGGATAATGACGCCGACCAGCAGGGAGAACAGAATCACCCCGGTCGCGATAAACACCAGTTCGTAACGGGCCGGGAAAGGATTGCCGTTGCTCAGAAACAGCGGGATCGACAGCACACCGGCCAGCGTAATCGCACCGCGCACGCCCGCAAAGGAGGCGATTAACAGTTCACGCAGTGAGTACGAGGAGAACACTAACGGCTTGTTTTTCTACTGAAGCGCTGCATGATCCACAACCAGCCGAAGCGCACCACCATTAACGCCGCATAGACCAGCACGATATCGGCAAAAATCATCCAGATATCCACATTGGGATCCGCATTGGCTTCGGCGATGGATTTTTGCAGGATAGAGGGCAGTTGCAGACCCAGCATCAGGAACACCATGCCGTTAAACACAAATTCCAGCATATGCCAGACGCTGTTGGCGCGCAGGCGCATCGTCAGCGGTGCCTGACGAATAATGCCAGAGCGCGTAATCGTCATCCCGGCCGCGACGGCGGCTAAGATCCCGGATACGCCGAGGTGCTCAGCAATCAGATAAGAGGCGAAAGGCAGCAGTAACAGCAGAACAATTTGTGTGGCTGCGTCATCACTGCCGCTCCAGCGGTTCAGCACACGTAGCGACTTCCCGTAAAGCCAGCAGACCGCAACCCCAGCCACCAGGCCGCCCAGCGCCACCTTGAGGAACTCTACGCTGGCACCGCCCCAGCTAAATACCATGGTGCCCATCGCGACCGCGACGGCGAACTTCAGTGAAACCAAGCCAGAGGCATCGTTCATCAAGGCTTCGCCCTGCAGAATCGCCATGATTTTCTTAGGAATGCGGCCTTCACCGACGATACCAGAAAGGGCCACGGCATCGGTGGGTGAGAGCACGGCGGCCAGCGCAAACGCAGGGATAAGCGGAATGCCCGGCACGGTCCAGTAAATCAGGTAGCCGATACCGACGACGGTGATCAACACCAGTACCAGCGCCAGGCCAAGGATTTCCCGGCCATAGTGCAGAAACTCGCTGACCGGTGTTTTCCAGCCGTCGGCAAAGAGCAGCGGCGGAATAAACAGGACGAGGAATAATTCCGGGTCAAAATCCACATGCAGCCCAAACGTGGGCCAGGCCAGCAGCGCACCAACGGCAATTTGCACCAGCGGCAGCGGGATTTGAAAAGGCAAGATACGCGCGGCGACCCCAGAGAGCGACACCACCAGCGTCATGATCAAAATAGTAAAAAAGATTTCCATGCTTTCCTTAGGCGGGTTGTTATCTTTGAATCAACGTGAAGATAAAGTGTAAAACAAACTGGCAAGCGCGGAAAAAGCTACGTGTGCTTCGGTGAGGAAAAAGCGGAAAATTCCGGACGCGCGGCTGCACGTCCGGTCAGACAGTCAGATCGCCCAGCCTCCGGCATAAAAAGCCACCAGCGCAACGGCAATCACGACCGTGCCAATATTTAACTTACGCCATTCACCAGCAAACAGTCGGCCAACCACAAGGGTGGCAAAACCGATCATGATGCCGGTAACAATGTTACAGGTCAGGACAATAATGACTGCGGTGAGCAGGCCCGACATCGCATCGACAAAGTCGGCGAAGTCAATTTTAGCGACGTTGCTCAGCATCAGCAGGCCGACATACATCAGGGCGGGTGCCGTCGCATAAGTTGGTACCAGATAAGCCAGCGGAGACATAAACAGAATCACCAGAAACAGCAGACCCACGACGATTGCCGTCAGGCCGGTTTTACCGCCTGCCGCCGTACCGGCCGCCGATTCAATATATACCGCGGCAGGCGATGCGCCCACCAGTCCGGCAAACAGGCTGCTCAGCGAATCCGTGGTCAGTGCCCGTCCGCCGTTAATAATCTGCCCGTCTTTATCGAGTAAATTGGCCTGCCCGGCCACGGCGCGAATCGTGCCGGTCGCATCAAATACCGCCGTCATCACTAACGCCAGTACGGTGGGCAAGACGGCAGGCTGCAACGCGCCCATAATGTCGAGGCTGAAAAACAGCGATGTCCCCTGCGCATCACGCAGGCTCGGCAGCGCAAACAGCCCTTGCCAGCGGACGGCGGGATCGAAGGCCAGGCCGAGAGCAGAGATCACGATGACCGTCAGCAAAATACCGCCAGGCACCCGGCGCTTCTCCAGACCAAAAATCGCCGCCAGCCCCAGCAAAGACATGAGGACGGGGAAGGAGCTAAAGTGCCCCAACGCCACCGGTAAACCTGAGCCAGGGTTTCTGACCACCAGCCCCACGTTGTCAGCGGCAATCAGCAGTAAAAACAGGCCAATCCCGATGCCCGTACCGTGTGCGACGCCCATGGGTAAATTACGTAAGATCCAGGCCCGAATCCCGGTGGTGGAAATCAGCGTAAACAGCAGCCCCATGAGGAACACAGCGCCAAGCGCGACCGGCACGCTGATGTGCTGACCCAGTACAAGACTGAACGCTGTAAAGGCCGTCAACGAGATTGCACAGCCAATCGCCATGGGTAAATTGGCCCACAGCCCTATCAGGATTGACCCGAAGCTTGCCACCAGGCAGGTGGCAACAAACACCGCCGTAGGAGAGAACCCCGCTTTACCCAGCATACCGGGGACCACGATCACCGAATAGACCATGGCAAGAAAGGTCGTCAGCCCGGCCAGGATTTCCTGTCGCACGCTGCTGCCACGGGCCGAAATGGCGAACCAGGCATCCAGTCTTCCACTGGTCGGGCGTGATTCAATTGACATAGTTAAGCCTCAAAAATTTTTATTGTGTAATTCACGCGGTCACCGTTCTGCATTCCCTGAATATGTCTTTACCCACGGGCAACCGACAAAAGGCAAACGTTTACTTCGCCACGCAGAACGGGTGTAACAAGCACCACCAGACTGAAGGGGGCAGATTATCCGGTCTTTAACCGCCGCTTTTCAACCGTTCAGAGGGAATTACTGCGTATAAAGATCAGGTTAGTAACATCAGGAACGTGCTGGAAACCTGCCAGTAACATTCTTGCAGGCAGCGTGGCCGGTCGATGAAAGAGGATGTTGGTGGAAGAGAGATGACGCCGGACGGCGTCATCAGAGCGCATCGCCTCAGCCCGGCAGAGAGAGTTCACCGCCCTGCTGAATGGCCCGTTGCCATGCGGCGCGCTGCTGAACGGTGGTTAACCATTTTTGCGTGGCGGGCGCATTGTGCAAGCCGGCGCGCTGGCTCAGCGCCAGAACAGGAAAGCTCATTTGCACATCGGCGATGCTGAATCGTTGACCGGCAAACCAGGGATTGGCCGAGAGATGATCTTCGATCATTTGCCTGTGGACGTGGAGCTGTTTGTCCAGCCAGGCTTTTTGTACGCCTTTCCCCAGCGCGGCACCCACGGGACGGAGCAACCAGGGCACGGGCGCGCTGCCCAGCCGGCCAAACACCAGCTTCATGACCAGCAGCGGCATCAGGGAACCTTCAGCGTAATGTAACCAGTAACGCGCCTGGAGGCGCGCCTCTTCGTCGGTAAGCTGTAATCGCTTCTCGCTGTCGTACTTTTCTTCCAGGTATTCCAGTATGGCCCCGGACTCCGCCACCACCCGATTGCCATCTGTGATAACCGGCGATTTGCCTAAGGGATGCACTTTTTTCAGTGCTTCCGGTGCCAGCATGGAGGCTTCACGCTGATAACGTTTAACCTGATAAGGCACTTCCAGCTCTTCCAGCATCCACAGCACGCGGTGCGAACGAGATTGTTCCAGATGGTGAACAGTAATCATCATGATTCCCTGCGAATGAATATGCAGACAGTATAGACGTCACTTCACCTTGTGCAGAGAACCATCCTGCTCGGGATCCAGCAGGACCGCACCTGATCCCTGCTGTCCCAGCCGATCACCGGGGTTACGGAGCGGACAGTCACGCATGGATAAACAGCCGCAGCCAATGCAGCCATCCAGGTCGTTACGCAGGCGCGTCAAGGTTTCGATGCGCTTATCCAGTTCATCCCGCCAGTGCTGCGTCAGATTGCCCCAGTCCTGCGCAGACATGCGTTTATCCGCAGGCATGTTTTCCAGACTGTCGCTGACGCTGGCGAGCGGAATGCCGATGCGCTGGGCGATTTTAATGATCGCCACACGGCGCAGGACATCACGGCTGTAGCGCCGCTGATTGCCGGGATTGCGCGTGCTGGAAATCAGCCCTTTGCTTTCATAAAAATGCAGCGCTGATACGGCCACGCCGCTTCGCCGCGCGACTTCCCCCGGTGTCAGCACCGGTTTTGGATAATTGCGATCTTTTTTCATCTGGCACTTTACCTCAAGTTAACTTGAGGAATTATACTCCTTTCCCATCAGAACAACACCCGCCCTGACGACGTCACGCCCCCTGCAGGCTGATTATCAGCCTCACAAACTGCGGCATGCACGGTGACGGGGACATTCACCAGAAGGATGAGGCCATGATACAAGAAGAGATCATTCATTCACTGACCCACTGGATTGACCAGAATCTGGATAAAAGCCTGTCAATCGATGAGGTGGCCGCGAAGTCCGGTTATTCGAAATGGCACCTGCAACGTATGTTCCGTAGCGTAACGAAACAGACGTTGGGTGGTTATATCCGCGAACGCCGGCTGACGCTGGCCGCAGAAGCGCTGCGTCAGACGCAGCGTCCGGTATTCGATATTGCGATGCAGTATGGCTACGATTCGCAGCAGACCTTCTCACGGGTCTTTCGCCGCCAGTTTTCCCAGACGCCTACGGCGTATCGCCACTACATGCGTCGCCAGGCGGTTCAGCGTCCACGCCTGCTGAGCTTTGACTGTGGGGAAACGATGAGCAGCTTTACGCAGCGTACAACGGGTGAATGTTGTCCGCTTAATTAACAGCCCGCGTGCGCCCGATCGGGCGCACGGCTTTATCCCCTCTTTTTACCCTTCCGCTGGCTTGACACTGCGCTGACAAATCAAACAAATTCTGTACAAAAATTGAGAACCAGATGATATAATGTGACCCACATCACATTATGACGTTTGTTGCCGACGAAAGAGCCCCACCTGACAGACTTTTCCGCCGACGTGATGTTCGCAGACAGTCAGGCGTCCTTTCCGATTTTGAGGTCAAAATTGATGGCTACCCTAACCACCAGTTTTCTTGTTATGCGCTGGGAATTGCTGAGCGCTGTAATGATGTTTTTCGCCAGTACACTGAAAACCCGCCTTCGCCAGGACAGCCATCATGTCATGGCCTTTCTCTGTGGCGGCGTGGGCGTTGGTCTGTCGTGCTGGTTTGTGACCGGTTTAATGGGCATCACGCTAAGCATGGAAAACGTGCACCATTTTTTGAGCGTCTCTAAAGAAGTGTTCATTGACATGATGAGCCGTGCGCCTGCGAACTGGCCAATGCCCTGAATGACCAATAAAAAACCCCGCAAAGCGGGGTTTTTTATATTGCTGTGTAAGGTCAAATTTTCTTCAACATGACAGGAATGGCGACATCCTGTACGTCAACGTCCGGTCTCTGCGTTCCGCGACGTTCCTGAATCCACATTTCACCCATCATCTTGTCTAAGCCACGATCCAGTCCGGTTACCATGCCTGCGCCAGGCGTAAACGTCAGTTCACCAAAATAGATGTGCTGGTCGTGGATATACCAGTCGACTCGCACGTAGTCAAAGTCACTGGCCAGCGTTTTGCTTAGGGCTAGTGCCCGCTCCAGTGAGGGCATGATCGGGGAAACATCCAGGCCGGTATCGCGAATTTTATGGTAAGCCTCGGAGAGGTTATTAACGTAAAAATTCATCGAAAGCTGAGGCTGACAGCGGTTGTAGATGACCTGAAGAACATACTCAAAATTGCCATCGCGCTTATTGAACATATGAAACTTGTAATCAACCGGCGCGCTTTTACCGTCACCAATATACTGCTCAACCAGAATACGTGGCTTGATATAGCGATAGTGGATCTCACGCGCTTCGTTAGCGAAATCGGTTTTTAACCACGAATAGCAGTTATGAATGATTTGCTGCTTACGAAGCGCATCCGGTTCTTCCAGCACGATCTCTACCATGTTTGAAGCATGATTCGGTTTGATAACCGTGCCCTGCCAGCGCGTAAGATCATTCAACGTGGTGGGATCGGTGGTGTCGTGGAGCAACGGAATCAGATAGTCATTACCAATCTTTTCCGCAATATAGTCGCGCACCGAATACTTATCGGACAGACGCGCATACAGCTGATAATCACCATGGATAAACTTGCGATACAGCACTTTTTCGTTGAAGACCTTGGGCTCACGCAGATTCGGGAGCTTTCTGAACTTGCGGAAGTAATAAATACGGTCCTGATAAGTCCAGAGCATCTTCTTAATAAAGTACTGCAAACTTCTTCTGAGCTCTTGCTTCAACCTGAGCATATTTGACCTCATTTGTAGGTTTTGTAGTTAAGTGAGGAAACCTGAATTTTTTGAATCACGCCGCGTTTAAAGAAGTAATTCATGACGGTGAGGGACAGGAGCTCAGACAGAAAAACGCTCCAGGTGGCCCCCATGATGCCGTAGCCCTGAATTAGCCACCAGGAAAGCGGGATGCTGATGAGCACCAGACAAATGATTTTCTTCAGTAAATAATCAAAGCCCCCTTCTTTCACCATAAAACGGTACGCGACGGTTCCCATTGCCGAAAAACTGGTCGCCAGGGATAACAGCGTGATGAGGTTGCCTGACTGCCTGTAGGCCGGGCCATATAACGCCACAATAATGTGCTCACCCCACAACGCGACGATAAACAACATCAACAGCGACACGGCCATCACGTAGCCATTGAGTCGGGCCGTCAGCCTGACGGCTTCGTCTCCACGCGCACGAAAAATCTCGCTGAAACAGGAGGTAATCAGCGCCACGGGAATAAAAATCCAGGACGCGGCAATCGTATTGGCAGCAGCGAATAAACCCAGCTCGCGCGCCGAGGCGATGCCGGCCAAAAACATCTGCGCGGTTTTGACCTGGACAGAAATAAAAATGCTGGAAATGGCCAATGGCAAGCCCGCATACAGTAGATAACGCAAATACAGGGTGCGTGTTTCCCGCGGGGGAAATTGCTCCTGATGCTGTTGGTAAAAGCAGTAGCGTTTAATGACATACGGCACCAGCGTTACCGTGATAACTGACAATGTCAGCCACAGCGGATTCAGGCGTAGCCAGGCAATAGTGAAACTCAACGCAAAACTCACCAGCATGCCGACGGCATTCGCCACGGTATTCAGCTTTGATGCAAGACGTGCATTGTTATAAACGCTAAACGTATCCTGCGTGAGGCTTTGTTGAATAAATGGATTTTATGCTGTGGTACTATGAAAACGGTTGTTTCAGATAACATAAAATCAATGCGTTACATGCTTGCGTATGACGGTGTTCTGTCTGGCATCAGCGTTTTCTACCAAAACAGTGCAGACAAAACAGAATGATTACCTATTATTCAACAAAGCCACTTTTTTCCTGAATCTGTGAGACACAGTTAAGTGTGCAGAATGTGGCGCAAAGGTAAACCCGATCCGTAAAAATAAAAAAGCCGCCAACAAGGTTGGCGGCCCGGGGAAGATTGTGTGCGGAATTACATTACTGCCGCAAAGGCTTCCGCGACCTGATGCACGTTTTTGCTGTTCAGACCTGCCACACACATACGGCCGCTGCCGACGAGGTAGATCCCAAACTCTTCACGCAGGCGGTCCACCTGCTGCGCACTCAGGCCGGTGTAGCTGAACATCCCGCGCTGCTTCAACAGGTAGTCGACGTTCTTACCGGGTAGCGCCGTACTCATCACCTGTACCAGCGCCTGGCGCATGTCGATAATGCGCAACCGCATGGCTTCGACCTCGGCCAGCCAGTTAGCTTTCAGCGTAGCGTCGTTTAACACGCGGGCCACAACCTGTGCGCCGAAGTTTGGCGGGCTGGAATAGTTACGGCGGACGGTCGCTTTGAGCTGACCTAATACGCGGCTGGCCTCTTCAGCGCTGTCACATACCACAGACAGGCCGCCGACGCGCTCGCCATACAGCGAGAAGATTTTTGAAAAGGAGTTGCTGACCAGCGCAGGCAGACCTGCCGCAGCAACCGCACGCATCGCGTACGCATCCTCTTCCATGCCAGCACCAAAGCCCTGATAAGCGATATCCAGGAACGGGATCAGCTCCTGTGCTTTCAGCACGGCAACGGTTTCGTTCCACTGCGCATTGGTCAGGTCGGCCCCGGTTGGGTTATGACAGCACGGATGCAGCAGCACGATGCTTTGCTTTGGCAGGGTTTTAAGCGTGCTCAGGAACGCATCAAAACGTACACCGTTGGTTTCCGGGTCATACCACGGATAGGTCTTCACCTTGAAACCGGCACCGTTAAAGATGGCGATATGGTTTTCCCAGGTCGGATCGCTGACCCAGACGTTGGACTGCGGGAAATAACGCTTCAGGAAATCCGCACCGACTTTCAACGCACCTGAGCCGCCCAGGGTCTGAATCGAGGCGATCTGGCCCGCTTTTAATACGGGATGATCGGCTCCGAACAGCAGTGGCGCTATCGCGTTGCGGTAGGTATTTAATCCTTCCATAGGCAGATAGAGCGAAGCCTGCTGCGGTTCGGCACGTAACTGCTCTTCAGCATCAGCCACCGCCTGCAGCTGAGGGATGATGCCTTGCTCGTTGTAATAAAGCCCAATACTCAGGTTCACTTTATGCTCGCGCGGATCCTGTTTAAAGGCTTCCATTAGCGACAAAATCGGGTCGCCAGCATAGGCATCAACGTTCTGGAACACGGTGCAGATCTCCATGATTGTTCTTGAAATAAAAAAGGGCGATTAAACCCTGTACCGCCCGGGACGATGGTTCATTGCGATGATCATATTCAGTATCACCGCGCCCGCAATGGACGCAAGCAACATCGGCAGGCTGACGACAAACAGCGAGGCCAGCACCACGCAGGTATCGACCGCCATTTGCAGTTTACCGGCGCGAATGCCGAAACGGTCTTGCAGCCAGAGCGCCAGGATATTGATCCCGCCCAGGCTGGCTTTATGGCGAAACAACACTATAAACCCAATCCCCATGATGACGTTACCGAACAATGCCGCATAAAAAGGATTCAGTGTGGAAAAATGCATAAACAGGGGATGAAGATGGGTAAAAAGCGACACCAGCCCCACGGCACAAAAGGTTTTTAGCGTAAATTCCCAGCCCATTCGCTTCACAGCCAGCCAGTAGAACGGCAGGTTGATTACAAAGAAAACGCTGCCAAATGACAGGGGCGAAAGATAGCTGATGAGGAATGCCAGCCCAGCCGTGCTGCCGGTCAATGCGCCTGCCTGCTTCAGCATGAGCACACCAAACGAGACCATTAAGGTGCCGAGCAGGATAGCCAGCGCATCTTCAAGGCGAGAGTGAGGAATATCGGCGGGTTGTACAATGTTGTCCATAAAGCAGTCTCAGTGCGAATGATGCAGCACCAATGCAATAACTGCGCCAGCCTGTGCAGGCGCTCAGGCATAAGCGTCTTACCGGATTTTACTGCCCCGCCGGGGAGGTCGATTGTGCATTGCACGACTCAAATACGCATAAAAAACGCATCATTCCGCCACATCATGCACCACCTGCGCGCATTATGCTCTTTTTTGGCGCACAGCCTGCTGCTCGCCCATCATTAATCCGTTCTCTTTGAGTCTGCCCAGTACCACCGATGTTTTGACATGGGAAACGCTCTGGTGACCGGCTAACAGCTGGCTGATTACCGCGCTCAGTGAAGCCAAATCGGCCACGGCGACTTTCAGCAGGTAGTCGGCATCACCGGTGGTTTTATAGGCATCAATAATTGCGTCTTCCTGTTCCACCATGCGATGGAAGCTGTCGACATAGTCAGCAGTATGGTTAATGAGCCGCACTTCAATGAGTCCGACAATGCCCAGCCCCACCGCGTCCGGCGACAGCCGTGCGTGATAGCCAAGAATCAGGTTGGCCTGTTCAAGATTGATACGCCGACGTGAACATTGTGAAGCAGAAAGACCGACCAAATCGCTGAGTTTCTGATTGGTCAAACGGCCATTAGATTGGAGCAGAGTAAGGATTTTTAGATCGTAATCGTCTACGTGCGTCATGCTGTTTCCGTCGCGTGTCAGTGTCGCTTTGCTACAGATAACCCGATTCACTGCGACGTTGTCCAACACTATTTTGCACGGTCCTGCCTGCCATGCACAGATCGTGCATGGCGGGCCAGTGACGGATTATTCGTCGTCGTACTGCGGGCCTGCATAGTTATCAAAGCGTGACCACTGACCGTTAAATGTCAGGCGTACGGTACCGATCGGGCCGTTACGCTGCTTACCCAGAATGATCTCTGCGATCCCTTTCAGGTCGCTGTTTTCGTGATAAACCTCGTCACGATAAATAAACATGATCAGGTCAGCATCCTGCTCGATCGAACCCGATTCACGCAGATCCGAGTTTACGGGACGTTTATCGGCACGTTGCTCCAGTGAGCGGTTCAGCTGAGATAACGCCACCACGGGCACGTTAAGCTCTTTTGCCAGCGCTTTTAATGAACGGGAAATCTCGGCAATCTCCAGCGTACGGTTATCTGACAATGCGGGCACGCGCATCAACTGCAGGTAGTCGATCATGATCAGACTGAGGCCACCGTTTTCACGATAGATGCGACGCGCGCGGGAACGGACCTCGGTCGGCGTCAGGCCAGAAGAATCATCGATATACATATTCTTCTTTTCCAGCAAAATGCCCATCGTGCCGGAAATGCGCGCCCAGTCTTCATCGTCAAGTTGACCGGTACGAATACGGGTTTGGTCAACCCGCGACAAGGAGGCCAGCATACGCATCATGATCTGTTCGCTGGGCATCTCCAGACTGAAAATCAGTACCGGTTTGTCCTGCAGCATCGCCGCGTTTTCACACAGGTTCATGGCGAACGTGGTTTTACCCATTGAGGGACGTGCGGCCACGATAATTAAGTCTGAGCGTTGCAGCCCGGCCGTTTTCTTATTCAGATCCTGATAACCGGTATCGATGCCCGTGACGCCATCGTGCGGCGTCTGAAACAGCGACTCAATCCGTGAAACCGTCGCTTCCAGAATTTGTTCGATGTTTTTGGGGCCATCGTCTTTGTTAGCCCGCGCCTCAGCGATTTTAAATACGTTCGACTCGGCAAAATCCAGCAGGTCTTCACTGCTGCGCCCCTGGGGATCATAACCGGCATCGGCTATCTGATTCGCCACGGCGATCATTTCGCGTACGACCGCACGTTCACGCACGATATCCGCGTAAGCGCCGATGTTCGCCGCACTGGGCGTGTTTTTCGCCAGCTCAGCCAGGTAAGCAAATCCGCCGGCCATCTCCAGTTCGCCGCGCGTTTCCAGCGATTCTGACAGCGTAATCAGGTCGATAGGTTTGCTGTTTTCCAGCAGACGCTGCATCTCTGAGAAAATAAGACGGTGCGAGCGATTGAAAAAATCATTTGCCACGACGCGTTCGGACACGTTGTCCCAGCGCTCGTTATCCAGCATTAACCCACCCAGCACCGACTGCTCCGCTTCCAGCGAATGCGGGGGCATTTTCACGCCTTCTAACTGGCGATCCTGCGTTTCGTTCGATTTGTTGGTGGGTTTATTTCCTGCCATAGTGAATGCATTACCGATCTTCTGTGGGGACGCGCAAGTATACCTCAGTTAAGGGGCGTGCCTCACCTTCATGATGAAACAATCACAGGAGTAAGCATGGCAAAGCGTATTCAGTTCAACGCACACGGCGGCCCGGATGTCCTGACCTGGATTGATTTTGAGCCTGCCGATCCCGCCGATAATGAAATCCAGGTCGAAAACCGCGCGATTGGCATGAACTATATTGATACTTACGTGCGCAGCGGGCTGTATCCGACAGGTCATTTTCCCTCTGGTCTGGGCACCGAGGCGGCGGGTGTGGTCACCCGCGTGGGATCGGCGGTCACGCGTTTCAAACCCGGCGATCGCGTCGTGTACTGCCAGGCCGCACTCGGGGCTTACAGCGAGCTGCATAACGTGGCGGAAGACCGTCTGATGCTGTTACCCGACGCCATCAGTTTCGAGCAGGCTGCCGCCAGTTTTTTGAAAGGCCTGACGACGCAGTACCTGTTACGACAGACCTATAAGGTCAAAGCCGACGAAATTTTTCTGTTTCATGCCGCGGCGGGTGGCGTGGGGTTGATTGCCTGCCAGTGGGCAAAAGCGCTCGGCGCCCATCTGATCGGCACCGTCGGCTCCGCCGAAAAGGCGACACTGGCCAAAAACGCGGGAGCCTGGGCCACCATTAATTATCAGCAAGAGGACATTGCACAACGGGTCAGTGAGCTGACCGGCGGCAAGAAGGTTGGCGTGGTGTACGACTCTGTGGGGAAAGCGACCTGGGAAGCCTCGCTGGACTGCCTGCGTCGTCAGGGACTGATGGTGAGCTTCGGGAATGCTTCAGGGCCGGTGACCAATGTTGATCTCAGCATTTTAAATAAGAAAGGCTCACTGTTTGTTACCCGTCCTTCCCTGTTCGGCTACATCACCAATCGTCAGGAGCTGGAAACGGCCAGTGCAGAATTGTTCTCTTTACTGGCAAGTGGCGCCATTAAGGTCGATGTGCCCGAGCAGCAAAAATTTGCACTGAAAGAGGCCAGCCGCGCTCACCAGTTACTGGAGAGCCGCGCGACGCAGGGATCGAGCCTGCTGATTCCCTGATGTAAAAAGGGCTTCCCGCAGGAAGCCCTTCTTTTATTTTTCATTCGCACTGATGTAGGGGGGCTTTGTTGAATAATAGGTAATCATTCTGTTTTGTCTGCACTGTTTTGGTAGAAAACGCTGATGCCAGACAGAACACCGTCATACGCAAGCATGTAACGCATTGATTTTATGTTATCTGAAACAACCGTTTTCATAGTACCACAGCATAAAATCCATTTATTCAACAAAGCCATGTAGGGGCAGAAGCGATGAATATGTTATGAATCAACGACAGCTATCCTGACAGAAAACATAAGTAAAAAGTATGATTGTTGTTAATATTCTGAGCACCAATTTTTCACTGTGTGATCACGCACACATTTATCCCCTGCCATTCCGCTCCAGCCTGCGGATCCTGCGCCTGTACAGGACGCGCTGGCGAGTGTCTTCGTCAGTGAAAAAGCGCCGATAGAGCCATACTGCGGCCACGGCCAGCAGTAGCCAGGGCAGCACCTTAACAATCAGCATCACCATGCCGCCGACAAACATCACGATCGTGGCCACGACCAGGGCAGCAATGACGCCGATTAAGGACACGCCAGTCAGCAACAGCATCAGGAAGAAACCGAATACAAAAATAATGTCCATTTGTTCACTCCTCACGATGAATACGTTACGTATTACAAGAACCATGCCAACAAGTAACCTGTTGATAGTGATGAGTTAAGTATGAAGTATGCAAAATCAACCTGGCGAGATTCACCAGATTATGGTGAAAAAAAACCAGCCGGCTGGCTGGTTTAACTGTATCAGGCTTCCTGAGGGATCTTATCGGCGACCAGTGCTAATGCAGCCTCCAGTACCCGCACATCGGCACCGGGCTTATGGGCATTCTCGCTAAGGTGACGACGCCACTGGCGCGCGCCAGGGATCCCCTGGAACAGCCCCAGCATATGCCGCGTCACATGGCCAAGGTACGTGCCTTTTGCCAGCTCGGCTTCAATATAAGGGTACATGGCGCGCACCACCGCCACCGGATCAGCGGCAGGCTGTTCCCGGCCAAACACTTCCCGATCGACATGCGCCAGGATGCCGGGGTTTTGATAGGCCTCGCGGCCCATCATGACACCATCCAGGTGCTGAAGATGTGTTTTAGCCTCTTCCAGCGTTTTCACGCCGCCGTTAATGGCAATCGTCAGTTGTGGAAAATCACGCTTTAACTGATAAACCCGGGGGTAATCAAGCGGTGGAATCTCGCGGTTTTCTTTCGGACTCAGACCCGAAAGCCATGCCTTGCGCGCATGAATGATAAAGGTGTCGCAGCCACCGCGCTCTGCCACAGTGCCGATAAAATCGGTCAGGAAGGCATAGCTGTCCTGTTCATCGATACCGATACGGGTTTTGACCGTGACCGGAATATCCACCACATCACGCATCGCTTTAATGCCGTCAGCGACCAGCCCGGCTTCCGCCATCAGGCAGGCACCAAAGCGGCCATTCTGAACACGATCTGACGGGCAACCCACATTGAGGTTAACTTCATCGTAATCGCGCTGTTCAGCCAGCGCCGCACACTGCGCCAGTGCAGCCGGATCGCTGCCGCCCAGTTGTAACGCGACCGGGTGCTCCTCTTCACTAAAGGCCAGATAATCGCCTTTACCGTGAATAATGGCTCCCGTGGTGACCATTTCGGTATACAGAAGCGTATCGCCGGTCAGCAGACGATGGAAATAGCGACAGTGACGATCTGTCCAGTCGAGCATGGGAGCAACAGAGAAGCGTTGGGAGGAAAAAGTGTCGGTCATGAAGCGCAGTCGATCCGGTGGTTAACAGTGATGATATTCTGCGCAAGGATAGCATAAGGGCGGGCGACAAGGTATCGCCCGCCCGTTAATGGCACGGAATCAGAAGTTAAATCCGAGTTGCGCCATGGCACCCCAGGTATTGTTTTGCCCCACCGAGCCTGCCAGATCCAGATGCACAGAATTGTTGAATGGTGACAGCCCAAAACCTGCGGTCGCCACATTTTCGTCGTTGGAACGCATATCTGCGCGATAACCGGCGCGTAACTGTAACCAGTCCAGTACGCGATATTCCGCGCCCACGCCTGCATACTGACTGTTTTCCTGAGATTTGAAACGGTGCGTTTCGGTCAGGTCAACATCGCCTGTCAGCGTTACCGGCCCTTTATCCCAGGCTAAACCCGCCGTCACTAATGGACGGATTTCATAGGTATCCTGATAGCCATTCACCTCTTTGGTTTGCAGGTCACGTGATACCAGGTTCTGTCCGGTCACGCCTAACGTCCAGTTTTCTGCGAATACCGTCGCCAGGCCGGCGTCAACGTTGAACCCGCTTTCGGTGCTGCGGTAGCGGCCATCCCGTAAATCGTTTTTATCGTAGTTATAAACGCTGGCGGAATAGTTATACAGCCAGGTCTTTTGCAGCTTAGGCGTCACACCAATCGACACCGGATGGCCGGCAATCGTGAACTCATGGGCAACGGCGATACCATAATCGGTATTTAGCGCAGCCAGCCCGTTCGCGCTGGAGCCCAGCAAGTTTTGTACATTAGGCAGACCAAATACACCGCCAGGAATACCGGCAAACGTTTCGTCAGCCACGCCTTGTAAAATAACGATATCGCCTTCTTTTACATTCGCGCGGACATGCGCCGTACCATAGGCTTTGGTGACAAAGGCAAAAGGCAGCGTTTCATTCGGAACGGTGACTGCAATCGCGACACCTGCTGTCGCGTTGGCTTTGTTACCGCGTAAATCTCTGAGCGTATTGGCCAGATCCCCTGACGCAGCCTGTATCTCAGGAATACGGCGCAGCAGCTCTAACGTCGAGGCATTATCAAACAGATCCTGATAGCGATTTACCGTGTCAGTAATGTTATCGATCTTATCGACCATCTTGTCTTTATCAGTAATTTGCGCGCCCGCACTGGGAAAAATGATGCTGACGTTGTCATCGGGTTTTGCTTTGGTCATTAACGCCGGGTTAGCTAAAACGGCAGACCCGTAGGTAGAGGACGCCACGCCCGTTCCCCCCATTGCATCGTTACGGGCATCGTACCAGGTTCCCGCGGCCAGCGCGGATGATGAAAAAACCAGAGCATTAAACACTGCAGGGAAAACCAGAACGGAACGTGGGACGGTTAATTTTGCCATTTGCTTATCATCACCTGAAAAATTGCCGTTAAAACATTAACGACCGAATAGTTTGTTAGCCCCATTGTGGAGGATGGCTAACGCTTTATTGCTGTGAATTCAGAGTAAATAGTGGCGCAATTCCATTGATTGATTATTTTTCGATCGGTTATGTCTGGTTACCGTCCAAAAAGCGTTAACAGAAGGAGGCCGGGACCAGCACTTTATTAAGAACTTTTAAACATTAGTTCTTAACTCAGTGAGATGTAAAGCAAAAGGAAAAAATATTTACAAACATTCTGACATATATTGGCATCGCAGACGGGCGCAAAGTCGTAAGGAACAGATAAGCACGGGTAAAGGGAGAAGGTGCAGACAGGCAAGGTGCATCGTACGTATCATTAATGTGATAAGATAACATCACCTGTCAATCGGAGAAATTCCATGTCAACCATGACGCCAGAGCAAATCATGACCCAGGCTGAGAAACTGTGTTTACAGCGCGGTGTACGCCTGACGACCCAGCGCGCAGAGGTCCTGCGGTTGATGGCCGGACAGCCAGGATCGATCAGTGCTTATGACCTGCTTGATCAGTTGCGTGTCAGTGAGCCCCAGGCCAAGCCTCCTACCGTCTACCGTGCGCTGGATTTTCTTCTTGAGCAGGGTTTTATCCACCGCGTCGAGTCCAATAACAGCTATGTGATGTGTCACCATTTCGACGCACCCGCCCATACATCGGTGATGCTGGTCTGCGATCGCTGTGCAGTGGTCACGGAAAAGCAGGCGCAGGGCGCAGAAAAAATCATCGCATCGCTGGCGCAAGAGGCAAGCTTTGTCCTACGGCATAGCGTGATAGAGGCGCACGGGTTATGTGAAAACTGTGCGGAAGTTGAAGCCTGTGAACAGCATGAACATTGTGATCATGACCATCAGGCTGACGGGAGGAAACGCAGTAAACGAAGTTAATTGCACATCCTTGTGCGGTCTGGCCGGCATGAGCGTACCGGCCCGGGTAGGAGCATCCCTGAATAACGTGATTACCAGCGGTAATCCTTGTTGTGACCTTCCCAGTCCGTTACTTCTTTCTCCGCCTGATCTTTCGCGTAGCCGTAACGTTCCTGAATTTTGCCGACCAGCTGATCGCGTTTACCTTCAATGACTTGCATGTCATCATCGGTCAGCTTGCCCCATTTCTCTTTCATTTTTCCTTTGAACTGTTTCCAGTTACCACTCGCTTCGTCTTTATTCATTGCAGACCTCCACGTCATCCTTCGATTTCGTTTTATTTTGCCATCAGGCAAAATTACGATATAAAGCGCTGTTTGATAGCGCCATTAAAAGATAATTGCAGTAGCTAATTTCAGTTTTGCCGGAAAAAATGAAAATTTTATGTAGCCTGCGTCATATTTCAGGCAAGTTGCTCAGGCGCTAAACCAGGTGCCATTGCGCCAGTGCCTGCGCCAGACCAGCAAAAGTGACAGGCCGCGAAGCGCCAGAAAAACGGCTATCGCCAGCCATAGACCGTGATTACCGATAAAAGGCACGGTTAACAGCGTCAGGAAATAGCCCAGTGCGGCAATCGCCATACTGTTGCGCATTTCTCTTCCGCGGGTCGCACCAATAAACATGCCATCCAGCAGATAGCACCAGACGCCAACCAGCGGCATGACAACCTGCCACGGCAGAAAGCGGTCAGCCGCCTGTTGAAGTGCGGGAATCGATGTCAGGAGAGCCACGATCTGATAGCCACAAACAGCATAGACCAGGGAGAAAAACAGCGCGACTGACAGTGCCTGACGGCAGGCAGCAATCCATACCAGTTGCAACCTGCTGCCGTCTTTTGCGCCGTGTGCCTCACCAGCAAAGGCTTCGACGGCGTAAGCAAAGCCATCCAGCGCATAGGCGGTAAACGTCATGAACATCAGCAGGATGGCATTTACCGCCACCACATCAGGTCCGATACGCGTTCCCAGCACGGTCAGAGAGGCAAAGCAAAGCTGTAACAGTAAGGTACGCAGCAGGATATCGCGATTCAGGCGCAGCAGGCGGTGGATATCGCCACGCCAGCTATGGACCAGACTGCGCAGCGTGATACCACGCAGCGCCAGCACGCGCCAGACCATAAGTGCCCCGACCAGCAACGTCGCATATTCCGCGATAGCCGTCGCGGCTGCAGCCCCGGCGACGCCCCAGTGCAGCCCCAGCACCAGCCAGAGGTCCAGCAGAATATTGATAACGTTGCCCACCACCAGCAGGATGACCGGCGCTCTGGCATACTGTACGCCCAGCAGCCAGCCCAGAATCACCAGGTTAGCCAGCATGGCGGGCGCACTGAGCCAGCGAATATGGATAAACAGCGCAGCCTGCTCAAGCACGGCGGCCTCTCCGCCGATAAAGCGGGTTGTTAATGCCGTCACGGGATGACGCAGGGCAATAAACAGGCTGCCGGCCAGTAAGGCAATGATCAGGGGCTGTGCCAATGCACGCGCCAGCGCCGTTTTATCGCCCGCGCCAAACGCCTGAGCCGTCAGGCCTGTCGTACTCATCCGCAGAAAAAGCAGCAGCATGAAGATGAAACTGGTAACGGTCGTCCCGACCGCAACGCCGCCCAGATAAACCGGGCTGTCGAGATGGCCAATAACGGCTGTATCGACTAAGCCGAGCAGAGGAACGGTGATATTTGACAGGATCATGGGCAGCGCCAGCCGCCACAGTTTTTTATCGGTAGCTGTCAGGAAGCGCATGTAACGTCCGTGCAATGCGCCGCTGGTGTTACAGATGAACCCACAGCGGCAAAACAGGGGCAGACTGGGTAACGTCAAGGTTGACGTAAAGAGCCAACCTTAAGAAGAGTTACAACCACTCACCGTTACGTACGATGCCAACCGCCAGACCTTCAACCGTCAGCGACTGCGCACGTGTATCGACAATGATAGGCTCAAAATCCGTATTTTCAGGTAACAGATGCACCACTGATCCCTGTTTTTTCCAGCGCTTCACAGTGACTTCGTCGTCAATGCGCGCTACCACCACCTGACCATTACGCACTTCCTGCGTTTTATGCACGGCCAGCAAATCACCATCCATGATGCCAATGTCTTTCATTGACATGCCGCTAACGCGCAGCAGGAAATCGGCAGAGGGCTTGAACATGTCTGGATCCACTTTGTAGTGGGTTTCGATATGTTCCTGGGCCAGCAACGGCTCACCCGCCGCAACGCGCCCAATGAGTGGCAGGCCATCTGAAGGTTCTTCTTCCATTAACAAACGGATACCGCGGGACGCACCAGAGACGATTTCAATCACGCCTTTACGCGACAGCGCTTTCAGATGCTCTTCTGCCGCGTTAGGTGAGCGGAAGCCCAGTTGCGCAGCAATTTCTGCACGCGTAGGCGGCATGCCCGTTTGATTAATGTGGTCGCGAATCAAGTCGTAGACCTGTTGCTGCCTGCTGGTTAATGCTTTCATCCCGCCCCCTGGTTGTTTATACAGTCGCTGTGAGTATATACAGGTATTGGTGAAATGGAAACCAAAAGTCAGGCCAAAATCAGTAATTTGACGGGAGATGGAATGCTTATCGCAAATGCGACCAAAGTAGCGTTCCCCAAACGAACAGGGCCAGTACTATTGCCAGCAAAACAGCGGCCGATCCCATATCTTTGGCTCGGCCGGCAAGAGGATGACGTTCCTGCCCTGTGCGGTCCACCACCGCTTCGATGGCGCTGTTCAGAACTTCAACAATCATCACCAGCATGACCGCGCCAATCATCAGGATGCGCGAAATAGTATCGACATCCAGCCAGCAGGCCAGGATAATTGCCGCCAGTGAAATTACGGCTTCCTGGCGGAAGGCAGCTTCATGCTGCCAGGCGGCGCGAAGACCTTGCCATGAGTAGCCAGCCGCTTTCACAATCCGGGTAATGCCGGTGACATTATTTGTCATGATAAAGGAACTCGTTTCAAAGGATTGACGTCAATACCGGGCAGCGCACAATTGTCGCTGTCACAGATTTTTGCTGCGCGTTCTGATATGCTTGCGCCGCTTTGCTAACAAGAGGCTTCATGTTGTCTATGTCAGGTTGGCGTAAAATTTTTTATAAATTGCTGAACTTACCCCTTTCATTTCTGGTAAAGAGTAAGGCCATTCCGGCTGATCCCGTGTCCGAACATGGGCTGGATCCTACCCGGCCTATTATGTATGTCCTGCCTTATGATTCAAAGGCCGATCTCCTGACTTTACGCGCGCAGTGCATCCGGCACGATCTGCCTGATCCGCTTATTCCGCTGGAGATAGACGGCGCCCTGTTGCCGCGTCATGTCTTTATCAATGACGGTCCGCGTGTGTTCCCCTATTTTGTGCCCAGCCTTGAATCGGTCAAAATCTTCCACGAGTATCTTGATCTGCACCGCAGCAATCCTGAACTTGATGTTCAGATGTTACCGGTTTCAGTCATGTTTGGCCGTGCGCCGGGTCGGGAAGTCCAGGGCGACGATCATCCGCCTCATTTGCGGCTCCTTAACGGCATTCAGAAATTCTTTGCCGTTCTCTGGCATGGCCGCGACAGTTTTGTGCGTTTTTCGCCCACGGTCTCCCTGCGTCGTATGGCGACCGAACACGGTACCGACAAGTCGATTGCGCAGAAGCTGGCTCGCGTAGCGCGCATCCACTTTGCCCGTCAGCGCCTGGCCGCGGTGGGACCGCGTCTGCCGGCTCGCCAGGATTTATTCAATCGCCTGTTGCAGTCGAAGGCGATTGAAAAAGCCGTGGAAGACGAGGCGCGTAGCAAGAAAATCTCCCATGAGAAAGCGCAGCAAAACGCCATTGAAATGATGGAAGAAATTGCGGCCAACTTTTCCTACGAAGCGATTCGTATCACCGACCGCGTGATGGGTTGGCTCTGGAGCCGACTCTACCAGGGGATCAACGTTAACGGCGGTGAGCGGGTACGTCAGCTGGCGCAGGACGGCCATGAAATTGTTTATGTGCCCTGCCACCGCAGCCATATGGACTACCTGCTACTGTCTTATGTGCTGTATTACCAGGGCCTGGTTCCGCCGCATATTGCCGCAGGGATTAACCTGAACTTCTGGCCTGCCGGGCCGATTTTCCGTCGTCTGGGTGCCTTCTTTATTCGTCGTACCTTTAAAGGCAACAAGCTCTATTCAACCGTGTTCCGTGAATACCTTGGCGAGCTCTTTACCCGCGGCTATTCCGTCGAGTATTTCGTGGAAGGTGGACGCTCACGTACCGGCCGACTGCTGGATCCGAAAACCGGCACCCTCTCTATGACGCTGCAGGCCATGCTGCGCGGCGGCACGCGACCTATCACGTTAGTGCCCATTTACATCGGTTATGAACATGTAATGGAAGTGGGTACTTACGCTAAAGAGCTACGCGGTGCGGCAAAAGAGAAAGAAGGCTTTATGCAGATGGTGCGCGGCCTGCGTAAGCTGCGCAACCTGGGCCAGGGTTATGTGAACTTTGGTGAGCCGTTGCCGCTGATCAACTATCTGAACAAGCGCGTACCGGAATGGCGTGAGTCTATCGATCCCATTGAAGCGCAACGTCCGGGCTGGTTAACGCCAACGGCCAATGATATCGCCGCCACCATCATGGTACGTATTAATGAAGCCGGTGCCGCGAACGCCATGAACCTGTGCGTAACGGCACTGCTCGCTTCCCGCCAGCGTTCGCTGACCCGTGAACAGCTGATTGAGCAGCTGGAGTGCTATACCCAGTTATTACGTAATGTGCCCTACTCGCCGGATGCCACTTTGCCTGACATGTCTGCGGAAGCGTTGCTGGATCACGCGCTGAGTATGAACAAGTTTGAGAGTGAGAAGGACAGTATCGGCGACATCATTATTCTGCCGCGCGAGCAGGCGGTGCTGATGACCTATTACCGGAATAACATCCACCATATGTTGGTGATGCCCTCTCTGATTGCGGCCATCATCCAGCAGCACCGTAACCTGAGCGAAGCCGAACTGCTGCGCCAGGTCAGCCTGATTTACCCCATGCTGAAGAGCGAGCTGTTCCTGCGCTGGGGCAACGACCAGCTGCCGCAGCTGCTGGCTGACTTATGCCAGGAGCTGGCGCGCCAGGGACTGATTACCGTTGAGGCAGGTCTGCTGTCGTTCAACACGGCACGTTACCGTACGCTGCAGTTGCTGGCTGCCGGTGTACGTGAAACGCTGCAACGTTACGCCATCACCTTCTCGATTCTCAGCGCCAAGCCCACCATCAACCGCGGCACGCTGGAAAAAGAGAGCCGCACGCTGGCCCAGCGCCTGAGCGTACTGCATGCCATCAATGCGCCTGAGTTTTTCGATAAAGCGGTGTTCTCTACACTGGTACTGACCCTGCGCGATGAAGGCTATATCAGCGACAGTGGCGATGCGGATGTGGCGCAGACGCTGGCGACCTGGCACATTCTGGCAGAACTGGTCACCAGCGATGTCCGTATGACCATCGAGAGCGCCGTTGCACACAGCTAACGTGCTGGCATGACAAAAAAGGCGACCTGACTGGTCGCCTTTTTTATTGCTTACTGAACCTCACACTGTGCATCGCACTGGCGCTACGTTCGGTGCCTGCCCTATAACAGGTTTAAGAACGGCGGAGTATTCATTAACACGCCGAGAAACAGCACCAGCCCTACATAATTGTTATTCAGAAACGCCTGGAAACAGGCCTGACGCGCGCGCTTTGCGATCAGTTTTTGCTGATAAACAAATAAACCGCCCGCCAGTAACAGCGTCCAGTAAAACGCCCCATTCAGATGCAGCCGTGTCCCTACCAGCGCCATCAGCCCCAGCGTCGCCAGTTGCAGCAGGCCGATAATCAATTTGTCGTACTGGCCAAACAGAATGGCTGTGGACTTCACGCCAATCTTCAGGTCGTCCTCGCGATCCACCATGGCATATTGCGTATCGTAGGCCACCGTCCAGCAAATGTTGGCGAGAAAGACCAGCCAGCAAACCAGAGGTAAGGACTCACTAACCGCGGCCCAGGCCATGGGAATTGCCCAGCCAAATGCGGCGCCAAGGACTACCTGCGGCAAATGCGTATAGCGCTTCATAAAAGGATAAACCCAGGCAAGCGCCAGCCCGACAACAGAAAGCATAATCGTCATCAGGTTCATGCTCAGTACCAGGCCAAACGCGATCAGCCCCAGTACCACAAACAGCATTTTAGCCTCTTTCGCCGTGACAGCACCGCTGGCCAGTGGCCGGAGCTTTGTGCGTTCCACATGGCCGTCGACTTTGCGGTCAGCATAATCGTTAATCACACAGCCAGCTGCACGCATGACAAATACGCCCGCGACAAACACGATCAGTACCGGTAACGGCGGCATCGCCCTGTTAGCCAGCCACAGCGCCCACAACGTCGGCCACAGCAGCAGCTGTGTGCCAATAGGTTTATCAATTCGCATGAGGCGGCTGTAAGCCTGCCATTTGGTCATTTGTTGTCTGTTTTGCACAGGTCAAATCCTTAACCCTGGTAACGGTAAACCGGCGACGCCGGTAAAAATAATTCGGTTAGTAGCAGGGGCTTCCCCGATAAACGCAGGCGCGACCGACGTCCCCACAGCGATTCAACGTTACCGGGCTCGATAAAATCGCGGGTCAGGGTTGAAGAGGAGAACAGGTAACGTCCCAGCGGTCGCGTTCCGAGCTGCTGCAACATCGCTTCGGGACCGTTCAGGGTGCTTTCAGGCACCAGCGTGCGTCCCGCCAGCCAGGGTTGTTCGTCGCCATACAGGATCACTTCACGCAGCCAGAAGCGCTGATCAGCGGGTAACAGCGCACCTTCGTCACCTAATTCGTCAGCGTGGATAAACCCTTCACGAACGGGCTCCACCCTGACCTTCTGGCAATGCTGTTCGAAGCGCCTGGTCATAGAGTCCTCCTCCATCAGCCAGTCACGAAGTGATGGCGACAGAGCAGCACCGTCCAGCGCCAGCCAGTTGAGTGAACGTAATAAACGGAGCGGGTCTTGCGTCATGACACTTTCCCCCAAAAATTTTCAGGCAGGTAGTTTAGCGCAGAGCGATTCACGGCACACCCGTCCGTCATGCAAACGCGAGGTTATTCGCGCTTAAGCCGGTTACTGTTTGCCAGCCACAGGGTGATAACCAGCAGCAGAATAGCAGCCGAGTAGCACAGCGTATCAAAGGGATTTTTGTGGTCGACGATAATCAGCCTGATGATAGCCGTGATGCCGATATAGACGAAATAGCGTAACGGGAAATGGTAACCCGACTGGAAGTACTTCACGATGAGGGCAATAAACTCAAAGTAAAGGAAGTAAATCACGATGCCTTCGATCAGAAGATAGGAGGACGCCTGCTCGCCCGTGCTGAACAGGACGTTGGCTAAATGGACCGTCTCTTTGCCCAGGAAGACCATTAAAATGAACGCCAGAATCAGCAATCCTGCATTCAGCACCCATTGCATCAGGCGCGCTATCTTTTGTGCTATCGGGTTTTTATCACTCATTTCACGCCTCGAAAATAAAGGGATGTTTTCTGGCATTATCATGCTTTAGTGTGACGTAAATCACAATATAGCCGTCAGGCTTACTTAACAGCGTCTTTCAAATCACCAGACTGCGCGATGGAATGCCAGCCCCGGCACCCTGGGTTATACCGCCGGGACCGTACGAACCTGTCTTTTGATGAAAGCCAACCGGACAGACCGATCATATCGGCTGGCAGACCCACTCCGTCGTGCCGTCCTGTCATACGGTTTTCACATCCGACATTTACATTGGCTCGGTTTTTCAACCCCGGCAGTCAGCTAGCGCCCGCTTCCATACCCGACTCAATGGATAAGCGTCCTGAGGTAACACGCTGCGTTGCTCTCCGCGCAGCCAACAGCGGCGTTCAGGCCCGGCCAGGCTTAATCTGTTCCGCATTAACGGTTACGGGATTACGTCAGGTTAGTGTGCACTTACTCAACTATTAAGATGCGGCCGGACGGCGTTGCGCTGGCGGCGTTAAAACAGCCCGACGTCAGAGACGCAGACAAACGCCCCCTGTGGCGTGAAGACGCCGCAGCAAGAGAGGACAACATGAAAACAATTCTGGTGATTCTGGACGGCCTGAGCCATCACGTTGCCCATCATGCGATGGGTTATCTGCACGCAGAATGTGCGCAAGGTAAAGGGCATTATTATCATCTCACCTGTGCACTGCCTTCTCTGTCGCGTCCGCTGTATGAATGCATTCTGACCGGTGTTGCGCCTGTGCAAAGTGGAATCATCCACAACGGGGTAAACCGCCTGAGTCACGAACAGAGCGTATTTCACTATGCGCATGATGCGGGCCTGACCACCGCCGCAGCGGCTTATCACTGGATCAGTGAACTTTACAACCGCAGCCCTTTCGAGCCCGCGCGCGATCGTCATACCGAAGCGCCGGCCCTGCCTGTCCAGTTCGGGCACTTTTACGTTGACGACAGTTACCCCGATTCGCACCTGTTTGAAGATGCCGAGAGCCTGAGGTTGCGGCACAACCCGGACTTCCTCCTCATCCATCCGATGAATATCGATTATGCCGGTCATCAACATGGCCTGTCCTCGCCCCAGTATCGTAACCGGGCACGCATGGCGGATGGTTACCTGTCGCAATGGATGCCTGGCTGGCTGGCAGAAGGCTATCAGGTGATGGTGACCGCCGACCATGGCATGAACGACGACCGCTCACATGGTGGCATGCTGCCGGAGGAAACGACCGTTCCCCTGTTTGTCTTTGGTGACGGATTCTCGCTAAAGCCTGGGCTGGAACTGCAACAAACCGATCTCTGCGGCACGCTGTGTACACTGCTCGGCGTTCCTCATGACAAGCCGGTGCATCACGATCTGCTGGCACAGGTTTCGTTCTGACCCTCTTCCCGTTTCTGGCGGCAGAAATACAGTAAACTGCCGCCCCGGGTCTGGCGGGTTGGGCGAACGGCACAACCCGTACTTCTGTTGCCGTTATTCCGCTGATCACCTGCCGTACTGACTTTGTCGCCACGCCCTTCACTGACCACAGAAAAAAGCGCACCGGCCGCGCGCGGCGGGAAAGGTCCGCCTGAGGCCAGCCGGATTTGTCGTGAGGTATCCGCAGAGTGGTCTACATTTAAAGGGGCCGACGCTGCGCAGGTCATTTAAAACACTGGAAAAAAGTTCGCAACGTCCGGCAGCCATGTTCGCAGATTGCGCTCTCCATCAGGCTGGCAATCTGTCATGCCGTAAGCCTGATGGTTGAGGAGCAACGTTACGTGTTAACCCTGCTTAACTTACTGTCTGCCGTTGCGCTTCTGGTCTGGGGCACGCACATTACGCGCTCCGGCATTATGCGCGTTTACGGGGCCGATTTGCGCCGGGTGCTCAGTCGCAGCGTGGAAAAGAAGCCGATGGCGTTTCTTGCCGGTATCGGCGTAACGATGCTGGTGCAAAGCAGTAATGCCACCACGCTGCTGGTTACCTCGTTTGTGGCTCAAAATCTTGTCAGCCTGACACCCGCTCTGGTAGTGATACTGGGCGCTGACGTCGGTACGGCCATTATGGCGCGCGTCCTGACATTCGATCTCTCCTGGCTTTCCCCGCTGTTTATCTTTTTTGGCGTGGTTTTCTTCCTGAGTCGCAAACAAAGCCGGGCAGGTCAGCTTGGCCGGACCAGCATAGGTCTGGGGTTAATTCTGCTGGCGCTACAGCTGATTGTTGAAGCCGCCCGACCGATTACCCAGGCGGCTGGCGTGCAGGTTCTGTTTTCCAGCTTAACCGGTGACGTAATGCTGGACGCTCTGCTCGGAGCCGTCTTTGCCATTATCAGCTACTCCAGTCTCGCCGCTGTGCTGATTACCGCCACACTGACCGCCACAGGCGTGATCGCCTTCAAGGTGGCCCTGTGCCTGGTAATCGGCGCGAACCTGGGCAGCGGCTTACTGGCGGTTATTAACGGCAGCGGATCCAATGCGGCCGGTAAACGCGTTGCAATGGGCAGCTTTCTGTTTAAGCTGACGGGTTGTGTAATAATTCTGCCCTTTGTTGAAACCGTAGCGGGCTGGCTGGATAAACTGCCCGTTAATGACGAAGAGCTGGTGATCTTCTTTCACGTTTTCTACAACCTGTTTCGCTGCATTATCATGGTGCCCTTTGCCGATGCGATGGCACGCCTGTGCCGTCGACTGATAGCGGACGATGCCGAAAGTGACGTCACGCTAAAACCCAGACACCTTGACAGCAGCGCGCTGGATACGCCCGCTCTGGCGCTGGTGAATGCTGCGCGCGAAGCGTTGCGTATGGGCGACGTGCTGGAGCAGATGCTGGATACGTTTCTGCAGGTGGTGCGCGGCGAGTCGCGGGCAGAACGCACGGTACGGCGGCTGGATGATGATGTGGATGTCCTGTATACCGCCATCAAACTCTATCTGGCGCGCATGCCGAAAGAGGATTTATCAGAGGAGGATTCCCGCCGCTGGGGGCAAATCATAGAAATGTCGCTGAATCTGGAGCAGGCCGGTGACATTATCGAGCGCATGAGCGGGGACGTCGCCGATAAATCTCTGGCTGCCCGGCGAACCTTTTCGCCCGAGGGCCTGAAAGAGCTGGAAGCCTTGCATGAGCAGCTTATCGCGAATCTACGGCTGAGCCTGTCGGTATTTTTATCTCACGATGTTACCAGCGCTAAGCGGCTACGCCGCGCCAAACACCGCTTTCGCCTGAAAATACGCCGCTATTCACACTCGCATGTTGATCGGTTACATCAGCAGAACATTCAGAGCATTGAAACCAGTTCGCTGCACCTGGGCTTGCTGGGCGATATGAAGCGTCTGAACTCGCTGTTTTGCGCGGTCGCTTACACGGTTCTGGAGCAGCCTGACGATGAGCGGGATTATGACTAAAGAAAGTGCGAAGGCCGTTTGGCCTTCGCACTGTGTCTCTCAGGGACGGGATGACGGCTTTTTATCTGTGGGCTTACCGGACCAGTAGCCCGCCAGCAGGGAACCGGAAAGGTTGTGCCAGACGGAAAACAACGCCCCCGGCAGTGCAGCCAGTGGCGAGAAATACAGTTTACCCAGCGTCGCCGCCAGCCCTGAATTCTGCATGCCCACTTCCAGCGCCAGCGTGCGGCAGGTAGATTCATCAAAGCCAAACAGCTTGCCGCCCCAGTAACCGCCGAGCAGACCAATAGCGTTATGTAACATGACGGCGGCGATCACCATCACGCCAACCGAGGCAATAAAGCTCTGGCTACCGGCGACCACAGCACTGATGATCAGCAGAATACACACCATTGAAAAAGCGGGAAGATAAGGCTCTACCCGACGAACCAGACCGTTAAACGTGTGGTGAATGATCAACCCTAACCCGATAGGGATCACGACGATCCTGATGATGCTCAGCAGCATACCGGCAACATCAACCTGAATATGCGTATCCACATAAAAACGGGTCAGCAGCGGCGTGGCAAACACACCAACCAGCGCGGACACCGAGGAGATGGTCACCGAGAGCACCACATCGCCTTTCGCCAGATAAATCATCACGTTCGAGGCGGTTCCACTGGCAACGCTGCCCACCAGAATCATCCCGGCAGCCAGATCGGGCGGCATGTTAAACAGTTTTGCCAGCGCCCATGCCGCCAGGGGCATCACCAGATAGTGCAGGAATGTAACTGCAAGCACCGGTGCCGGACGGGTTAAGACGCGTTTGAAATCATTGATATTCAGCGTGACGCCCATACCGAACATAATCAGCATCAGCAGATACGCGACCCACGGGCCAATACCCAGAAAGGTGGTGGGCGAGTAGTAAGCCGCGACAGACAACAGGACGGCCCACAGGGGGAACAGACGGGTTAAGGTGGCAAGCATCAACAAACATCCTTTTAGCAAAATCAGCGACGTGCGTGGAATGATGTCCGGCGGCATCACAGCCGGTCAGTAAAAAGCCGGACAGGGTCCGGCTTTCTTTTGATGTCAGCGGCGCTTATTCAAACAAGTTGTGGTGCAGCGTACGCACCACACTTTCCGCATCGTCACCTGGCACCAGGAAGCAGAGGTTATAGCTGCTGGCTCCGTAGCAAATCATGCGCAGGTTAAAGGGCTCAAGTACGCCAAACACCTCTTTACCTACCCCACAGGCTTTCGACAGTTCATTGCCGATTATGGCCACCAGCGCCAGGTTTTCCTCTACTTCCACCCGACACAGGGATGAGAGCTCGGTTAACAACGCCTGGCTCAGCAGATGGTCGCCGGTTGAAGTCGAGCCGGTCGTATCCAGCGTCAACGCGACGCTGACTTCCGAGGTGGTAATCAGATCCACTGACACGTTGTGACGCACCAGGATATTGAACACTTCAGACAGGAAGCCCGGCGTATGCAACATATTCAGGCTGTGCAACGTGACCAGGGTTTGCTTGCGGCGCAGCGCCAGCGCTCTGAACAGCGGCGGATTCGCCGTCTCATTGCACACGCGCGTACCGCCCGCTGCAGGATCTTTACTGGAGCCGACGAACACCGGAATGTCGCTACGGACAGCGGGCAGCAGCGTGGCTGGATGCAGAACTTTGGCACCAAAAGTGGCCATTTCAGCCGCTTCTTCAAAAGTGATTTCATCAATACGTTTAGCCGCCGGGACTACACGCGGATCGGTGGTGTAAATGCCCGGTACGTCTGTCCAGATATCCACGCGCGCAGCGTTTAATGCTTCACCCAGCAGGGCGGCCGTGTAATCACTGCCGCCGCGGCCCAGCGTGGTGGTGCGTCCTTTTTCTTCGCTGCCGATAAAGCCCTGCGTGACCACCAGAGCGGCGGCAATGCGCGGCTGCAACTGCACACTGACCTGCTCGGCCAGTACGGCAACATCAGGCTCCGCACGGCCAAAGCGATCGTTGGTGCGCATGACTTTACGCACGTCAAACCATTCCGCATTGACCCCGCGCTCACGCAGGATCTCGACAAACAGCAGAGTCGACATGAGTTCGCCGTGGCTGACCAGTTCGTCGGTTAAGGCGCTGGAGGTGGCGAGAGCCGCGGCGTCAGACAGCATGCCGATATTGTCGATAATGCGGTCGATTTCATCGCGGATAACGTCTGGATTGTTCAGGCGATCGATGATGGCATATTGAATGCGGCGGATATCATCGAGCTGCGCCGCGCGTTGCGATGTCTCCTGACCTTCGGCAAGGGAGACCAGCAGATTGGTGATGCCTGCAGAGGCAGAAAGCACCACCAGCCGGGTATTGCTGTCCTGCAACACCACATCGGCGCTACGGTTCATGGCATCGAAATCGGCAACGCTGGTACCGCCAAATTTCGCTACATTCAGATTCAGAGACATTGTATGACCTCGTGTCAGGATACGTTGCCCTCACCCGTTAAGAGATGAGAAACAGTAATTCAGCCTAAGCACAAGGAAAGAGCAGAAACGGGTAAAATCGAATAGACGAGTCACCCAGAAGCGCTCCACCTTGCGAAACGTCCGACTGTGGACGTTTCTGGTGACAACCCAGGGGATTCAGCCCCTGTAGCCGACAGTCAACACACCGTGATGTTGACCACCTCGGCGTCGCTCCCCCTGATGTGTTATCTCTGGATACGGTTCCTCCAACACACTGCCTGGTCGACGCGCCTCTTCTGGCTTGCGCACAGGTGCGCAAGTAGCGCGCATAGATTTAGCGATTTCTGGCCCTGCTGTCAATGACCGTCACGGGACAATTTTTCATGCAGAGCGCACCGGATAACAAATTTTGCCTAATCTCTGCGACTACAGTGCTAAATGGCTTCAGCAACGTCGTCACATTCTGATGCGGCACAATGTTCGTGGGCTGCCGTTGCGCCATACTTTTCAGCCTTTCGCCCATGGAAACAGTCCGAATGATTGCCGCATCATCCACTGCGAAACGGGCTGTAATCGTGCGCTGACACCATCGCACTGACAAAGTTTTTCCTTTCAGTTGCAACTGTGGTCATACTGAAATGCTAACCGGGTACGATGCGACCCCGATGGAATGACGGTTCTTAATATCAACAAGAGTGTTGCCATGAAAAATATCAATCCGACCCAAACCGCAGCCTGGAAAGCGCTGCAAGAGCATTATGAACAGATGAAAACGGCGAAAATCGCCGACCTGTTTGCCCAGGATGCCGATCGTTTTGCTAAATTCTCAGCCACCTTTGACGACCAGATGCTGGTAGATTTCTCGAAAAACCGCATCACGCAGGAGACGCTCGATAAACTGCTGGCCCTGGCAAAAGAAACCGATTTAAGCGGCGCGATTGCGTCCATGTTCTCGGGCGAAAAAATTAACCGGACGGAGGATCGCGCCGTCCTGCACGTCGCCCTGCGCAACCGCAGCAATACGCCAATCAAGGTGGATGGCAAAGATGTGATGCCTGAAGTCAACGCGGTGCTGGCGAAAATGAAAAGCTTCTCCGAGCGCATTATTGGCGGTGACTGGAAAGGTTACACCGGCAAACCGATCACCGATGTGGTGAACATTGGTATCGGCGGTTCCGATCTGGGGCCGTTTATGGTGACTGAGGCACTGCGCCCGTACAAAAACCACCTGAACATGCATTTTGTGTCCAACGTTGACGGTACGCACATCGCCGAAACGCTGAAAGACCTCAGCCCCGAAACCACGCTGTTTCTGGTGGCGTCAAAAACCTTTACCACCCAGGAAACCATGACCAATGCGCACAGCGCACGCGACTGGTTCCTGAAAACGGCCGGCGATCAACAACACGTTGCGAAGCACTTTGCTGCGCTCTCCACCAATGCTAAAGCCGTGGGCGAATTTGGTATCGATACCGACAATATGTTCGAGTTCTGGGACTGGGTCGGCGGCCGCTATTCGCTGTGGTCGGCCATTGGCCTGTCCATTATTCTGTCGATTGGTTTTGAGAACTTTGAGCAGTTGCTGAGTGGCGCGCATGCCATGGATAAGCACTTCTCTACCACGCCAGCCGAAAAGAATATCCCCGTTCTGCTGGCGCTTATTGGTATCTGGTATAACAACTTCTTTGGCGCGGAAACCGAAGCTATCCTGCCTTACGATCAGTACATGCACCGTTTTGCAGCCTATTTCCAACAGGGAAATATGGAGTCGAACGGGAAGTACGTTGATCGCGCAGGCCAGCCGGTGACCTATCAGACGGGCCCGATTATCTGGGGTGAACCCGGCACCAACGGCCAGCATGCGTTCTATCAGTTGATTCACCAGGGCACTAAACTGGTACCTTGCGATTTTATTGCACCTGCCATCAGCCACAATGCCCTGGCCGATCACCATCCTAAGCTGCTGTCGAATTTCTTTGCTCAGACCGAAGCGCTGGCATTTGGTAAGTCACGCGAAGTGGTGCAGAAAGAATTTACTGATGCGGGTAAATCGGCGGAATCTGTCGCGCACATCGTGCCGTTTAAAGTGTTTGAAGGGAACCGCCCGACCAACTCAATTCTGTTGCGCGAAATCACGCCATTCAGCCTGGGCGCGCTGATTGCGCTCTACGAGCATAAGATCTTCACCCAGGGGGCAATTCTGAATATCTTCACCTTTGACCAGTGGGGCGTGGAATTAGGCAAACAGCTGGCTAACCGTATTCTGCCGGAGCTGGAAGATGACAGTAATATTACCAGTCATGACAGTTCGACTAACGCCTTAATTAACTGCTACAAGAAATGGCGCTAATCGTATAGTGACAGAGGCGGCCTGCCGGCCGCCTTTTTTTTGTCATCACGATCGGGCACGCTGCTTTTTATCTGAAAAGCCTGCTGGCAGACTGGAAAATTCTTAAAATGCACTGCGGCAATTCTGAACCTCGCGCTGCGCAGAGCGCATCACCCTACTAAAAACCGGATCTAAAACGGTAAGCCAATGCTTCTTACCTCTTGTTTTATAAGGTGATTGGATTTTACGCTTATTCAGGTAATTCCGATTATTCTCATTCCGTACCAAAAGATACTAAATAAGTAGAAACCGCTTTGCTTTCCTCTTACTCACAGACAAATATCCGGCCTTTCACGGTAAATCCACCAATTTAAAATAAGTTAACGCTGAATCCGCTTAATTTGCCCCGTTTTTTTACGCGTCATTTACCAGGTTTTAAGACTACTCAACTCTGGTATTTTGTTGCCCTATACTGGACGCGCCCATAATGGGTCTGTCCTTCGGTTTGCGATAACCGTTTATTCTGTTTCGCGAATGTGTTGGATAGCAATCCTTCATTCAACCAATGTAGGTGTTGTTATGAAAAAACGCATGATTGCCGGTCTGGCATTACTCGTCGCCGTCTCTTCCAGCGCTTATGCGGCACCGGAAGAAGCTGGTGCCGCAGCAGGCGCACAGGCGGGGACAATCTCCGCAGGTACGACTACCGCTGTAGGTATCGGCGTGCTCGGCGCGTTAGTAGGACTCGGCGTTGCCGCTTCTGGCGGTGGTGACGGGGCAAATACGGGTACAACTACCACGACCACAACGGGCACCACACGTTGATGGGTACCCTGATTCTTTAGGCTGCAGCAAGGCCGCGAACGTGTGAGTCGTGATGCATTTACGCAGGTGAGTGTGTTGCAACGAGGACGCCAGCGTGTCGGCAGCTGAAAGAACAGAGGTATGGGAGCATTAATCATAACCACACATTCGTGTGGTTATTTTTACTTTGGCATCATTTATCAGGGACACATTGTGCGCCAACTTCCGCTGCTGCTCGTTTGCCTGCTGCTGCAGGCCTGTACACAAACGCAAAAAGGACTCGAACAGACGGTGATAATGGCCATCGAAGGGCCAAAAGATGTCACTGTCACGCCTCAGGAAATTGATGCGCTGCCCTACGCCAGCCTGTATGCACGCATTAATGACGGCCCACGCATTTTTGTCGTGCTGGGTTACAACGAAAACGGCCAGCAAAAATGGATTACGCGTGACCAGTCCATGCTGGTAACGGCCCACGGCAGGCTGATTAAAACGCTGGGCCTGCCCGACAACCTGATGAACGTCAGTAACCTGCAACAGGATCCGCTGGCGAAAGGCCTGTCGCTGACCAACGGCCAGCACTGGACGCGGATTGTGCAGTGGACCGGGCAGGGCAAATTCCAGAGCGCCACCGTCAGTTCCACTTTCGAGCGTGGCGATGATGAAGTTCTGACGATTGCCGGAAACCGCATCCCCTGCCGCGTCTGGCATGAGGCGTTACGTATCGACAGCCTTGGCCGTGAGTGGCAAAACACGTTCTGGATCGATAACAGCAGCGGTCAGGTCGTGCAATCCCGACAGATGCTTGCTGCCGATACCTTCCCTGTTGAAATCACCATTCTGAAACCGGCGAAATCATGAAAAAAATAACGCTATTGTTGGCAGGCGTGAGCCTGCTTACCAGTCTGGGTGCCCGTGCCGCAGGTCAGGTTACCGTCCATGCCCCGCAGGACACCGCCAGTGTGCAACTCAATCAGGTCGAAAATCTGGCGCAGTTGGTGACACAGCCCGCCTTAATGGCCCAAACCGACTGGCGACGGGCCGTGATTGCTGAGCAGGGAGCGACAGCCCAGGCCCGGCAGCAGTATCAGCAGGCCCTGGCCGCGCTGCGTACCTGGCGGGCCGACAGCAGTGGTGAACAAGCCGCCGCCATTGAGGCGGTGATTCGGCAGTTCAGCAACATGAAGGTGACGGGCCGTCAGCTCGTCACGCTGGATCCTGATCGCATCCGGCTGCATTCAGCAGACAACCGCCGCCTGGACGGGCGTTATGATCTCTATCTCACTCAGCCCAGTCATCATGTGCTGCTGCTGGGCGCGATTGCCGGAGCCGGACGCGAAGCCTGGCAACCGGGCAAGTCCGTGCGGGAATACCTGCGTGACCATCCACGGCTGGCCGGCGCAGAACGCAATTTCGCGGTTGTGATTGCGCCAGACGGAACGACGCAGAACGTCCCGATTGCTTACTGGAACCATCGCCATGTCGAACCTGAACCTGGCAGCATTATTTTTGTGGGCTTTTCCTCATGGAGCCTGCCAGGCGCCTTTGACGATCTGAATAGCCGCCTTGTTTCTGTTCTGACTCACCGGATACCAGACTGATGAAAAAACGTTATCTTCTCAGCCTGTTGGCTGTTTCAGTAGCAAGCGCCTGCCAGGCGCAGGCGGAAATGTATGAGGCGCCCGTCACGCCGTCGCAGTCTGATTTCGGCGGCGTAGGGCTGATGCAGGTACCGACCGCGCGAATGGCAAGAGAAGGCGAATTCAGCCTTAACTTCCGCGATAATGACCAGTATCGCTACTATTCCGCCTCATTACAGCTTTTCCCCTGGCTGGAAACGACTGTGCGCTACACCGATGTGCGGACACGACGTTACAGTGCGGTAGAGAGTTTCAGTGGTAATCAAAGCTATAAAGATAAAGCCTTCGACCTGAAACTGCGGCTGTGGCAGGAAGGATACTGGTTACCTGAAGTCTCGTTCGGTACGCGCGATCTTGGCGGTACCGGCTTATTTGACAGTGAATATCTGGTCGCCACCAAAGCCTGGGGGCCCTTTGACTTTACGCTGGGCTTTGGCTGGGGCTATCTGGGCAACAGCGGAACCGTTTCCAACCCCTTCTGCTCTTACAGCGACAGCTTCTGTCAGCGCCCGGGCGTGGGACAGGCTGGCTCGATTAACGGTTCTCAGATGTTTCACGGCCCTTCTGCCGTGTTCGGCGGTATTGAATACCAAACGCCGTGGCAGCCGCTGCGCCTGAAAGTGGAATATGAAGGCAATGATTATAAAGATGATTTTGCCGGACGCCTGCCGCAGCGCAGTAAAGTTAACGTCGGTGCGATCTACCGCGTAACTGACTGGGCGGATATCAATGCCAGCTATGAGCGCGGCAATACCTTTATGTTCGGCTTTACCATCCGGACTAACTTTAACGATATGCATCAGGATCATATCGACAGCCCTAAACCGGCCTATGATCCGCATCCGCAGCCGAAATTGCTGGAGACCACGGTGACAGGCAATCAGCTGTCTGCGCTGAAGTACGACGCAGGCCTGGCGGGCCCGAAAATCCAGACCAAAGGCAATACGCTGTATGTATCGGGCGAGCAGACCAAATATCGCGATACCCGCGAAGGGGTCGACCGCGCCAATCGTATCATCATGAACAACCTGCCGGACGGCATCGATACGATTAACGTCACAGAGTCGCGCTTCAATATGCCGCAGGTGACGACAGAAACGTCCGTTGCCAGCCTGCGTAATGATCTGACTGGCTACCCGTTAGGACATGAGCAGTCTCTGCAGCAGGTACGCAAAAATCCGGTCGATCCGGGTCAGACCGAGCAGGGGATGTTTATTCGCAAAGATCGCCTGGATTACGGTCTGTCTCCGGTACTCAATCAGTCTGTCGGCGGCCCGGAGAGCTTCTATCTGTATCAGGTCGGCGTCATGGGCAACGTCGATTACTGGCTGACCAATCATCTGCTGGTCAGTGGCAGCCTGTTTGCTAACGTGGCAAATAACTATAATAAATTCAACTACAACGGTGCCCCCGCCGATTCTACCCTGCCCCGCGTGCGTACGCATATTCGTGACTACGTTGAGAACAACGTTTACGTCAACGATCTGCAGGCTAACTACATGGATTATCTGGGCAATGGTTTCTACGGCCAGGTCTATGGCGGCTATCTGGAAACCATGTACGGTGGTGTCGGGGGCGAAGTGCTTTATCGTCCGGTGGACAGCAACTGGGCGGTGGGCGTAGACGCCAACTATGTGCGCCAGCGTGACTGGAACGACATGATGCGGTTTACGCATTACGAAGCCCCGACCGGCAACCTGACAGGTTACTGGCGGCCGTGGTTTGCGGAAGATGTGTTGGTTAAGGCCAGTATCGGCCAGTATCTGGCGAAGGATAAAGGCGTCACGCTGGATGTCTCTAAACGCTTCGACAGCGGCGTCATGGTCGGCGTCTATGCGACCAAAACCAATGTCTCCTCTCAGCAGTACGGCGAAGGCGACTTTACGAAAGGTTTCTACATTTCCATCCCAATGGATCTGTTTACCGTGACGCCAACGCGTGGCCGTGCGCAGATTAACTGGGTTCCGCTCACCCGCGATGGCGGTCAGATGCTGGGACGCAAGTACCAGCTGTATGACATGACCTCGGATCGCGATGCGCGGTTCAACTGATAAAGAGGGCAGCCTGCGGGCTGCCTTCTTTTTTGTCTGCGTCGTCCTCAGCTGAAAGGCCCGCGCGCCACGCCGCTCACCGATGTGTTTTTACAGCCGCATAATCTTCCACCCGATCGCGCTGGCTTTGCGCCACCGCAACATAGCGGCTGGCAGGATGACTAAAATATCTGCCTCACCTTGACGCGCCTGACCACATCGCAAATTACCCCCACAGGTTTCATTCCAGCGTGTGCCTCCACATCCGGTCAGGCCCGGCGGATTGCGGAGACGGAGAGCAGGTCTGACCAGCGCACCAGCGTTTGCATTTATGGTGATTAAAACGAAAATGGTTTCCACTATGTGAAAGGAGAGACTCTATGGCTACGCCTGTTGCCGCCAAACGCGGTAAAAAACCTCGCAGCACGTCGGCACCTCCCGCTCCGGCTGGCGGTCAGGTTCAGTCACTGACACGGGGGCTGACGTTGCTGGAGTTGATCGCCAGTTCACAGGGTAGCGTGGCACTTACCGAACTGGCACAACAGGCGGGTTTACCAAACTCGACCACCCATCGTCTGCTGACCACAATGCAGCAGCAGGGCTTTGTACGCCAGGTGGGCGATCTGGGTTTCTGGACAATCGGCGCGCATGCGTTTGTGGTTGGAAGCAGTTTTTTGCAGAGCCGCAACCTGCTGGCGCTGGTGCATCCGGTGTTACGTTCACTGATGGAGAGTTCGGGCGAAACGGTCAATCTGGCGGTGCTGGACCTGAGCGACTTCCAGGCGGTCATTATTGACCAGGTACAGTGCACGCAGCTCATGCGCATGTCCGCACCGATCGGCGGCAAGCTGCCCATGCATGCTTCCGGAGCGGGCAAAGCCTTTCTTGCCCATCTCAGCGACGACAAAGTGACCGCGCTGCTGCACCAGAAGGGCCTGCATTACTACACACCCAATACGCTGATGTCTCCGCAGAGCCTGAAAACTAACCTGGCACAAATACGTACCCGTGGATTTTCTTTCGATGACGAAGAGCATGCGCTCGGCTTGCGTTGCGTGGCGGCACCCATTTATGACGAACACGGCGAGCCTTGTGCCGCGCTGTCGATTTCGGGTCCAATTGCCCGCATGACTGACGATCGCATTACCGAACTGGGCGCGCTGGTCATTCGGGAAGCGCGCCAGGTTACCCAGGCTTACAGTGGTCGTTAAGGAACGGGCTTTGCACCGTGCGCGAGTCCGGAAATCGACGCGTAGATCACTGGCGCGATCCAGCGCGCCAGTGGCTGATGGACTGTCATATCAGGCGCTTAGTAAACCTTTATAGACGGCATCACGCACCATCACAGGAAACTGCCCATTCACCCCCTCCGGTGTGGTATTGGTCATGGCGACCACGCACAGCGCGTTTTGACGATCCACGAACCAGGTGTGTCCATACGCTCCACTCCACGACAGCGTACCGGCTGACTGAGGCGACAGGGCAGCATCCGGATCCACCAGCAGTGCCCAGCCCACACCAAATCCCCATCCCGGCCCCTGCGTAGCCCAGTTTGCCGTCACGTGTTCCTGCGTCATGTAGTCAAAACTTTCACGCGTGATTAGCGGCGCGCCTTCACGCCGGACGGTTTCCAGCACTTGCATAAAATCGAGGGCCGTTCCTGCCATACCGCCGCCGCCGCACGGCCAGGCATCGGGTTTGAGAATACGGCCGGGGCTAAAAATCGCGGCGCCTTCACCGAAAGGGATCTGCTGATTATCACGCATGACTGAAGGCACCGGGTTGTCGTCCGTGTAGACCGTGGTTAATCGCGATGCGTCTCTGACGCTAAACAGCGTGTCTGCCATCCCCAGTGGGCTCGTTATATGGTGATTCACCAGTTCTGGCAGGCTTTTACCGGTCGCCCGCACCATGATTTCACCGAGGACATCGATGCCCAGGGAATAACGCCAGCCGGTGCCGGGACGGAACTGTAACCGGGTGCCCGCAAGGCGCTGCAGATTCTCTTCCAGGGTGAGTCCGGGCTGATAGTCGATGCCGTCTGACACATTGCGTGAGTGATAAAGCGAATCCGCCGGGGCGGAATAACGATAGCGTAAACCTGACATATGGCTCAGCAAATGCCGCACCCGGATAGTGGCTGGCTCACCGTTCTCAAGGCAGGGACGGAAATCCGGAAGCCAGCGGGTGATATCGTCGTCCAGTGTGATATCCCCTTGCTCGATCAGGCGCATGGCGGTCAGGCTGACAATGGGTTTGGTGAGTGACGCAAGACGGGGCTTTGTTGAATAATAGGTAATCATTCTGTTTTGTCTGCACTGTTTTGGTAGAAAACGCTGATGCCAGACAGAACACCGTCATACGCAAGCATGTAACGCATTGATTTTATGTTATCTGAAACAACCGTTTTCATAGTACCACAGCATAAAATCCATTTATTCAACAAAGCCTGCCGGGCATTGTGATTCAGTATTTTGGCCAGGATTCGGCGCTGACCTATACCTACACCGGTATTATGTTTTCCTGCCTGTTCTTTATTGTGGTGTTGATTACCTGGTATTGTACCTGGGAGTCAAAAAATATGAACCCGGAAGAGTTTGAACGGCGCAATACGGGTCCCAGCCTCGGATTATTGAGCCACCTGAAAAATATGTTTGTCGAGTTAATGACAACCTTCAAAATAAAAATATTCAGACAACATTTAATTATCTATATCTCTTCATTTACTGCACTGGATATTTTTATTGCTGTCTTCGTTTACTTTGTTGTCTACGGTTTAAATCTGGATGCGGCCAACGCGTCGGCCTATCTTTCCATTGCGACGTCCGTCTCCATTCCTTCCACGCTGCTTTTCATGTTTATGCTGGATAAACTGAATGTCAGGCCCGCCTACGCCATGCGTATTTCCTACCTGTGTATTTTAGGTGTGCTGGGTTATCTGATTTTAATGTTTATCGGCCATTCGGCAGTGTCGTCATGGTGGTTGACCACGCTCATTTTTGTCCTGCTGGGTTTTGGCCGTGCGGGGCTTTACTTTATCCCCGGCTTTGTTGAATAAATGGATTTTATGCTGTGGTACTATGAAAACGGTTGTTTCAGATAACATAAAATCAATGCGTTACATGCTTGCGTATGACGGTGTTCTGTCTGGCATCAGCGTTTTCTACCAAAACAGTGCAGACAAAACAGAATGATTACCTATTATTCAACAAAGCCTTTATCCCCTGGAATATTTACAGCTTTATTCCCGATGTGGATGAAATGGTCACGCGTCAGCGGCGCGAAGGCGTTTTTGCTGGCGTCATGACGTTGATGCGAAAAAGTACCGTGGCCGTCGCCATTATGGTGGTGGGTGCGGTACTGGAACACAATCATTTTGTTAAAGGCCAGTTAATTCAACCGGAAAGTGCGCTCAACGCGATTACCGGGCTCCTGGTCTTCGGCACCGGCGGTCTGTTACTGATCAGTTTATATATGACCTTCAAATTTAAACTGACACGCGAAACGCATCGGGTATTGGTGAATGAAATTGATCGCCTCAAGGCAGGCGGCGATAAAGCCGACTGCACACCCGAAACCAAAGAGGTCGTGAAAGCCCTGACGGGCTACGACTACGAGCAGGTCTGGCAACAGGATAAATGCACCCGGCCTTAATCTGGTCGGGTTGACGCGGGTCAGGAAAGGTAAAACGCAAGGCATGCGGATAACCGCCCGGCCCGACGTCATCCGGCTCTGTTCACATACGGTATGGATACGTGATGAAAATTGCCCTATTTTGCATTCTGCTTGTCAGCCTGTTTTTCCCGTCCTCTCCGCTTTATGCTGCCGCGATTAATGACGATGAGGACAGCCTGCGCATTCGTCTGAAAAACGATTTTCGGCGGGCCGACAAACCCAGCGCGGGTTCAGATCGTCATATTTACGCCTGGGTACAGGGTGGGCTGATTGATGTGAATACGCGCTATTACAATGACGTCATCGGCGTGAGCGCGGGAGCGTATTATGTGTACAAGCTGGGTGCAAACGCCGGCTGGAGCACCCGCTATTATCTGGACGGCCACGACAGCTTTGGTGTGGCCATTGGCGCGGTCAAACTTAAACCGGCAGAGAATCTTCGCCTGACGCTCGGGCGGTTTGGGACGGATTATGGTTACGGCAGCCTGCCCTGGCGCATCCCGTTGATCGCCGATAATTCGTCACGCACGATACAGACAATTTCTGAAGGTGCGCTGGCCCACTTTGAGGCGACAGAGAATCTGGAATTCTGGTCAATGTGGCGTAAGCGCGCGTTCTATTATGTCGACTCTGCCACGGGCGTGCGTGATGAAGGCGTGATTAACAGCACAACAGGGAAATACCATCCCCATCGGAGCCGCGGCTATCTGGTGGGATCCTGGCACGATGCTTCTTCGCGGTATTCACTGGGTGCCTCTTATCAACAAGATGTATCGACTCAGGTGCAAAGCATCGTCGAAAAAACCTATGCCTTTGCTGACGATCGCGCACTCAAATGGGAGCTGATGGGTTTTTATGGTCAGGTTGAGGGGATGAGTAAGCCTCTCAGTTATCACCACGAGACGGCGTTGATTTCCGGGCGATTAACCTATTCGTTTGCGAATGCCCGGTTATTTGGTGCCGTGGGTAAGCTTACCCATGATATTGATGGTCGCATTATCTATACGGATATTGGCTATCCCGACTCGCTGAGTATTGATCGCAATAAAGAAGGCATGCTGTCTGTTCAGCTTGGCGGGCAATATTTCTTCACCCCGAACGTCGGCGTTATGCTGGGCCCGATTCTTACCCACGGTTATGAAGACAAACAGCGTCACACCAGAATCAACGGAGTGGGCCTGATGGGCGCGATCCTGTACAACGTCGCAGAGGGCCCGTTTAAAGGCCTGAACATGTATATTGCCGCCGACAGAGCCAGGGAGAAGCGCCCCGGTAGCTCACTGGGTGACCGGCTCAATTACTGGGATGTGAAAGCCGGTATGCAATATGACTTCATGCTGAAGTAACAAATCATCAGATGAAGTAGTCTGTATGTTTCCAAAGTGGCATCTCTTGATGCCGCTTTTAATTATTCTCGCAATTTATTGTTAAATAAAGAATAAAACAGCGTGCCAACGCGTCAGCCTGCTTATCTTAACGTGCGCTGAACCCTGTTATCCCGATCGTGAGGTGGTAAAATTTTTGCCGCAACGGTATCTGACGGGAGCATCACTATGAGATCTGTCTCTCAGCAACGTCCTTATCAGCAAGTCGCCGCAAAAATCCGGCAGCGCATTGTGGAAACGCCCTATCGCCCGGGCGGGCGCCTGCCACCCGAGCGTGAAATGGCTGGCATGCTTAACGTCAGCCGCACCGTCGTTCGCGAGGCGCTCATTATGCTGGAAATCGAAGGGCTGATCGAAGTCAGACGGGGAGCCGGTATTTACGTCACAGCGCACAACTCTCCATGCCGTATTAGTGCTTTCACAACGATGCCGGCCCGTTTGAGCAGCTTCAGGCGCGACAGTTGCTGGAAAGCAATATCGCGGAGTTTGCCGCCCTGCAGGCGACACGGGCGGACATCATCAAAATGCGTCAGGCTTTGCTGCTGGAAGAACGCGAGCTGACCTCGTGTTCGCTGGGAAACCCGGAAAAAGGTGATATGCACTTTCATCTGGCCATCGCTGAAGCCACGCATAACAGTATGCTGGTCGACGTATTTCGCCAGTCATGGCAGTGGCGCGAAAACAACCCTATGTGGATTCAGCTGCACAGTCATCTTGGCGATACCCAATATCGTAAAGCGTGGCTGGTCGATCACCGGCAAATTCTTGCCGCGCTGATCAAAAAAGATGCCCGCGCCGCTAAGCTGGCTATGTGGCAGCATCTGGAAAATGTGAAGCAGCGTTTACTGGAATTTTCCAACGTGGACGATCTCGACTTTGATGGTTATCTGTTTGACTCCTGGCCGCTGGCAAAGAGTGACGGCTGAAGCGGTTCCCGTTCCTGGTCGGGATGCTCTGGGGTTTTATAACGTGGTGCAAGCCTGCTGCCATAGCGCACACAGAAGCGCTGGGCGGGCTGCCAGGCAATAACATCCTCAATATGCCCCTGCGCAATGCGCCGCTGCTGGGCGCGCCACCAGCCCGCGTCAAAAATTTCCGGATGCCGTTGCTGGAGCAGCGCACCGACTTTCGGCTCACTGCACAGGGCATAACGAAAGGTTTCAGGAAAAACATCATCTGGCCCAACGCTGTACCAGGGCTCGGCGCTTAACTCGTCCTCCTCGTAACGCGCCGCAGGCACGTCACGGAAATGGAGTTCCTGCATCGGGCGAATCTCATCGTAGTCATAAAACACCACGCGTCCATGACGGGTGATGCCAAAATTTTTAAACAGCATATCACCGGGAAAGATATTGGCGGCAGCCAGTTGTTTGATCGCGTTGCCATATTCTTCAATGGCCTGAGCGCGTTGGCTGTCGCTGGCCTCAGCCAGAAAAAGGTTAAGCGGCTGCATACGACGTTCCAGCCACAGATGACTGATGATCAGGCGATCGCCTTCAATACGCATTTTTCCGGCAATCGTATTCTGGAACGCCACCAGCAGTGCTGGCGTAATGCGTGCGAGCGGCAGCGCAAACTTTTCAAAGGCCTGCGTGTCAGCCATGCGTCCCACACGGTCATGTTCTTTAACCTGCTGATAGCAGGCCCTTACCTGCTCTTCCGTGACCTCTTTTTGCGGAGCAAAGCGATCTTTGATGACTTTGAACACCCGATCAAAGCCCGGCAGCGTAAAGACCAGCATCACCATGCCAGGGATGCCTAGCGCAATCTCAAAGGCGGCATCCGTTTGCTCCAGCGCCTGCAGATATTCCCGGTAGCTTTCCGTTTTGCCATGTTTCTGGCAGCCGATGGCCATATAACGTTCTGCCAGCGTTTTACCCGGTAAGACAGGCTTCAGCCATGCGACCAGCGCGCCGGGTAATGGGGCATAAACCATGAAGTACGCGCGGGCAAAGCCGAACACGATGCTGGCCTCGTTCACATCCGTCAGGCAGGTATCGATCCACAATTCATCTTGCTCGCTGCGCTGAACCGGCAACAGGCATGGCAGGATAGCGTCGGGCAGATGCAGGCGAGCCACTATCCAGGCGGTTTTGTTGCGGTAAAACAGCTCACAACAGACGTCCAGCCAGCCCTGTGCCAGTTGCGCGGAAGAGAACGCCTCATGCAAATGGCGTACAATCCAGGCTTCATCGCGCGCCTGATCCTGCCAGGGCAGCGTCAAAGGCACATCGCGTAGCACCTCATGCAGCAGTGTTTGCCAGCCCCGATCGGGCCGATAGGTTCGCGCCAGTGGACGCGAAACCTGACGTTGTGGCGCAGGCGGTTGCGAGCTGAAGATAAATAACCGTTCCGGCTGTAATGCATGGTGACCATGCAGCCGGCAGTAAACGGAATTGAAAAAGCTTTCAGCAATTTCATAACGCGGATAACCGGGTAACAGGGTTTCATAGTGGTTTTTGATCTTCAGCCAAAAAGCATCGTCCCAGTGCGCCGCCCCGTTCAGTGCGCGCAGTTGATCGGCAACCAGCGCCACATGGTGGTCATAAAGATGAATTCGTGCCTTCATAGCCTGCTGTACGGCCAGCCACTCAGCCTGTTCAAAACGCTGCTGAGCACCCGCCGTAATATCAAGAAAACGGCCATACTGCGCATCGAAGCCCTGCAGAATGGTGTGCGCGATTAGGGATTCACGTGGTGGCATAATCCACTCCTGAAAAAGCCCGCCCACAGTTACCGGGCGGGAAAGACACAGACTTCACTCAAAACTGATGCTCTTCGGTCGATCCGGTCAGCGCCGTAACGGAGGACTGACCGCCCTGAATAATCGTGGTGACCTGATCGAAATAGCCGGTGCCCACTTCCTGCTGATGCGAGGAAAAACTGTACCCCCGCTCCCGGGCAGCGAACTCTGGTTGCTGGACTTTTTCAACATAGTGACGCATGCCTTCGCCCTGAGCATAAGCCTGTGCCAGGTCGAACATGTTGAACCACATGCTGTGAATACCGGCCAGGGTAATGAACTGGAAGCGATAGCCCATCTCACTGAGCGCCTGCTGAAAGGCCGCGATGGTGCTGTCGTCGAGGTTCTTTTTCCAGTTAAACGAAGGCGAACAGTTGTAAGCCAGCAGTTTACCGGGAAAGCGGGCATGGATGGCTTCGGCGAAGCGCTGCGCCATCGCCAGGTTGGGCGTCGACGTTTCACACCACAGCACGTCAGCATAAGGCGCATAAGCCAGACCGCGGCTGATAGCCTGCTCGATGCCGGCATGAGTGCGGTAGAAGCCTTCCGCGGTACGATCGCCACGGATAAACGGACGGTCATAGTCATCGCAGTCAGAGGTGATCAGGTCAGCGGCATCGGCATCCGTTCGCGCCAGCAGAATGGTGGGAACACCCATCACATCAGCGGCCAGGCGTGCAGCAACCAGTTTCTGTAAGGCCTCCTGGGTAGGCACAAGTACCTTGCCTCCCATGTGGCCGCATTTCTTCACGGCCGCAAGTTGATCTTCAAAGTGGACCGCTGCGGCCCCTGCGCTGATCATCGCCTTCATCAGTTCAAAGGCATTCAGCACACCACCAAAGCCCGCTTCGGCATCCGCCACGATGGGCAGAAAATAGTCGATAAAGCGGCTGTCGCCCGGTTCAATGCCGTTGGCCCATTGAATCTGATCGGCACGTTGAAAGGTCTGATTAACCCGGGTGACAACCTCAGGCACCGAGTTCACCGGATACAGCGACTGATCGGGATACATTTGCCCCGCCAGATTGGCATCGGCGGCTACCTGCCAGCCAGAGAGGTATATGGCTTCTATTCCGGCTTTGGCCTGCTGCAATGCCTGACCGCCGGTTAAAGCGCCGAGGCTATTGACGTAACCTTTGCGCGCGCTGCCATTAAGTAATGACCAGAGTTTACCGGCACCCCGCTCGGCCAGCGTACAGGCTGGCAGAACTGAACCGCGCAGCGAGATAACATCTTGTGCGCTGTAAGGGCGGGTAATTCCCTGCCAGCGTGCTTCCTGCCAGTCTTGTTCGAGTTGCTGAATCTGTTGTGTACGTGTCATGGCAACCACTCCTTATGTCAGGGAAGCAGTCGATAGCCCGGCAGAGTAAGAAAAGGAACCAGTTCGTTTTCGGTAGTGATTTGCGCCATTAATCGCGCCGCTTCCTCATAACGGCCTGAACTGAACGTCTTATCACCCAGATTCATCTGCAGCGTGTGCAACTCATCGTTGAGCAACTGCTGAAACAGCGACGCCGTGACCTGCTGCCCATCGCGCAGAGTTTTCTTGTGATGGATCCATTGCCAGATAGAGGTACGGGCGATTTCGGCGGTGGCGGCATCTTCCATCAGGCCGTCAATAGGAACGCAGCCGTTGCCGCTAATCCAGGCTTCGAGGTATTGCAATGCCACACGGATATTGGCGCGCATCCCTGCTTCCGTTCGATCGCCTTCGCAGGGCGCCAGAAGCTGTTCGGCCTGCACCGGAGCGTCTTCGTGGCGCAGAACATGAAGCTGATTGGGGTGATCGCCCAGCGCCTGGTTAAACACCGCCATTGCGGTATCGGCCAGGCCTGGATGTGCGATCCAGGTGCCATCATGTCCGTTACTGGCTTCGCGCTGCTTGTCTTCCCTGACGCGCTGCAACACCCACTGATTACGTGCGCTGTCTTTACTTGGAATAAGCGCCGACATACCGCCCATAGCAAAGGCACCGCGGCGATGACACGTTTTAACCAGCAACCGCGAGTAAGCATCCAGAAAAGGCTGAGCCATGGTCACGGACTGACGATCAGGGAGAACCCTATCTTCATGTTCCCGTAATGTTTTGATGTAGCTGAAAATGTAATCCCAGCGCCCGCAGTTCAGGCCCACGATATGATCGCGCAGATTCCACAGAATCTCGTCCATCTGAAACACGGCGGGCAGCGTTTCAATTAAGACTGTGGCTTTAATTGTGCCTCGCGCCAGATCAAAACGATCCTCAGCGAAGCTAAAGATCTCTCGCCACCAGGCCGCTTCCTGCCAGCTTTCCGTTTTAGGCAGATAAAAATAGGGACCGCTACCTTTCGCCAGGAGATTCGTGACGTTATGAAAAAAGTAGAGTGCAAAATCAAACAGTCCGCCAGGAATGGCATTGCCCTGCCAGCTGACATGTTTCTCTGACAGATGCAGTCCGCGTACCCGACACATCAGGACAGCCGGATCGGCGCGAAGCTGGTAGATCTTGCCTGTCTCGCTGGTATGAGACAATGTGCCAGCCACGGCTTCACGCAGGGTTTGCTGCCCTTCCATCAGCTTTTCCCAGGTCGGTGCCAGGGAATCCTCAAAGTCAGCCATAAATACTTTTACGTTCGCATTCAGGGCATTAATTACCATTTTGCGATCCGGCGGTCCGGTAATCTCCACGCGACGATCCCGTAAATCCGAGGGAATACCGCGAATCGTCCATTCTCGCTCTCTGATGGAAGCCGTTTCCATTTCGAAATCAGGTAACGACCCGGCATCGTACTTTTCTTGTCGTGCCTGTCGCGCCGCTAATAACGTATCGCGTTGGGGGGCAAAACGGATAACCAGATCCTGTAAAAACGCGACGGTCTCTTCAGTAAGAAGCTGTTTTTCAAGATGATAAAAGGGCTTCTGGAAGTGTAATTCGTGGGTAATAACTGAGTCTGTCATGCTTGCTCTCTCCTGTTTACAGGCAGATCAACATGGTCGATCCACAAAAAGGGTGATTAGTGCTCTACAGGAGCAGAGCATATGTATTTTGAATGCAAAATCAAAAACTATTTCCATTTTAATTAAATATTATATTTATACCATTGAAATTTATGGTTTTATTTTTATTTTCCTTTAGGTAATGCCTTTCAAATATTTTTAAGGACGAAAAAAAACCGTGTTGCCAGCCAGCTAACACGGTTCAGTTGTAATGAATGTGCGCTTATTCCAGCGTCGGATTCATATGGCGCAGATCAAACGGCGTAATTTGATAGACGTAATAGTTCAGCCAGTTTGAAAACAACAGGTTTCCATGGCTACGCCATGTGGCGCGTGGATGACGCTGCGGATCATCGTGGGGGAAGTAATTGTACGGCACGTCAGGGTTCAGCCCTGCGTCATAGTCGCGCTGAAACTCTCCCGCCAGTGTTAACGCATCATATTCCGGGTGACCCGTAACGAACACCAGCCTCTTGTCCTTGCTTGCCATCAGGTAGGCACCGGTTTGTTCCGATTCAGCAAATAATTCCAGATCGGTGTAATCGGTGATCAGCTGAGTGGGGAAATCCGCATAACGCGAATGCGGAGCGAGGAAATTATCATCGAATCCCCGCGTCAGTAAGGCATGGGGATGGAGAATCTGATGTTCAAATACGCCTGCAAGTTTCGTCTGTCGGGTTTGTTTAGGAATACCATACAAAATATTCAGTGCTGCCTGTACAGCCCAACAGACAAACAGGGTCGAGGTAACATGATCTTTCGCCCACGCCAGCACCTGCTGTATCTGGGGCCAGTAGGCGACATCGTTAAATTCAACCAGGCCCAGCGGCGCACCTGTAACGATTAAGCCATCATAGTTATCGTGCTGGATGTCCTCAAAGTTACGGTAGAAATTATTAAGGTGATCGCTGGGTGTGTTACGCGATTCACGGCTGTCGATACGCAGCAACTGGACATCAATCTGCAAAGGTGAGTTAGAGAGCAAGCGCAGGAACTGGTTTTCGGTCTCAATCTTTTTAGGCATCAGATTAAGTACCAGAACTTTAAGTGGGCGGATCTCCTGAACACTGGCGCGCGACGACGTCATCACGAAGACATTTTCGTTACGTAAAAAATTCACTGCCGGTAATTCATCGGGAATCCTGATTGGCATGACTTAATCACCTCTTGTAACCATATATACGTTTAGACATCCAGACAGCCAAAGATAACGGCTCTTTTGCTAAATGTCGAGTCTGCATATCGACAGGTGAAAAAGTTTCAAGGCACTGTTACAGCCCGCACTGGCGGGTCAGAGACAGGCTTTACCTTGTGCGGGCTTTCTGGAACCAGACGGTGGCAAAAAACCGTAACGCCGCAAAATACGCTGTGCCTCATCTGTATGGAGGAAGGCGGCAAGCGGTATGGCGGAGGGTGAAAGAGTGGCCCAGCCGTATTGCGCCCGTACGTTGTAAGCAGGAGGAATATTAAGCACCAGCAGGGACTGATGATGCCTCAGGCGGGGCGCATAACTGGCATAGCCGATAAACAGTTCAGCGTAGCCTTCATCAATGAGCCACTGGGCTGCCAGTCTGCCAACAGGAACAGGCAGACTGTCCGGGCCACCAACCAGGGCGTTTGCTTTGTTCCGGATTCGGCTGCCCTGACCGGGATATCGCTGCTCAATGTTTTCGAATAACTGCCACGTGTAATCCCCTGAGGGATCGTACAGGGGCGTTGAGGTTGCCAGCCGTAAATCATCACGTTGCAGTAATGACAGCCAGTCGTCTTCTGCAGAGACATCCTCCCGCCTGGCAGTCAGACACAGCCTGTTATCGATGAAATGACCGGTGTCCTCTGCCAGACCTTGTCGCGACAGGCTTGTGGGATGCTGCAGGTTGGCCGAAACAAACATGTCACCGACTTCACCCTGTTCGATGCGCTGACGCAGTAAACCAGCCGGGCCATAGTGTGTTTGTGTCGTTATGCCGTATTCCGCGCTGAACGCGGCAACCAGCACCGGCCACACATCGCGCAGACTACCGGCCGCCAGAATCTGGAGAGGTTTCATGATAGGCGGTCCGGTAAAAGCGGCGATACCAGCGGTCGGCCCGCTGCTGCATATCCACATCGCGAAATTTGTCAGGATAGAGTTTTTTCGCCATCCACAGTTCACCTAACCCTATGGCTTCTGGCATCGGATAGCCCCATGCCTTGGCATAGTCAGGCATCAACCAGACACGGTGATGTTTGACAGCATCAATGGTCTGCCAGAGCGGATCGTGCTGAATCGACTGAACAACCTGCGGATAGCGGTTCTGCACAAAAATTACCTGCGGATTCCAGACCACCACCTGTTCCATGCTGACCTGCCTGAAACCCTGAATAGTCGATGCTGCCACGTTCAGTGCGCCAGCATGGGTCATCATCAGCCCCGTATATTTCCCGGCACCGTATGTCGTCAGACTGGGATTGGCCATATAGGCGCGTACACGCTGCTGTTCAGGGAGATCGTGGAGACGATCAGTCACCTCTTTACGCCCCGCAAAGGCTGCTGAGATGAGAGCTTTGGCCTGCTGCTGCCTGTTCACCACCTCACCTATCAGGGTGATGCCTTCCTTTATCCCGAGATCGTAGGCCTTATCTTCATTTTGCATACTGGGATTAATTTCGCCCTGCTGCCCGGCGTCATCGTGACGCAGTGAAATCGCCAGTACAGGAATGCCCAGTGCGGAGATCTGGTCAATCATCTCTTTCGGCGCATAGTTGGTGACGAATACCACCTGTGGATGCAGTGCAATTAGCTTTTCCAGATCAACATGGGTCAAATCACCCAGCATTGCTTTATGCGTCAGCTCAGGCACCAGCGTTGCGTAATTGTCCCCTAACTGCTGTTTCCAGTTAGCCAGTATCCCTACAATTTTATCTGTCGCATTTAACTGCACCAGAAGATTCAGCGTCTGGTGCTGAAGCACAACCACGCGATCAACCCGATCCGGGATTGTAACGTTACGGCCAAGCTGATCGGTCACGATGCGGCTGGCGTAGCTGTTCCATGCGGTAAAGATAAGTAAGCCTGCAAAGACGAGGCGATTCAGTCTGATTTTCAATGAGGGTCCCCTGTAGCGTAATGTATTTGATTATATAGCGATACACCGTGACAAGGTAGACAGTGGATGCGCCTGTCGTTGTCGCGGGTCTGCGTGGCAGGGATGACTGTCGGTGTCGTGGCGTTTTCGATGCAGGGCGCGCCTGACAGACAGCGCCAGCCCATTGGTTCGGTTTGCTGACCCTGAAATGCGCGTATGCCCTGACATCGATCTGCATGCTGATATCCACTTAAGAGGGCATGTTTTTAGCTGAGACAAACTACAAAAGATGAGAATAAATCGGCAGGATTAGTGCGTACTCAGCAAATGCGCTTTATCCTGGTGCATTTAACCTGTTTACTCATGATCTGGGCGGCTTTGTTGAATAAATCAGATTCGGGGCGAGTGTCCCTGTAGCAGGGCAGAGTTTCAGGCAATACGGACACTTTCTGGCATTCCTGCCTTTGTCATTCTGTTCAGCGCCCGAACCATGGCCAGAGC